>JAJYRM010000015.1 GCA_021794075.1 Bacteroidota bacterium | reverse complement strand
TTCCCACGTCCACAAGTTTGGTTTGAGGAGCCGGGTAGAATTCATCGGCATTCAGATCGAATCCATACCTCCGGTAATGCGACATTATTTGTTTTATGGCGACGATCCTAAAAATAAACCGTGAGGTCTGGTCGTTGAGGTGCAAATCGTAGTAATCATGAGTCATCTGGTAACGAACGGTGGCAAGCATTCCGTTTTGTCCCATGTTGTACGCGGCGACGGCAGTGGTCCAGTTGCCGAACACCGAGTGCAGGTCTGAAAGATATTTCAGCGCGGCAACTGTTGCCTTTCTAAAATTGTAGCGCTCATCGACATTATAATTGACGATGAGTCCGTAGCGCCATGCAGTCGCTCTCGTGAATTGCCATATCCCCGCAGCCCCAGCATAAGAGACAAGATTTCTCAGAGCGCTTTCTGCCACAGGCAGATACTTGAGATCCTGAGGCAGATTCATTTCCCGCAGCTTCTTTTCGATATACGGAAAATATACGGCACTGCGCTTTAGATCCAGAATTATCTGCGCGTCGGACAATTCTATGTAGAATGCCTGTTCCATCCTACGCCGGACGTATTCATCACGGAGAGGCATCCCTTCCCCACAGAATTCAAGCGTGTCCGGGATGTGGTAAGTCGACAAACGGCTTACATAGCTCGCACCGACAGAGTTTGATGGAGTGCCAAGTCCGAATTGATGTGTGAATATCGCAAAGAGCGCCGCGAGCAAGATGCCGATCGGTACGCCCACGAAGACGAAAGATTTAGAAATTCGTGACATATCCGTGCCTGATCCCAAAGTCTGTAATTATGCTGACCGCCTCCGCCGGATCGTCACAAACGTTAAAGATGTCAAGGTCAGCCTCTGAAATGCTTCCTTCGGCGAGAGCGGTCTCCTTTATCCATGCAAGAAGCTTTTCCCAATACTCCTTCCCCATCAGGATTACCGGAAACCTCTTCGTCTTCTTTGTCTGTATTAGAGTGATTGCCTCGGAAAATTCGTCGAGGGTACCATACCCACCAGGCATGACCACGAATCCCTGCGCGTACTTTACAAACATCACCTTTCGGACGAAGAAGTGCTGAAAGGTCATCAATTTATCCTGATCTATGTAGTCATTCGATTTCTGCTCAAAAGGCAGCTCGATATTGAGTCCGATAGATTCTCCCCCCGCTTCGCGCGCTCCGCGATTGGCGGCTTCCATCAAGCCACCGCCACCGCCGCTGACTATCGCGTAACCGGTCTTTGCTAGCTCGTAAGCTACCTGGCGCGTTAGCTCGTAGTACTTACTTCCCGGCTTCATTCTCGCAGATCCAAAAATAGAGACAGCGGGCGATGCCCTGCTGAGAAGGTCGAATCCATCGACAAACTCGGACATTATCTTGAAAATTCGCCAAATATCCCTTTGACGCGCCTCTAGGATTGACATGCGATCGTTGTTCGGGGCATGATTGATAGTGGTGCTCATATCAGATTCTTCCATCAAGAAAGTTTTGAAGAAGGGTTTTTCCGTTGTCCGTCATTATGGACTCGGGATGAAATTGGACGCCGACAGTCGGATAATCGCGATGCTTCAATCCCATGATTAGGTTGTCTTCCGTCCACGAAATGACATCAAGCTGTGCTGGCAAATCTTGCCTGTCGACGATCAGCGAATGATATCTCGTCGCGGGAAAAGGTATTGGAAGAGAATTAAATATCGATCTGCCGTTATGCAAGATTTGCGAGATTTTCCCGTGCATCGGGACAGGCGCCTTGACGATCCGTCCTCCGAAGACTTCGCCGATTGCTTGATGTCCAAGGCAAACGCCAAGTATAGGCACGGACTTGTGAAACGTCTTTATGACGTTCTCCGATATTCCGGCCTCGGCAGGCGTTTTCGGGCCGGGAGAAATTACGATCGCTTCAGGCTGTTTTCTTCCGATTTCCTCGAGCGTGATTTTGTCATTGCGAGCAACCGAAACATCTGCCCCAAGCTCGGAAAGATACTGGTACAGGTTGTATGTGAAGGAATCGTAGTTATCTATCAAAAGAATCATTGAAACTTATCCAGTACTTTAACCGCTTCCAGATTGGCCCTCATCTTGTTCAATGACTCATTGTATTCGCGTTCCGGATCGGAATCGTACACTATTCCGGCTCCCGCCTGCAGATAAGCGGTGTCCCCCTCTACAACGAACGTCCTGATGGCAATGCATGTGTCCATGTTATTGTTGAAATCTATATAACCGACAGTTCCGCCGTAGATTTGTCTCGGTGTAGTCTCTAACTCTGAGATGATTTCCATGGCGCGGACTTTCGGCGCCCCACTCAGCGTCCCGGCGGGAAAACACGCCGCGAGCGTCTCGACGGCATCTCTGCCTGCATCTATCGTTCCGATCACATCGGAGACTATGTGCATTACGTGAGAGAACTTCTCGACGTGCATGAAATTTTCCACGCGCACTGTGCCGGTCGACGCGACACGTCCTATGTCGTTGCGGCCAAGATCGACAAGCATCACGTGCTCCGCCTTTTCCTTTTCGTCCGTCACGAGCTGCCGGGTGAAGCGCTCGTCTTCATCAACCGTCGCTCCTCGCGGGCTGGTACCGGCAATCGGGCGCATCTCGATTCGTTTGCCTTCCTTGCGTACAAACATCTCGGGCGACGATCCTATCACCCCTAACCGCTCTTTTCCTTTTCCAAACTCGAGGTAAAACATGTATGGTGAAGGATTGAGCGCCCTCACGCTCCTGTAAAGGAGAAAGGGATCGCCGTCCAGCGCAAACTCAGCGCGTTGCGAAAGGACGACCTGGAAAATGTCTCCTTCCACTATGTATTGCTTGGCCCTTGAAACGATTTGCTCGTATCGTTCTTTTGTCATGTTGAACTTCGGTTCGCCGACCGAGCAGCGAAGCGACGCAGGACCCAAACCGCGGTCTCCTATGAGATCGACGATCCTTCTTGCGTAGGAAACTCGATCGTTAAGAACATTTTCAAGCGAAGAGGCGTCTCCCGTTAAGGGTATCAAGGTGACAATGACGACTCTCCTCTTCAGATTGTCGACAGCCAGAATCGTATCGTAAAAATTGAGAAATACTTCCGGTACCTGCTTCCCGGATTCGCCTACCGGAATCGCCTCCAAATATTTCACGAAATCGTATCCGAAATAGCCGACGGCGCCTCCGGCAAGTCGTGGAAGATTCTCTACAGGAAAAACCCTAAAACCCGAAAAGAAGTTCTTTAATTCTGATATAGGCGAACCGGCATTCTTTTTCTCCACACCATCGATAACGACTTTTCCGCCAATAACCCGAAAGCTCGTGAAAGGATTTACCCCCATGAATGAATACCGGCCGATCTTCTCGCCCCCGTCCGCGCTCTCGAGCAGGAAGCTGTTGTCGCCGAGGGTCCTCAGTCTTAGATATAGTCCGACAGGCGTGTAAATGTCCTGGAGTGATTCTACCACGACAGGATAATGAGTATACCCCGCTTTATTCGCCTTCTCCAGTTCGGTTATTTCCGGGATATGCTCAACTGTCGATGCCATCTGGGCTCAGTCTAATACTTTGAATGTGGGATTTTTTTTCGATGTGAAAATGTCTCTTTAGTTTCCTTTGTAATTAGCGAGGAGCTCAGCGGCTTTTCTTACTTGAGACATCGAAACATCCAGGTGAGTAACCGCGCGCAACTTTCCCGCGCTTCCTGCTGATACCAGGACTCCCATCGCCTTTGCATCGGCAATAAACCGGTCGACGCTCATCTTATGTTTTATTCCAAAAATGATGATATTCGTTTCGACATGATCAACGTTGACTTCGTACATGGATGAGTCGCGCAGTATTGTCGCAAAGGTCTTCGCCTTTTCGTGATCCTCGGCAAGCCTCTTGAAGTTATGTTCGAGCGCGTAAAGGCCCGCCGCCGCCAGTATTCCAGCTTGCCTCATTCCTCCGCCGAAAATCTTTCTGAACCGCCTCGCCCTTTCAATATATTCCTTCGTTCCCGTGAGCACGGAACCCACAGGCGCTCCAAGACCCTTTGACAGACAAACCGAAACAGAGTCGAAATGCTTCGCGTACTCCGACACTTTGATGCCGCTCGCAACCGAAGCATTCCAGAGCCGCGCCCCGTCGAGGTGATACTTGAGGCCATGCCTTACAGCTACCTCCCTGATTTCCTCGATCAACTTCATAGGGTAAAGACTCCCCCCGCCTCTGTTGTGAGTATTCTCGACGCAGATCAGCCGGGTAGGAATCATGTAATATGAGTTTGGCCTTATCGCGTCCTCGACATCTTTCGCCGTCATAAGTCCGCGAACGCCAGGGACGGGATTAAGCTGGATTCCTGAAAGGAGGGCCGGAGCGCCGGTCTCATAATTGAAGATATGAGATTCCCTTTCGACGATGACCTCTTCGCCAGGCGTCGTATGAGTCTTAAGCGCTACCTGGTTTGACATCACTCCACTTGGGACGTAGAGACCGCTCTCTTTGCCGAGCATTTCCGCGACAGTTTCCTGGAGACGGTTTACCGTAGGATCCTCACCGAAGACATCATCGCCGACTTCGGCGGATGCCATATACTGGCGCATCCCTTCGCTTGGTTTCGTTACGGTATCACTTCGTAAATCAATGCAGTCCGTGGGACTAACTCCTTCTCTCTTTGTTTTTAAATTTAAGAAAAAGTCCGATAAGAATTGACGCTACCGAAACAATCTCCGCGATGTGGGCAATCCAATTCCCGTTTTCAGAATAAAAAGTAACCTTGCTATTCAAGGGGATGTTCTCCGTCAGCGTCGCTATCACGCCGTACTTCGTAGGTTCGCCGATATACCTACCATACGGATCGATGAATTCAGATATACCGGTATTCGCCGACCTGACCACGGCTCTTCTGTTCTCGACGGCCCTCATGATCGCGTACGCCGCGTGCTGGTAGGGGCCGGATGTATTCCCGTACCAGCCGTCATTTGTGATTATCACCAGGAAATCGGCGCCTTTCTTCGCAAACTCCCTGACATATCCGGGAAACACGCTTTCATAACATATCGCCGCGGAGAAGCGCGTGCCGTTGGCCAGTCTGAAAACCGTCGTGTCTGTGCCGCGAGCCCAATTGCTGATCCCTACTCCCCACTTCAACGGTTTTATCAGGAACGAAAGATGATTCGCGTAAGGGAGACGCTCTGCGAACGGAACGAGGATGATTTTCGCGTAGCTCTGATAACGATGGACATACGGCATGAACAACGCCGCGCCGTTGTACGCGTCGTAATACTCGTTCATGAATTCATCGTAGTGACTGCTCGGCTGAGCCTCGCTGCTGTCTTTGTAATAATGGGCAAGGGGAACCCCGCTCAGAAGCGATATGCCCGTAGTATCGACAAATGTCTGAAGCTCGCTTCGAAAGAAACTGAATTGAGGAAGAAATATATAAAAAGGTATCGCTGTCTCCGGCCATACGACCAAGTCCGCCTTATGGTGGAGCGCCTTATAAGTTTCCCTTTCGTACGCCCTCATTATATCCGAAGGAGATCCCTCCCACTTAGCGTATGGGTTGATGTTCGGCTGGATAATCGTTACCCGCATGTGCTTCTTGAAGTTAGATAGTCTCGCGCCGCTGAGAACCGCAATGCCATATATCTCTGGGATAACGACGAAAAGCAATGCGACAGAAACCGGCCATGCTATAGTCTTGATCTTCGGATTGGGTGATTCCATCCAGCGAATCAGCGCATACGCCAACAACGAGTTGACGATCAATAACTGAAGGGACACCCCGAAGAGCCCGGTAAACGAGGCGAACTGTATATCCGGCAGGTTATACGATTGTGAGTACCCCAGGGTTAGCCATGGGAACGCAAATTGAGTTATCGAGTGAAGATATTCGAACGTAAGGTATAGGAATGGGAAGAGGAGAAGAGCATGCTTTCCAAATTTTCGTCTAACGAAGTAATAAAAAAGCATGGGGACGACGAAGAAGAGCGGATGCCCGACTACCAGCGCTCCTCCTCCAATCATCATGAATGGATCGGTCTGTTTGTTCCATCCGCCTATCCAGTAAATCGCTATGATATTAAATGCGAGGAAGCTGAAATAAGTAAGCTTGAGGATTTCTCTGTAGCTCGTGGCTCCCTCAAGCGCGTAGAGGAACGGGATTAACGCGACAAATGCTATCCCCTCGATATGAAAAGGAGGAAATGAAAAGCCGAGGAGGATCCCCGATAGGATCCCAAGCGCCAACTTCGAGTCGAAAAACTTGTGAGACTTTTTCATCAATTATCTTTTGTAAATATATATCGGATTTGAAATTATCCATGGATAAGAACGTTCCATGAACAGCGGCAGCACAGTCCTATTCTGATATACTTCCACACGATAGACGCCGGGCGTATTGACCGCAAGAGAAATTGTGCCGACATTGCGATACTTCTCGATGACTTCTCCATTCTTCAGCACACGTGTTTCCACATCGCCGCTGTCAGGAAGCGATATTCGAAGTTTCGCGGTTCCTTCAAGACGAAGGCTGTCTCCCATGATACTAGTCGTGTCTCCGGAAGTGGCGGTAAAATAAAAGCCCCTCGCCGGCTCGAGTCCGGAAAAAGCGATGTACATATGACCGCGCTTGATCGCGTTGATGGTCAGGTCTCTATCGTGAGAGTACTGAGCTGAATATGGAGTCTCCGTAACAATTATCGTATGCACAAATTCAAGCTCACTCTCGTAAGAAGGAAATCTAACTCCCCCGCTTTTGCTGAGAACATTGTTCGGAGGGAGCGTCGACGTCGCGATGCCTACAATTCTCCTTTGATCGTTCAGCTTGTTAAACTCTCTCATTTTATCTTTCGGGTAATGGATCAGATAATTAAGCGTTCGTGGATCCATTGTATAATCGAGAAAAGCTCCGAAGAGCTTGTTTACCTCAGTTATACTGACCATGCCACTCAGGCTTCGGCTGAAGTTGTAGATTTCTAGGCCTGCGAAAGGGATTTCATTGTCATGATAAGATGTCAGCTTGTCTGCCTGTTTTGGAACGCCGCACGCGACAATAAGGCTTCCCTTCCTTCGAGCCTCAGCCAATGCCGAATCCAGACTAATTCCTTTTTGCGGAAGGGCTGGGATGCTGTCCCCGATCACAAGAAAGCGTAGTCGCCCCCGATCCGAGGATAACTCAACGGCCGGGATCATCAAAGTCATTCCGTAACGCTTCTCCAGGATCTTCTTCATGGCCTCAGTTGAATTCACATCAGTGGTGATAACGAAGTGCAGGTTCAGTGAATCCGCCATCTTCCCGATGTCAGAGTAAGTCAGCCCTCCGTCGGAATACTTCGTGTGCACGCCTATGACCCCCGAGTATTCATAATAGCCGATGAAATCCACGGGGTCGTACCGGTTGACGTGATAAACGAAAAAAGGGTTGAGTATCGACACTATTACAATGGCGGCTAGAATGACTCCGGCATACTTGGCGGATCTCTTAAGCATTCTTCCGCCTTAGGATAAATCTCACAATAAAAAAGGAAGTCGCGCCAAGTATGACAACGAGCACCGCTATTCCATAAACTGTCAAATACTCATCAAGCGTTCTCCAGTTGTGTCCCAGCATATATCCGCCGTATAATAAAATCGAATTCCAAAGCAATGCGCTAATAGCACATAGCGGGAGTGTGATTGCGACGGGAAGTTCGGATAGTCCTACAAAGAAAGAAATGACCGCCCTTGTCCCTGAAAGGAACCTGTTCATCACCACGAGCCAGTAGCCGTATTTCGTAAACCATTTCTCGACCACTTTTATTTTGTCGAACGGCAGAAAACGTGGCCTACCGGCGTCGATCAGCTTCTTCCCAAGAAGGAAGCCAACGAAGTACATGACAATGAAACCAACTGTGCTTCCGAGCGTTGCCGATACAAGCGCCGCGCCAAAACTGAGTTTCCCAATCCCGACCAGCGAGCCGCCAAAAGCGATCACCAGGTCGCTCGGTGCCGGTGGAAAAAGGTTTTCCAAGAACGCGATGAAGAAAATCGTAAAGTACAGATATGACGGGTCGGTGTGGCTCAGTGCAGTGACGAGCGAGTCTAGTTCGGTCACAACTCATCCATCAATGCGATTGCGAAGCAAGCAATGGCATCCTTTCCTACCATAGTTCCTTCGGTAGTCTTAGCCTTAACTGACACAGCTCTTTCGCCGACTCCACAGCACTCGGACATGGATCGCCTTATCGCATCGTAAAGCCCGCTGAGCTTCGGCCTATCAGCCACCAGGACGAGATCGATATTGTGAATCTTCAGCCCGGACTCATGCGCTTTTTGGAGAGCAAACTCGAGAATCCGACGGCTGTCGATTCCCTCAATCTTTCCATCATCGTCGCGGAAATACATACCGATATCCCCACCCGCGCAGGAGCCAAGTAGAGCATCGCTCAGCGCGTGCAGTACAACATCTCCGTCAGAATGTCCGCGAAGGCCTTTCTCAAACTCTATTTGAACGCCGCCGAGAATGAGACGCTTCCCTCCGACGAGTTCATGCGCGTCGAACCCAAAACCGACCCTCATAATCCCTGAAACCCATTGAATTCATACGTAGGTTGGTCCCACTCTATTCGTATGTCAGAAACATGCGCGGACATTGGGCCGACTTTTAGGTCGCTGATAAACTGTTCCACCATGCTCCGACTCCCTTCAACCACCACCTCGACGCGACCGTCCATCAGGTTCTTCGCGAACCCGCTGACCCCATAAGCATTGGCTTTTCGCATCGCATAGTACCTGTACCCAACACCTTGGACAAGGCCGCTCACGAATAGATGCGCCCGTGCGTCATCCATTTCCGACTTTGCTCCTCACGAATTCAACCACCTTCTCTTTTTCCGAAGCCTCAAACGTGATGGAGAAATAGCCGCCTCGCCCTCCACCTTTTACGCCTAACTCGGATCGAAGAGCAGACATGACTGATGTGGCGAGACTTTCTTCAAACGCAAGGTTCAGATTCATGTAGCTAATATTTCCCTCAGTACGATGAAATGCAAACGACTTCTTAGTCCTTTTCGAAACGCAGCTCCCCACGAAACGCATGTCCTCGGTGTTTTCAATTTCAGACGAGAGATCAACAACGACAAGCGATTCGTCCGTTCCTTCCACGCGTTGAACGGCTCGCTCGCATATACTCTCCAGTATCTTCCCTGAAAGGTCTTTGATCCTGCTATCGCGCTCCTGAATTTGAGTCTTGATTTTTTGAACCGCAACAGGCAGATCGTCAATGCCCGCAGAAATGAGTCTTGAGCTCTCATGCGCGGACCTGAACATTTCATAGTAACGCCTTATCGCTCTCTCTCCGCAGAAGAATTCGATGCGGGTCAAGGCTCCCTTCACCTTCTCGACGTTTCCCGTCAAGACAACGCCTATTTCGGATGTGTGCGTGCAGTGGGTTCCGCCGCATGCGGACATATCGAAATCTTTGACATCGATGATCCTCACGGTCCCATCAACCTTAGGAGGCTTTCTAAGATGGAATGATCCGACATCACCCGGTTCCGCATAGTGAACCGTAATCGGACGGTTCTCACGTATCACCATGTTCACCGCTTCCACGGCCTGAGAGATCTCCGCTTCTGTCGGTTGACGAGACAGGTCGATCGAACCGATGTATTCACCAAGTCTCGACGAGACTGTTTCGATGCCGAACAGGCTGTCGAATGCGGCGGAAAGCATGTGCTGGCCCGTATGCTGCTGCATGTTGCCAACCCGTCTCTTCCTGTCTATCCTACATTCGGCTTCACCGATCGGGATTTTTCGCGTTACGATATGCAGGACGCGGCCTTCCTCCTCGATCACATCCGCAACTTCCTCTTGGCCGATGAATCCGATATCGTGCTCCTGCCCTCCGGAGGTCGGATAGAAATAGCTGTTGTCAAGAAGCGCGGCGAAGCCGTCTTCCCTGCTGATACATTCAGTTACATTCGCCTTGAATTCAGTTGTGTATGGGTCGTCGTAATAAGGTCTCATATTCCTTTGCCGTCAACGGGTTCCTGGTGAATCACTGCCTTGTTTATTTGCGGAAACTCCCTCACAATATCTTCTTCAAGCTCATTCACGATCCTAACTGTCTCTTCCAATGAAAAAGTATCTTTGATCTGACATGTCAGGCCTACACGAAGGCCGGATGCGCTTTCAGTAAAATTCAGATTTCCACAAGATACTACCTCGCGTTTCAATCTGATGAAATCAATAATTCTGCGAGGCAGGTTGCTGTTCCTCAGGCTCACCGATTTGGCTTGTATCAGCTCTCCTGAGGATTTGTCGATGTGAACAAAAATCTCCTCCACTTCATTGACCTGGTGGCGTATCGCATTCTCCAGCTTGTCCGCCTTCAAGTGCGCTTCCTCGATCGTATTGGCGTCCTCCACTTCGAGGTGAAGGTCGATGACAATTCCCCCATCCGTTGTGAAGACTTCGATTTGATGGATCTTGCTGCCGGTGTCCTCGGCGGCGAATCTCACCTTGTCAAGAACTGTTTCTTCCATTGTCTCGACAGGTTCCGCGTGAACCACGACGTCAATACCATCCCTTATCTTCCTCACTCGCTGCTCGATTCCGTCCATGAGCTTATGGGCCTGCTCGAAAGGGAGAAGCCTCGGGAGTCCCACTACCATGTCAACGAAGATTCTTCCGCCGGAATCTCTGACGCGCAGCTTCTTCAGCTCGCGGATCTCGCTTGACTGCAGCGCGGCGGTTCGAATCGACGCCACAAGAGCGGGATCGGGGCTCCTGTCAACGAGAACGTCAATGGCTCTCTTGCCCAATCGGAGGCTTATCACGACTACGATTGCCGAGACTCCAAGAGCCGCGATAGGATCCGCGAACTCGAAGCCAAGTTTCGCGCCGATGAGTCCGAAGATCACAACGCTCGAACTCAGTATGTCCGTACTAAAATGGAGAGCATCCGCTTCCAGCGCCTGACTGTGGTATTTTTTCGCGGCCCGCAGGAGAATTCTGGACCTGGTGAAATCGATCACGATTGACGTCCCCATCACTATGAAGCTCCAAGCCGTCACGTCAATCGGCACCTGCCGGAAGAAAATGCGCTCGATGGCTTCCCTTGCAATGAGGAAACAGGTCAGAAGCAGGAGGAGTGTTTCGAAAAAGGCGGAAATGTTTTCAAACTTGCCGTGCCCGTAATGGTGCTCGGAGTCCGCAGGCTTGTCGGCCGCTCTAACGGCGAAGAAAGTCATGAAGGCCGCGAGCAGATCAAGTCCGGAGTGGGCCGCCTCGCTAAGGATACCGAGGCTCCCCGTACTCATTCCGACTAATAGTTTAAATGCGGTAAGAAAGACGGCGGCAACTACAGAACTTAGCGCCGCCGTTAACTTTTCGTGAGACGAACTCTTCGTCAAGCCGGGAAAATGTCCCTTCTCTAAACCGACTTTTCAATCGGCGTCAGAATTTGACGTACTTATCGACTACGCTCTTCGTGTTCTGCATATTGAGTTTCAGGAAAATAAACTCGAATCTCTTCTCGAGTTCCTTGTTCGCCATCTCGAACCAGCTCTTATCGAGGTTCCACATCTGTTCCTTGAACGGGCCGAACCCCTTTTTCCTGGTCTTGTAGATGAACTGCTCGTCGGTCATGTCCGGCTTCTTTTCGTCGGCCATGTTTTTCCTGAGGTAGTCGTAAATACTCTCTCTGAATTCTTTCGGGAACAGGTCGTACAGAAGATTCTGAAAACCGGTCGCCAGATGTATCTCCGCCGTCCCGACGCCCGGGAACTTATCGAAAAGTTCTTCCGGTAACGTGGATGCTCCGTGCTGGACTGCCCCGGCCATCCCGTATTCCTTTCTGGAGATTTCCGAGATTTTCTTCAGGACGTCAAAGTCGATATTTACCTTGGCTACGGTGCCGTCGGCCAGAGGAACGCCTCCGTGGCTCGACCCAGTCTGCACACTAATCTTGCTTATGATCTTAGCGCCTTTCTTCTTCGAAGTGAGAGCCTTCACATATCCCTGCATGTAGGCGCGGAACTCTTCCGGGGTGGAATTCTTTTTTCCAACCTCCCCGATTTCACCTCCAACGGATATCGTAACTCCCTTGGGCTCGATTTCTCTTATGAGGGCCGTCATCTCAGCGGCGAGCTCAAAATTGTTACGCTGCTGTTCTTCGAGAGTAGACTTGCTTAGGTCGACAAGTGTCGATGAATCGATATCGATGTTATAGAATTGCGCGGCGACGGCTTCCTTGATCAGAGACCTGATCACTTCGGTTTCCTTCTTGGGATCCTCGGCGAACTTCTTCGCATTGAACTGGAAATGGTCTCCCTGAATGAAGACAGGTCCGGAATAATTTTCCTTAACGGCTGCCGCTAGAATGCACGCAGAATACTCATCAGGGCGCTGGAGGGTGTATCCCATCTCCGACTTGGCTATTTCAAACACGAAGGCGCCGATTTGATGCTTCTTGGCGACACGGAACATAGCGCGAGCAAAGTCATACGTCATACCGCGCACGTTGACGGCCGGAACCGTGAATCCGGACACCTCACCGCGCCCGAAGGCGTCATAGAGGCCCTGTATCGAGGCTGAACCGCATCCAAGATTCTTGGCGAGTTCCCTTATCAGCCAGCGCGACTTACTCTTTACTTCTTCATTTGAATTGAAAACAGATTCGTAAACCAATGTGTCTATAACAGAGCTGCGGAGCTTATCTGCATTGGCAACTTTCGCTTTCTGCCAGCCGTCCACCTCGACGACTCCCTGCAGAGAACTTTTAAGCTCTTCAACGTTCTTCACCATTTAAACCTCCAAAAGTATTTTCCTTAGCAAGTTATTAAAAGGTCGCGTCGCATTCAAGAATGTCACTTCGTTTTCCGGAGTCTCGCCGCGAAGCTTCCATCCATGTCGTTCCGGTGCGGGAAAGTCTCGATGTACCCTTCCTTGCTCACGACCGAGCGATCCACAAACTCGTCGGCAGGCTCGAGCTTGAACTCCGGATGCTTTGCGATGAATGCCTGGACTATCTCCTGGTTTTCAGCCGCCTCAATTGTGCATGTGCTGTAGACTATCACGCCGTTGGGTTTAAGCAACTTCACTGCGTTCTCGAGAATATTGCTCTGGATTTGATTCAGCATCTCGATATCCTCTGGCTCACGCTTCCACTTTGAGTCCGGTTTTTTCTTCATAACGCCAAAACCGGTGCACGGCGCGTCGATCAGTATCTTATCGAAAAGGACAGCATCGGAATACATCCCGGCGTCCGCCACAACAATCTTGACGTGAGGATAACCCATCCGGTCGACTGAATCCTGGATCAGTCTCGCGCGGTTTTCGTACTTCTCGACGGCAGTCACGTCAGCTTCCCCACTCGTCAACTCCAGGATATGCGTTGTCTTCCCTCCCGGTGCGGCACACATATCGAGTATTCGCTCCGAGGGCTTCGGGTCAAGAAGCTTTGAGACAAGCCCCGCACTTTCATCCTGAACAGTGAAATGCCCGGCGCGAAACGAATCGAGCTCACCGATCCTCGACAGCCCTTCCACAAAGAAAAAGTTGGGGAGGAATCGTCCTCGTGTGACTTTCAGTCCCTTGGTTTCAAAGGATGTCGCGAGTTCGTCGACGGAAATTTTCCTGGGGTTCACCCTCACCGAAAGCCTCGGTCGCTCATTCAATGAAGTCAACAACTGCTCCGTCTCATAGACTCCGAAGCGGTTGACGAACCTTCTAACGAGCCAGGAAGGGAACGAATGAACGATAGAAAGCGCCTTGATCGGGTCGTCTTCAATCGAAGGATAGTCGACAGAATCCAGTTTCCGGATAGAAGTTCTGAGAATGGCGTTAACAAGGTTCGCCAGAAACTGCCCACGCAGCTTCTTGACAAATTCGACGGCCTCGTTCACTGCGGCTGACTGTGGCACCCTTTCAAGAAACATGATCTGATACATCGCTATCCGGATTGCGTTCTTGATGTTAACATCCAGCTTAGCGTAATCGCCCCGATAGAACTGCGAAATCACATAATCGATTCTTAATTTCCAGCGAACAGTTCCATTGACGAGCTCAGTCAGAAAAGACTTATCGAGCTTACTCAACTCCGAATACCTGAGCTCGAAATCCAAGACTTTGTCAAGATAGGAATCTGTTCTCTCGATCCGGTTTAGTACTTTGACTGCAACCTCTCGAGCGGTTTCGTAGATCACGGTCTCGGTTTCCTCACGCGGATAATTCCTGTACCTCTTAGGCTGTTCCATCTCTGCACCCCTTACTTTGCGTTTGCTGCGGTCTTACTGCCATCGTAACAATTTATCATGCCCGGAATATTGTACTTAGGTCACGACGGCGGTCTGTTCGTTACACCTTTGGTTAGTAAAAGTTCATTTCCAAGTTTCTATATCAAAACTTGCCTATTTGTGGATAAACGCTCAATCACGCTCACTCAAACATATATGCCCCGGGCGAACCGGGGCAATCCAAGAAGAAACTGAAAGACCTACGCCCCAGCTTTCATTTTCTTGCCATACTTCTGCATGAATTTCTCCACGCGTCCGGCCGAGTCAATAAGCTTCTGCTTGCCGGTGAAGAAGGGATGACAACTAGAGCAAATTTCTACTTTCAAGAACTCGCCTGGTTCTGTCGATCTCGTTTGAAATGTATTCCCGCATACACAAGTCACTGTAACGTTGTGATATTTCGGGTGAATTCCGCTTCTCATTTTTTCTCCTATTTACGCATAAATCTACTAAAATGGGCAACGATTTCCAAATAAGTGGCATGCCTCGAAGCGAATCGGCTTTTCACCTCTCACAAGCGACCTATAAATCTGGCGAATTGCCAGCGTCAGGTGCGGATCTTTTCACGTCTCCCCCCGAACTAGCAATTTTTCCTTTCTAAATCGGTCATTCGGAGGCAAAAGAGATCTTCGGCTGCTTCGAGAGCGCTCCATAGACCAGAGGCGCCCACAGAACTAGTCTTACGCCCTAAGCATCTGCCTTAGAACAGTCTGGAGAATTCCTCCGTTCTTATAGTACTCCACATCGACGTGACTGTCAAGTCTTGCCACCGCTTCGAACGTGGTCTTCTTCCCTCCTTCGCCGATCGCTGTTACCCGAAGCGTCTTGTGAGGAGTAAGGTTTTCTTTGATGCCGTCAATCTCGAAGACCTCCCTTCCGGTCAGACCAAGCGACGCCGCGTTTTCACCGGGTTTGAACTGCAGCGGTAGGACTCCGACGCCTACAAGATTACTTCGATGGATTCTCTCATAACTCTCGGCGATTACCGCCTTGATGCCGAGCAGGAGCGTACCCTTCGCGGCCCAGTCTCTCGAGCTCCCGCTTCCGTACTCCTTGCCGGCGACCACCAGCAACGGAATATTCTCCGACTGATATTTCATGGAGGCATCGAATATCAGCATCTTTTCCCCATCAGGAAGGTGAAGCGTCCAGCTCCCTTCCGTCCCCGCGACGAGAAGATTCTTCAGCCTGATATTCGCAAAAGTCCCTCTCATCATGACTTCGTGGTTCCCACGGCGTGAGCCGTAAGAATTAAAATCCTTCGGCTGGACCCCGTGTTCGACGAGATATTTCCCAGCGGCGCTCGTGGCCTGGATATTTCCAGCTGGCGATATATGGTCCGTCGTGACCGAGTCCCCGAGAAGCGCCAATACTCGCGCGCCGCTTATGTCCTCGACCGGCGGAGGCTCAAGCGGAAGATCCTTGAAGAATGGAGGCTCTTGAATGTAGGTTGAGGAACCGTCCCACTTATAACTGCTTCCTTCCGGCACATCGAGCTTCTTCCAGATTTCAGGTCCTTCAAACACTTCGGCGTAACGCGACCTGTACATTTCTGGCCTGATTGATTTCGAGAGCACTTCATTGATTTCAGCCTGCGTCGGCCAAATATCTTTTAGATAAACAGGCTTTCCGTCTTTTGCGGTGTCGATGGGTTCATTGATTGGATCAAAATCTACTCTTCCGGCGAGAGCGTACGCGACGACCAAGGGCGGCGAGGCGAGGTAGCTGGCTTTCGCGTGAGGGTTGATTCGTCCTTCGAAATTCCGGTTACCGCTAAGAACCGCAGCCGCGACAAGATTCTCTTTTTCGATCGCGCCGGAGATACCTTCATCGAGAGGCCCGCTGTTGCCGATGCAGGTGGTGCATCCAAATCCAACGACATTGAACTTCAGCTCTTCAAGCGGCTTGAGCAATCCTGCATCATTGAGATAATCCACCACAACTTGCGACCCCGGCGCAAGACTCGTCTTGACCCACGGCTTCGACTTGAGGCCGTATTTCTCGACGGCTTTCTTTGCCAGAAGGCCCGCCGCGACAAGAACGCCTGGATTGGACGTGTTCGTGCAGCTTGTGATTGCGGCAATGACTACCGAACCGTTGCGAACATCGAACGACTTCCCGTTCTTATTTACCGTGACTGAGCGCGAAACATTTTCCTGCTTCACGGCAAAACCACGTTCCGCTGTCGGAGCAACCAGCGATTTCGCGAAAGATATCTTCACGTCACGGAGCGCGACGCGATCCTGCGGCCTTTTCGGACCAGCAATGCTCGGCTCGATCTTGCCCATGTCAATCTCCACGACATCGGTGTATACCGGTTCAGGTTTGCTCTTACTCCAAAAAAGCTCCTGCTCCTTGCAATAGGTCTCTACAACGGCAACCTGCTCATCATTACGCCCTGTAAGTCTGAGGTATTTTAAAGTTTCTTCATCAATCGGGAAGAACCCCATGGTCGCGCCGTATTCCGGCGACATGTTGCTCAACGTGGCACGGTCGGGGAGGCTGAGTCGCGCGATCCCTTCCCCGTAATACTCGACAATCTTCCCCACAACTCCCTTTTTGCGAAGTGTCTCCGTCACGGTGAGCACAAGGTCGGTAGCGGTGGCGCCTTCGGGAAGTTCGCCGTTCAATTTGACTCCGATGACTTCCGGTACGAGCATGAAGTAGGGTTGCCCAAGCATGACTGCTTCCGCTTCGATGCCGCCTACGCCCCAACCGAACACGCCGAGTCCGTTAACCATGGTTGTGTGCGAGTCGGTGCCGACGAGTGAATCAGGAAACGCGTTGAGAACTCCGTCTATTCTTCTTGTTTCGACAACGCGAGCGAGATATTCGAGGTTAACCTGATGAACTATGCCAGTATCCGGAGGAACGACGTTGAAATTCTTGAACCCCTTCTGCCCCCATCGAAGCAACTTATAACGCTCGACATTTCGTTTGAATTCAAGTTCCGCGTTAAATAGCAGCGCGTCGTCGCTACCGAATCTGTCGACCTGAACGGAGTGGTCTATGACCAATTCGGATGGTATTAGCGGATTTATCTTGCTCGTGTCTGCCTTTCTTCTTTCGACTTCGCTTCTCATCGCCGCAAGATCGACGACCGCGGGGACTCCCGTGAAGTCCTGCATAAGTACACGCGCCGGCATGAAAGCGATCTCCTTCCGCGGAAGCGTCTTGCCGTCCCATTTCAGCAGCGCTTCGATGTCGGTTGCTGTCACGATTCTTCCGTCTTCGTACCTCAGGAGATTCTCCAACAATATCCTGATTGAGTATGGGAGTCTGGAGATGTCGTAATTTTGTTTCTGAAGTGCTGGGAGATGGAAGATGTTGAAGACTGAGCTCTTGACTCTAAGTTCTTTCTTTGTCGAAAATGAATTTGATAATGCAGCCATTGGGAATCACTCCGTTAATTTCTTTTTAAACTCTGAAGAAATTTAATCAATGACGCGCGTCTGTTCAATGAAAATGAAAAAGGCCACCTTATGGTGGCCTTTTCGCTAGCTTGTCTAAGGCGCCGATCAAATATCGTAGTACATCATGAATTCGTACGGATGGGGTCTCAAAGCTACCTGCTTAACTTCGTTGGCCATCTTGTACTTGATCCACGTGCTGATCAGATCTTCCGTGAAGACATCGCCACGGAGGAGGAACTCATGATCTCTCTCGAGCGCCTTCAGCGACTCTTCGAGCGAGCCGGGAGTGGAAGGAACGTTGCTCAGCTCTTCCGGTGAAAGGTCGTAGATGTCCTTATCGAGCGGTTCCCCCGGATCGATCTTATTGATGATGCCGTCGATTCCCGCCATCAAGAGCGCCGGGAACGCCAGATACGCGTTCGTCGAGAGGTCAGGAACGCGGAACTCCACTCTCTTCGCCTTCGGACTCTTCGAGTACATCGGTATCCTCACAGACGCCGAACGGTTCCTCTGACTGTAGGCAAGGTTGACGGGAGCTTCAAAGCCAGGAACAAGCCTATGATAGGAATTCGTGGTTGGATTGGTTATCGCGCAAAGGGCGGCGGCATGTTTCAGCAGACCACCGATATAGTACAATGCCATCTCGCTAAGGTTCGCGTAACCGTTACCGTAGAACAAAGGCTTGCCTGCCTTCCATAGACTCTGGTGGACGTGCATGCCTGTGCCGTTGTCTCCGAAGAGCGGTTTCGGCATGAAAGTCACGGACTTGTTGTGCTTCACCGCCACGTTCTTCGTGATGTACTTCAGCATCATGAGGTTATCAGCCATGCGCGTAAGCGTGTTGAACCTCATGTCGATCTCAGCCTGTCCGGCTGTGGCGACTTCGTGGTGGTGCACTTCAACTTCAATTCCCGCCTGCTTCATCGTCAGAACCATTTCAGATCGTATGTCCTGAAGGCTATCAACGGGAGGAACCGGGAAATACCCCTCTTTGTGCCTAGGGCGGTAACCAAGATTGCGTTTCTCGGCGTCCCCGCTATTCCAGATTCCTTCGTCCGAATCTATTTCGTAAAAACCTGAGTTGCTGGTTTGTCCAAACCTGACATTGTCAAAGATGAAGAACTCGGCCTCAGGTCCGAAATACGCGGTATCCGCTAGGCCTGTAGAACGAACGTACGCTTCGGCTTTGTGGGCGATGAAACGCGGGTCTCGTCTGTAAGGCTCTCCGGTGATCGGATCTTTCACATCGCAGATAATGTTCAGCGTCTTGTGGGCCGTAAATGGATCCATGAAATACTCGTTCGGATCCGGGATAAGGACCATATCGCTTTCTTGTATGGCTTGGAATCCTCGGATACTCGACCCATCGAACCCTATTCCCTCTTCAAAAGAATCAGCGCTCAGCCCTGAAGGGACGATTGAAAAATGCTGCCATTGTCCGGGGATGTCAGTAAACCTTAAATCAATTATCTCAACTCCGTTGTCCTTGACAAACTTCAGCAGTTTATCGACGTCAGTTGCAGACTTGGCAACTTTTGCCATTGGTTCCTCCTAAGATTAATTGTGTTGTGTTTTTAATATGGTAGACTCTTTGATGGTGGAAAGCACCACGCTTGTCTTCGTGCTCAGTACGCCAGGCCAAGACTGAATCCTGGAAAGAAGTTTCTCCAGCGAGTTCGTGTTCTCCGCGCGAACCTTGAGCAGGTGAGAACCCTCCCCTGTCACCGAATGACACTCGAGTATCTCTTCCGTCTCTCTTGCCCTCTCCATGAACATCTGATAATGTTTACTCGAGTCGATTGAAACTGTTATGAACGCAGTAATGTCCTTGCCCAGCCGCTTCGCATCAAGGATAGTAGTATACCCTTTGATGAAGCCCCTTTCCTCAAGCTTCTGGATCCGCTCGGAAATCGTCGGGATGGTGAGCCCAAGCTGCTGAGCCATCTCGTTCAACTTCGTCCTGGCGTTCTTCTGTAAGATCTCCAGGATCCTGTGATCGATTGGATCTAATTTCTTGTCGGTGGTTAACATGCCTGAAGCCGTTCTTTTTAATTTAGTTAACTAACTGATGGCAATAAGTTAAAATATTAAAATCAAATTGTCAAGCAGGATATAAAAAAAGGCGGGAGTGAGCCGCCTTCAAAAAGAGCCTTCGCAGGCGATGTTCCTTTAAACTACATGTTCTTCACGATAGTTGCGCCGAACTCGGAGGTCTTCACCTCTTTCGCGCCATCCATAAGTCTGGCGAAGTCATACGTCACCGTCTTCGTACCGATTGCCTTCTCCATCCCTTTCACGATCAAATCAGCAGCAGCAGGCCAACCAAGATACTCAAACATAAGCACCCCGCTAAGTATAACAGAACCGGGGTTAACCTTGTCCATGTTAGTATATTTTGGCGCTGTTCCGTGCGTCGCCTCGAAGATCGCGAATCCGTTCTGGTAGTTAATGTTTGCGCCCGGAGCGATACCGATTCCACCGACTTGCGCTGCAAGCGCATCGGAAATGTAATCACCGTTCAGGTTGAGTGTTGCTATCACTTCGTACTCTGCAGGCCTGGTTAGGATCTGTTGCAGGAAATTATCGGCGATCGCGTCCTTCACCAAAATCTTTCCTTCAGAGTTAGCGCCCTGTTGGACTTCATCCCACGTCACTATCTTGTCGCGAAATTCCTTCTTCGCAAGTTCGTATCCCCAGTCTCTGAAGCCTCCTTCAGTGTACTTCATGATGTTTCCCTTGTGTACCAGGGTAACGCTCTTTCTCTTTCTGGTGATGGCATATTCGATAGCCGCGCGGATGAGCCGCTTCGAACCTTCTTCTGAAACTGGTTTTATGCCGATACTTGACGATTCGGGAAAGCGTATCTTCTTAACGCCCATCTCCGATATCAACCAGCTGACAATCTTCTTCGCTTCCGGCGTTCCGGCACGCCATTCTATACCGGCATAGATATCTTCCGTATTCTCCCTGAAGATAACCATGTCTATCAGCTCCGGCTTTTTCACAGGAGATGGGACGCCCTGGAAATATCTGACAGGCCGAAGGCAGACGTAGAGGTCAAGCATCTGTCGAAGCGCGACGTTCAACGACCTTATTCCTCCGCCCACCGGTGTCGTGAGCGGCCCCTTAATAGCTACGGTGTATTCCTTGATAGCCTTCAAGGTATCGTCCGGCAGCCACACTTCCCTTCCATAAACTTTGTTGGCCTTTTCTCCGGCATAAACTTCGAACCACTCGATGTTCTTTTTTCCTTTGTATGCCTTTTGGATCGCCGCATCAAAAACCATTTTGCTGGCCCGCCAAATATCCGGCCCGGTTCCGTCCCCCTCGATGAATGGAATGATTGGATTGTCCGGCACGACAAGCTTCCCGTCAACAATCCGGATCTTCTCGCCCTTCGTGGGTTCTGATAATCTTTCGTAAGGATTCATTTTCGTTCTCCTGATTTATCGTTCACTTCTATCTTGCCGCGAATAATGCTCGCGTATTCTGCCATTTGCTCAGGGGACTCGTAAACTTTCAACTGTGGTCTTATCTTCAGACCGTCGCCGTCGTAACGGGGCGCCACATGGAAATGGAAATGGAAAACGGACTGTCCCGCCGCCGGCCCGTTATTATTAAAAATATTAAAACCCGCAGGATGCACCGATTCGATTATTGCCCTCGACACAACTCTGAGAGAGGAAACTATATCAGAGAGGACATCGTCCGGTAGTTCATTGAAATCGCTGTAGTGGTCCTTAGACACCACGAGGGCATGCCCGAAGTTGATAGGATTTATATCGAGAAAAGCCAGACTCGAAATCCCTTCGTATATGATTTCAGCTCTCGCCCTGCCCGCAACGATCTGGCAGAATGGACACGAACTTACATGGTTTTCGCTTGCTTCGCGCTCTGAATAGCTCACTGGTATCATTTCTTAACTAGCCACCTGTCGGCAAACTCCGAAATTCAGCCCCCGGTGTGCCGCGCCTCCGGGGGCGTTATAGGAGCGTCTCGCCTTCCTTTTACCTTTGATCGATCGGAATGTAGCGGGCGTCGTGCTGACCGACATAATCAGACACAGGTCTGATCAACCTGTTGTCCGAATATTGTTCCATGACATGCGCAGTCCAGCCGGCTACCCTGCTCACAGCGAATATCGGTGTGAATAGGTCAGTCGGTATTCCAAGATAATGGTAAGTCGATGCCGAATAAAAATCGACGTTCGGCAGGAGCGACTTTTCCTTTTTCACATAAGCCTCTATCTTTTCCGACATTTCGTACCACTTGAGATTTCCGATCGTCTCCCCGAGCTGCTTTGAAAACTTTCGCAGGTGCTTGGCACGTGGATCCTCGGTCTTATAGACCCGATGGCCGAAGCCAGGCACCTTTTTCTTATCGGCGAATAATTTCGCGAGAAAGCCATCGACGTTGTTTAATGTTTTTATGGCGACAAGCATGTCCATGACGTTCTCATTCGCGCCGCCGTGAAGCGGCCCTTTGAGAGTACCTACCGCAGATGTAATCGCGGAGTAGAGATCCGAGAGTGTCGCCGCGGTGACTCTTGCAGAGAACGTCGAGGCGTTAAATTCATGGTCCGCGTGAAGGATCAGCGCGCAGTCAAAGGTCTTTGACGCCATCTGGCCCGGCTCCACCCCGTTCAGCATATAGAGAAAGTTTGCAGAATGGCCGAGCGTAGTGTCGGGTCTTATGTAGTCGCCGTTGGTGCGCAGAGTATGGAGATTCGCGACAATTGTCGGGAGCTTCGCGACAAGTCTCTTCGCCCGGCGCCAGCTCGCGGCAATGGAATTATCTCTAGCTTCCTCGTCATAAAGACCGAGAAGTGACACCGCCGTCCTCAGGACATCCATCGGTACGGCCTTCTTTGGCGCCGCCTTCAAAAAACCAATCAGTGGTTCCGGAAGTGATCTCTCCGCAGTAAGTTCTTTCCTGAAATCGGTGAGCTCATTGCTTTTGGGTAGCTTTCCGTACCATAAGAGGTAGACAACTTCTTCAAAATTAGAATTAACCGCAAGATCGTCCACATTTATTCCGCGGTAAATCAGTTCGCCTTTCTTTCCATCAATAAAACATATCGAAGATTGACCGGCTACTATTCCATCCAAACCCTTTGAAAATGTAGTTGGTGCTTCACTTGCCTTACTAGACATCTTATCTATAATTCCTTGTTTTTGCTAAAAATTTAAAGGAGCATCTATGTATAATCAATGAGTTAGCCCGAGAATGCGCAGGTAGAGCGGATCGTCCTTGAGAATTCCCTCCGCTACCTTTGCCTGCCTGTCATACCGCAAACCAGCTCTGATCTGCTCTGAGTTTCCGTCGAATCTGCCGATGATCTCTGCCGTCAGCAGCTGCGAAATCTCGTCGGAGTTCTTTGCGTAAAGCCCTCGCTCGTCGGTTTCAATATTCTTTGACAGGGTCTCGATCTCTTTTGAAAGCGCCGGGCTGTATTTCGATTTCGACGCTACAATTTGCGCATCGTCGACAATCTGTCCGAGATGAGAGATAAACGTGAATCCATTCTTCTTGACAAACTTATGGAACTCGTCAAGCACATCCGAACCGGCAGTGAAATGAGCTGGTATCGAGTTATGCTCCGACCTGTATTGCGTCGCAAAGTTGAAAAAGAATCCGCCCCGCATGAGCTGAATGACATAGTCGGAATAACGCTCGCCCGTAACGACAGAATCAGGCGCGATGCCGCCGGAGGCAAAGACATCTCTTCCGTCGAGTGTCTTGAATTCCTTTCTCAGGCTATCCGGGATTATCGGACTCTCGCCCTCGCGGATAAGATTGTAATTGATCTTCTGGATGCATCTTCCGCTCGGAGTGTAATACCTCGCCGTCGTGATCTTAAGTTGAGCATTGTTGTCAAGCGGAAGGATAGTCTGAACCAGCCCCTTGCCGAATGTGTTTGTGCCAACGACAACGGCTCTGTCGAGATCCTGAAGAGCGCCGGTGACGATCTCGCTGGCGCTGGCGCTATTCCCGTTTACCAGCACGGCAACCGGAAGGTTCGGAGCGATGGGATCACGATCCGAGATATACTTGTGGTCGGACGACGGGTCTCTTCCCTTCGTCATCACAATAAGACTTCCCTTCGGAACAAAAAGCTCCGCGATGTGAACGGCGGATTCGAGCAGCCCGCCCGGATTATTCCTGAGGTCGAGTATCACTCCTTTGAGTTTTGTTTTCGCCATCAGGTCCACGAGGGCGTTACGGACTTCCTCGTCGGAACCCCTTGAGAACTGATCGAGTTTGATGAAACCTATGCTGGAGTCAACAACACCGTAGAACGAAACGGCCTTCAGACGTATTTCCGATCTTACCAGAACCACCTGAAAAGGTTTCTCGTCGCCTTCCCGTTTGATCGTCAAAGTTACCTGTGTGCCAGGTGCGCCACGAACCATGTTGCTAATCTCATCAAGCTTGAGGGTGTCGACATCCGCATTATCCACCTTCAGAATCTGATCGCCGATTCTGAGTCCCTGTCGTTGGGCGCTGTATCCATCTATCACGCCAGTGATAATGACCTTGCCGTCGGCCATTCCTATCGAGACTCCGATGCCGCCGTATTTTCCGTTTGTCAGGAGGTCTATCTCGCCGCTGTTCTCTTTATCCATGTATACTGTATATGGATCCAGCGACGCGAGCATAGCGTCGACTCCCTTTCTCATAAGCTGCTGAGGGGAAACCGGATCGACGTAGTCTTGAATCACGTCCCGATAAACAGCACCGAACAAATCAATACTTCTTCTTACTTCAAAAAATCTATCGCTGGTTCGGATTGCAACGAAGCCTACGCTGCTTGCAATCAGAAGGACAGCAAATATGATTAGAGATCTACGGCGCATTTCTTTCCTCCGCCAGATTTTTGATTCTATTTAAAACATTACCATGAATTCGTTCGGAGACTTTCCCGATCGGCGCCTTTCCATCGACGACGATGAACCGGGTGGGATCATGCCTCGCGCATTCCTTGAAACCTGAAATCACCTCTTTGAAGAAATTGACCTCAGCTTCCTCCATTCTGTCAGCTCGTCTCCCGGCATTTTCTCTTCTTCGCATAGCAGTCTCAAGGTCAAGTTCGACGAGAAAGACAACGTCCGGCAGAAGCCCGCCCGTCGCGAACCGGCTTACTGCCTCAATCTCATCTATCGGTATTCCCCTCCCGAATCCCTGGTAGGCGATAGAAGAATAGAAATATCTGTCGAGGATGACCGTTTTGCCGGCACGAAGCATCGGATTCACTTTTTCTTCGACGAGTTGTGCCCTGCTCGCGCTGAAGAGCAGGAATTCCGCCACGGGGCTTATTTTCAGATCGGAACGGTGTAACAAAAGTTCGCGCACACCTTCACCGAGCCTGGTGCCGCCAGGTTCGCGTACAACCTCATTCGGAATACCTTCTGCTTCAAGACGTTTCGAAAGTTCTATCGCCTGAGTGGTTTTACCGCTGCCATCGATGCCTTCAAAAGCTATTAACACTTCACAAAATAACTTTGAAACGCTTTTATTACAATGTCCGGCATGCAACATCGAGAGGAATCTGTGGGATCATCGCAATCTGACGAAAACCAACCTACCCTTCATCCACAACGATCTCGGTTGGATTTGCCAGTGTCGGATGCGCGAGAGATATCTCGGAACAATACACAAATTGATAATCCACGCCGCAAAGCCTATATTTTGACTTGTGAGCAGAAACCGGAATATAATCAAGTATCTTTCTGCGACAATTGGTATCGTAATCCTCGTCGCGCTAATCTTTTCTAAGATTATCTTTTCCAGCGACAGACTTACCGCGCTTGTCCTTCCGAAGATCAGCCAGCTTTTGAACCGGGAAGTTTCCGCCGAACAAGTCGAACTCTCCTTCTTCCCGACAATCGGGATTAAGGTGATCGGGCTGAGGGTATCAAACCCATCGTCAGGAAAATTCGAAACGCCGTACCTCCTTGACGCGAAGTCGGTGGTAATCGACGCGAAAATACTCCCTCTTCTGAAGAACAGGCTTGTAATCAACAACGTGATTTTCTATTCTCCCACTTTTTATCTCGAACAAGATTCTCGCGGAAAATTAAACACCGATCATCTTCTCAGCGAATCCTTTAATAGAGAGAGAGGTAACGTCCGAAGTTCTCTCTCGAGTCTTCTTCTGTCGAA
The DNA here is from genome assembly GCA_021794075.1 of Bacteroidota bacterium. Lineage (GTDB taxonomy): Bacteria > Bacteroidota > Ignavibacteria > Kryptoniales > JAKASW01 > JAKASW01. Next base: position 27,124 of record JAJYRM010000015.1, on the reverse strand, counting down.
CTTCGAAGTTGCGAACGGCTCCTTCGTGTGGGATAACGACCGCGCGGGAACTTCGGTACGATTCCTAAACGTAGATTTCACTTCGCGCATAAAAACTGTCGTGGAAGAAGACCGTCTTCTCCTGACTTCCCAGCTGCGCGTGAGAAGGTTTGAGTTTTGGAAGGGGACATCCAATCTCTTCACGGGCGACAATGTCAATCTCGCCGCGGACCTGGACTACGATAAGCAACACGACCTTGTCAAGATCCGATCTGACCGTGGTTCTGTTTTTGGGATCCATCTGAAGAGCGCGATAACATACTCCTTTTACCCTTCCACGACTCTCTCCGTGATCAGCGTGAACGTCGATTCGTCGGCTCGCGGCCTTTACAACATACTCCCTGCTCCGCTCAAGAAGGTCGTCATAGAGAAGTCGATCACGGGACGTTTCGGACTGACTCTAAGGCTTCGAAGGCATGACTCCTTCACCGACATGCAGTTCGACGCCAGCCTGAAAGATTTCAACGCCGGGCTCAGATCTGGCGATTCGCTGTCTATACATAATCTCGCCTGGAAATATGTAATCTTTGGGGACTCATCAGCATTATCCGTTTCTATGCCCCGCGCGACTCTCGGCCAAAATTTTGCTTCGATCCACCTGTTGATGAGTCCACCCTCGACAGCTTCCGCGAGAATAGCCGGCGATATCGATCTGGCAAAGCTCGCGCGGAACCTCGACATGCCGAAGGAGGACCGATTCTCAGGTACCATCCAGGCAAGGTATGCCTTCAACTACGACGCGAATTCCGGGCTTGTTCACGGAAACGGCCTAGTGAACTTCAATGACGCTCTTGTCCAATTGCCGATCGGAATAGACACGCTCTACACGGGGGAATGCGACGGCAGTGTTCTTCTTAAAAATAACAGAGCCACTTTCAACAAGCTTCTCGTCAAGCTCGGCGCCAGCGATATGGTCATCAGCGGAACCTTGACGAATTATCAAACTGCTTTTGTTGGGGCCCGAACTTCCATACCAAGTCTAAAGCTCAGGATCGTATCTAGGACATTCAACACGATAGGTCTCCTACCGCACATGAACCTGAATATCGGAAGACCGGTTCTCGCGTGGCTTCCAACCGCGAACATATCGCTCAACTTCAACGCCGGAAAGTTTCTCATGCCCGCCGACTCGCTATCGAACGTATCGGCGAACCTCCAGCTCCTTGATTATTTCGTGAAGCTGCGAAGCCTGAGCTATACTACCTCAATTGGTAACTTTGAAGTAAGCGGCTGGACCGATTATAGCCAGGAAAACAGGACAACGTTCAGCGTGAAGACTCGCATCTCTACTTCGGATTTTGGCAAGCTTCTTCGGAGATATATCGGGAAGGACGAGATCTCAGGAGGCATTGGAAAGGGATCTCTCAACATAAACGGCGTCTTCAACGATTCCGGGAAGATGGATCTTGCGAGTCTGGGAGGCCGCGGTCGCTTGCAGCTTTCCAACGTCACCATCAATCGTTATTCGGTTCTGACGAAACTATACTCGTTCCTTGGCGTGAAGGATAAGGAATCTGCCAGATTCAAAAGCGCCGCTTTCACGGTCGACATAACTGATGGAAGAATATATTTCAACAGGCTGATAGCATTCGGAACGCCGTTCAATTTCAAACTCGACGGGTGGCACGGATTCGACGGTACGCTTGATTACAAACTAGCCCTCAAAGTGTTCCCGCCGTTAAGCACCGAGATGGCGACACATTTGCAAAAGACTTACCCCGATCTCAGCCTCGGTCCGGATAAGAGTCTGGCGCTTGGAGTAGTGGCTGGGGGCACAACAAACGATGCCCGCTTCACCATCGTATCATTCAACGGAGCGATAGCAGACATGAGCGCCGGCCAATCAAACATTTTTCTGGCCTTGAAGTGACTGCACTCGGGAAAAATTCGGGTATTAAAAACGGATACGACAATTCGGTAATGCGCTTACAACATCCGGCAAAAAAATCCCTCGGACAGAATTTTCTTGTCGACGAAAACATAGCCCGTAAGATTGTCGAAGCTGTTTCACCGTCAGAATCCGATTCGCTCGTTGAGATAGGCCCTGGCAAGGGGGCGCTGACAGGCCTGCTGGCCGCTACCGGCGCAAAGATAGTGGCGGTCGAGAAGGACCAATACCTCGCCGAAGAGCTCATTTCGAGATTTCCGAGTGATTCGAACGTTCAAATAGTCGCCGGCGACTTTCTTGAGTATGAGTTCACAAGCGGGAGGCCGCTGATAAAAGTTGTTGGAAATATTCCGTATAATCTCACCAGCAAGATCGTCTCTACGCTTGTCGATAACCGGGACAAGATCGACACCGCGGTACTGATGATGCAGGATGAGGTCGCATCAAGGCTAGCCGGTCCTTCTGGCACCAAGGACTATGGAGCGATCTCCGTGCGACTGCAGCTTGTTGCAGACGTTGAGAAACTTTTCCTCGTCACCCCTGGATGTTTCCGGCCGAGACCGCGCGTCGATTCACGCGTCGTTCGAATTGCTTTCCGGGACCGCGAGCCGCTGAAAAATGAGGATGAATTCGTAAGGTTTGTAAAGGGGGCGTTCGGTATGAGAAGGAAGATGTTCCGGCATTTCGTCGCGGTACGCTACGGGAAGCAATCCGTAAACGTTCTCGAAGAGCGTTTCAGGACCGGAAGAGTCGAAACTTTCGCGCCAAATGAGATTTATGGCATTTTCGCAAAGCTGGAGAGAAATGTTCGATCTTAGCAGATTGAGGCCGCTTGACCGGCTCAACATCATCGGGATGGCGCTGATCTCAATCGTCGCGCTGATTTTCTACTCCCGTGTCGAGTATTTCGTTTTGATAGTCGTTAGCAACATCGCCGCATCCGTGATTATTCTGGTCCTTGTGAATCTGGACGCGAGTCACTCCAACAGGGCCGTAAAGTTTGTGACGCGATGGTACAGCATACCGCTGATCTTCCTGACCTTCAAGGAAATGTACCTGATGGTCCATCCGATCAACCCGCATGATCTGGACTACGTGCTCATAAAACTCGACAGGATGTTGTTCGGCGCCGACCCGACGGCCGTGTTTGACAGGATCGCAACGCCCGGTCTGACAGAGTTCCTGCAGATTTGCTACAGTAGCTTCTATCTTCTCTGGATCATACTCGGCGTTGACCTGCTAAGGGAACATCGGGAGGAAGCATTTCTCTTTTTCCTCTTCACGCTGATGTACGGTTTCTATACTTCTTATGCAGGATACCTCTTCGTCCCTGCCATCGGTCCGCGCTTCACTTTATACAACTTCGCAAAACTCAACGAACAGTTACCCGGATTATATCTCACGCCGATACTTAGAAACATAATTAACTCCGGTGAGTCGATAACAAACGTTGCGCGAGCGGCGGCTCTTGCTCAACGCGATTGTTTCCCCAGTGGCCATACCGAAATGACTCTCATTACAATTGCGATGGCGATCAGGTATCGTGCAAAGTCCGCGATGATAATAATTCCGTTAGGCGCAGGGTTGATTTTCGCGACGATCTACATGCGTTACCATTACGGCGTCGATGTCATAGCGGGAGCGCTAGTTGGGATTCTTGTATTGTCAAGCGCGCGGTGGCTAGAGTCAATATTAACGGGGAGAAATAAACGAAAGGGCTCCAATCACGGATCGAACGACAGATATGACCTGGTCGAGGAAGAGGTATATATAAGAAAGTGAATGCGCCAAGCCATCACACCTCATTCTCCCGGCCTCTATTCCGGTAAGCGGTCGGCTTAAATTCAGATGCCGTCGCACAGCGTTACGCTTACTGGAATGAACTGATCGTAGGTATCTCCACACCGATCTTAAAATAGAACTGCCAGGGCGTTGACAGCGTCTGAAGTTTGGAACCTCTTCCGGGATAAAAAGCTTTTCCGGCACTTACGACGAAAGGACCGATCGGGGTATCGAATCCGAGAGACATACCTATTCCCTGCTTCAGTGTTTTCAGGACTATGTTCTCCTGCTGCGCCCACACATCGCCGATGTCAAATCGACCGGCGAGATAAGTGTCGAAGAATATTTTTATCGGAAGTTTGACGCGCAGTTCGGCGCTGGCGAGGAATATTTGTCTCCCCCGAAGCGCATCTTCTTGCAATCCGTAAAAGAGATCCTGCCCACCAAGGCTGAACTGTCTGGAAAGCGGCAGCGAGTTGTCACCGAAGCCGAATATGTAGTGCTGCTTAAATGTGAAGAGAGAGAAGGCTGTCTGGTAAGTCTCGTAATCGAAATAAATCCTCGAGAAAGACTGTTGGCTGTTAAGTCCCTTGAGTGAAGTTTCAAAATAGATGTCGCTCAAAATACCTGTCCGAGGAAACGCCGACCTGTCGCGGGTGTCGACGAACGAGCCGACCTTCAGGTCGACGAGCCTGGCTGAGTAACTGGTCGAGAAATTGTGCAGCGGTCTTATCCGGTCCCAACCATAATCGAGAGTCGCATTCACCGTACCAAAGCGGCGGATCTGAGTCCCAATTGAGAATTCATACCCCGATCGTATGATTCGGTATTCGCCAACAGAAGCCAGGTCCCACACGGTGGGAGCGGCAGAATTAGACTGATCGACGTAATATCGGACATCCCTGAAGCCTGTGAACGCGCGAAAGTCATAAGTAAGGTCGGTGTTGAGAATGCGCGTTGTACCGAGGAACATCTCGCCCAGCCTGTTTCTTGATCCGCCGGCGAAAGAGAAACCCGCCCTTGTCCCGGTGCCCAAAAGGTCATCGTCCGAAAGCGACGCGAAAATCTGTCCATTTCGTTCGTTGTCGGCGCGCAACCCGAATCTGAACAATCGAGAACTTTTCTCGGCAACATCGATAGTAAGGGCGGTGGAAGGATCATACTGTGTCCATAGGAGGACCTGGCTAAACAGATTAGTGGAATAGATATTATTGATCCCCTCGATTGCCTGACTCGTCGTGAAAATGTCCTCAGGCACCAAAGGAAACTCTCTACGGATAAGAAATGGTTTTGCTACGACGTTGCCCAAAAGGGAGATGTTTGAAATCTCTCCCTCGTTGATAGATATATCCAGCGTGGACTGAACCGAATCATAGCTGACATTTGTTATCCTTGCCATCCCGAGGTCATGGTTGCGGTAAATCCATACGAGTTTCTCGCATGCCGCGTTAATCTGAACTGGATTATCGTAATGTCCGAGGAGGTCTTTGAAGGGTTCGATCAGGATTGAGTCTGGCATCCTGAAGGCGCCTGTAAATCTCACGCTTGAAATTAGCAGCAAAGATTTTGAGTCGTACTCCGGTAATCTGGTCGAAGTGTTGTCGGTTTGTAGATATGGCTTTCCTTCGACCACCACCTTTCTTGGTCCTCTGGCTTCGGCGCGCTCCATCTTTCGCATGTCTATCTGATAGAGCGAGTCGATCTCTCCGATTTTTGACTCGGCAGCGATTTTCCCATCATAAATCAATGAATCCAGGTGATTGAAATCAGAAGAGTAATGTCCATAAAGACGAGGAGTGATGACTACGTCCGCCTTCTCAAGCTCAAGCTTGTTCGATTGCTGCATCATAATGCTCGTCACCTGGTCAAGCGCGTCCCAGGGAGTCGCTATGCTTCTTTCGGGGCGAAGCGGACTGGTTGTGTTCACGGCTATTACAAGATTCGCGCCCATGTTTCTGGCAATGTCCACCGGTATGTTAGATACAAGACCGCCATCCACGAGCCTCAAAGAGTCAGCCCTTATCGGAGTGAATACCACCGGCACAGTTGAGCTGGCACGCATAGCTTGCGCGAGATCACCTGTTGATATCACCACACGCTTTCCGGTAACCATATCCGTGGCGACAGCTCGAAATGGGATCTTCAAGTCGTTGAATGAGTTCACTACTCGGTACGGAGCGTTCAACACTAGCCTCGTAAGTAGCGTCGTAAGCCTCTGCCCGTTAGCGAGAGCCGAAGGGAGGACTGGCTCAAATCCGTTCAATCTTATTACAAGGAAACTCTGTTCCTCATCCTGTTTTTGCTGGAGAAACAGGTCGCTCCTGCTCACCGCGTCGGACAAAGCGAGAAGCTGGTTCCAATTTTGAGATAGCGCGATGGAGTCTAGTTCGGTCCCGGAATATCCGGAGGCATAGAGTCCGCCGATGATGCTCCCCATGCTCGTACCGACGATTAGATCGATAGGTATGTGGGCGGCTTCAAGCGCCTCGATGACCCCAATTTGAGAAATGCCCCTTGACCCTCCACCTGAAAGGACAAGAGCAATCTTAGGTCTGCTCTTTTCAAGATAAGGGAAGTACTTCCCGGCAAATTCAAGTCTCTCTTCCTGAGCCGACGCAGTGTTGATCAATAAGAAACAAAATAGAATGACGTATAGTCTGGTAATCTTCATGAGTGTATTCTGAAAGCCACATTGCTTAAATCACAAATTGTCCAAAAATATACTACAAGAGCATCATCTTCCGAAAGAGATCGCTTTCTCAACTCGATTCGGAAAGAGGTCGACATTGAACACCCCAAAGTTCAGAACCTGTCGCACGTATTGCTCTACGGCGCAGGCCCGAGAAAAAAAGGAAAAAATGCGGCAATCTGAAATATGTCATCGCCACAAGAATCGATATAGAAAGGCGTGATTCGATGGATGAAATGAGAAATTTACTTACAAACCGGAGCCCCTTGAACGGTCATGAAATTCGATGCCTGCCCAAAGGTCTTGAGACGTGAGTTGGACGACCTCCACCGTACCGCCATGCAGACTGATTGCGACTCCTGACTAGTCTGCCGCTGCGAATCACGTGGGAAAGTTAGACTCTAAACGACGGAATACGTGTGACCGAAAACACCCTGACTGAATTTACCCGCTAACGCAGTGGGCACGGTGGGACTCGAACCCACAACCTCTGGCTCCGGAGGCCAACGCTCTATCCAATTGAGCTACGTGCCCGGATATGAAATTTAAGCAGCAGGGCGGCGAGTTACAATCTTTGTTTTCAGGCGACCAACACCCCGTCTTGTATTTTGAAGACGCGATGCGCCAGCTTCGTCAGGTGATCGTTGTGCGTGGCGATTAGAAAAGTCGTCGAGTGATTCCGGCAAAGGTCGAGTAGAAGTCCGTGAAGAGATTCCGCATTCACGGAGTCCAAATTGCCGGACGGCTCGTCGGCCAAAACAACCTTCGGCCCGTTGATCAACGCGCGGGCTACGGCGACCCTCTGCTGTTCACCTCCGCTCAACTCCGAGGGCCGGTGCTCCGCCCTCTCATCTAGACCGACTTCCGCGAGCAACTTGAGGGCGCGTTCCTTGATCTGACCCAGCTTCATACCCGCGATCAAAGCCGGCATTGCCACGTTTTCCAAAGCTGTAAATTCCGGAAGGAGGTGATGGAATTGGAAGACAAAACCGATTTGGAGGCTCCTGAATCTGGCAATCTTCTCGTCGCTCAGCTTGAAGACATCCTGGCCATCAAAGAGAACGCTTCCACCCGTCGGCTTGTCAAGCGTTCCGACGATATGGAGTAGCGTGCTCTTACCCGCGCCGGACGCGCCAACAATGGCTATAATCTCGCCCTGATCGGCAGTGAAATCAATGCCCTTCAGGACCTGCAGTTCCCTTTTCCCGATGAAGTAGCTTTTCGTGATACCTGAGACTTGTATTACTTTTTCCGACAAACTAATTCACTCCCATCTCACGGCTTCAGCAGGATCAATCTTTGACGCCCGTTTAGCCGGGTACAGGGCGGCAAGTGAGCAGATTACCATGGCTATCAACCCTACCACGATGAAATCAGAGACATGCATGGTGACCGGCAGCGCCGGTATTATATAGACGCTGGTGTCCAATTTGAAAAGATGATACTTGATCTGGGCTTCGCCGACACCGTAACCAATGAGCAAGCCGAGGATGCTCCCCACAAGGCCGACTAAAAATCCTTCCAGGAGATAAATCTTCATGATACCTGATTGCGTCGCCCCCATCGCCTTTAGCACTCCGATCTCCCTCCGCTTCTCGATGACCGTCATAGTGAGGGAACCGAGAATATTGAACGCCGCTATCACGATGATTAGTGAGAGGACAATGTACGCTACGATACGCTCTACTGTCATCATCTGATATAGGTCTTTGTGAAGGTCATACCATGTCTCGACTTTGTCACCTGGGAGCATCTTTTCGAGCTTCGATTTCACCTCGTTTGACTTGCCGATGTCGTAGAGCTTCGCGTCGACCCCGTTTACCATGTTGGGTGAAACTGCAGAATCCGGCGAAGCGAACAGATACTGTGCCGATGGAAGGTTCACAAACGCGTAATACCCGTCATAGTCCTTGTTATTCGATTGATAAATTCCACCAACGACAAAATGCTCAACCTTCGGCTGATAGAATTGCGTCAGGCTCCTCTCGATCCCCGCCGGACTTATAACGGCTATAGAGTCTCCCACCACCGCGTCGAGCGCGTCGGCAAGCGACAGGCCAATCACGATCTGGTGGTCGTTGTCGGGATTGAGGAATTTGCCAAGAACGATCGACCCGGAAAGGCTTGAGATGCGTTCGTTCCCCTTCGGAACAATTCCGACAATGTTGATTGCTCTATTCACCCCGCCGGAAACTACCATCGCCTTTCCGCTGAGAAACATCGTAGCGGATTTCACTTCCCTAAGGCTCGCGACTTCCGCCATCGCCTTCTGTGGATTCGAAAGGTACTGCCCCGATTCGGCGGTTACCCTGATCGTCGGATCGAAGTCCACCAAAATCTTCGTGACTATTCCCTGAAATCCATTGAAGACTGAAATGACAATGATGAGCGCCGCCGTCCCAACGATTACGCCGAGTAACGATATAAGGGAGATAATCGATACGGAGGTCATCCTCCGTTTAGATTTAAGGTAGCGAAAGGCCACGAAGCTTGAGTAAGACATCAGAAGTACCTCACCGATTCGAGCGGATCAAAGCCGGACGCGGTCCTTGCCGGAAGGTAGGAAGCGAGTAACGACAGGGCGAACGCGATTCCACCAATCAAGAAAAAGTCCGTGGCCTTCATGGAAACCGGGACAGTGTTCATGAAGTAAACCGACCCGGGAATGTGAATCAGACTATACCTCTTCTGCAGTTCGAGTATGGCGTACGCCAATCCGCTTCCGATGAGGGTGCCGGCAGCTCCGATAAATGCTCCCTGCAAAAGAAAAATTCTTGTTATAGCGCCGCGAGTAGCACCTAGCGTCTTCAGTATTCCCACCGCATTCATTTTCTCGATGACGATCATGAGAAGCGTGCCGACGACGTTGAAAGCAGCGACAATTATAATCAGAGCAATAACTATCGGGATCGGCTTTTTCTGAAGTTCGATCCATGCGAACAAATTTCTATACATTTGGTACATGGTACGAGGGTAATAAGGATAGCCGAGTTTGAGCTCCAGATCATGCGCGGTCGTACCGACGGTTCGGAGGTCGTTCACCATTACATCGAATCCCGTGACGCTTCCGGGAGGAATGTCGAAAAGATAGGAGGCCGACGCGAGATTCGTGTAGCCGTAAATATCGTCATACTCCGACATCCCGGTCTCGTAGATTCCCGTGATGACAAAAGATAAAACTCTCGGAGGATTAAGCGGTGATGGAATTCCCTCGACTCCAAATATGAACACTGTATCACCAACGCCTACCTGGAGCTTCCGCGCGAGCTTTGCTCCTATTAGAAGAGGAGACATGGAACCCTGATTTGAAAGGTCGTACTTACCTGAAACAATTTCACGTCTGATGCTGCTGTTGTCGTACTTCGACAAAAGCCCCTTCAGGAGTAGCCCATCTGTAGATGGCGCGTTCACCGCATGGGAACGATGGACGCGTATCATCGCTTCATGCGCGACGAACGGAGAGACAGACTTGACGTTCTTTTGCGAGAGGATTTTGCTCATCGCTGATTGGTAATCCGGAAGACTCACATCTTCAAAGCCGCGGATTTCGATGTTCGCCGTGAAATTGGAGACATTATCTGAAATCTGTTTCTGAAATCCATTCAGAATGGAGACTGTTATAAGAAGAGCTGCGGTTCCGATCGCCAGCCCGATGACCGCGAAAAGGGTGATGAAGGATACGAAACGGTTGTGCGAGCGCGATTGTGCCAGACGCCTGGCGATAAAAGACGGATAGCCCACCGGCTATTTAGCCCCTTCTCCGCCGGCGAGTCCGAATTCCATGAGATAGCCGCGAATAAAATCGTCGAGGTCGCCATCCATGACCGCCTGAACGTTGCTCGTCTCCACGCCGGTACGGTGATCTTTCACAAGGTTGTACGGATGGAAGACGTAAGACCTGATTTGACTCCCCCACTCGATTTTCTTCTTGGCCCCTTCGATCGCGTCCCTCTTCGCCTCTTCTTCCTCTTTTCTCATCTGGTAAAGGCGGGAGCGCAGCATCTTCATGGCGCGTTCCCTGTTCTGGAACTGCGACCGTTCCTGCTGGCAAGCGACTATTATGTTCGTCGGGGTATGTATCAGTCTTACCGCGGTCTCAACCTTGTTCACATTTTGACCGCCATGACCGCCCGACCTGAAGGTCTCAAACTTCACATCCTTCGGATCTATTTCGATTTCGACGTCACCTTCAACCTCAGGATACACGTAGACAGAGGCGAAACTCGTGTGTCTTCTTGCATTCGAGTCAAACGGGGAAATCCTGACAAGCCTGTGAACCCCATTCTCAGCTTTAAGGTATCCATAGGCATATTTGCCAATGACTTCTATCGTGACGCTCTTTATTCCGGCGCCTTCGCCTTCGAGCATGTCGGCGATGTCCATCTTGAAGCCGTTGCGCTCGCCCCATCGAATATACATTCGCATGAGCATCTGAGACCAATCCTGCGCCTCAGTACCGCCGGCGCCTGAGTGGATCGTCAGAATCGCATTCTTGTCGTCGTCTTCGTTACCGAGCATCTTTCTGAACTCAAGATCCGAAACCAGTTTGTCGGCGCGAGAGAGTTCCGCATCTAGATCGGCGGTGTTAGACTCGTCACCCGATTCGTCAGCAAGCTCGATAAACGCCAGCGCGTCATCGACATTCTTCGCCGCTCCTTCCCATTGGTCCGACCATTCCTTCAGGTCGTTGAGCTGTCCCATGACCTCCTGGGCGGCGCGGTTGTCATCCCAGAAATTTGTCTCGAGGGTTTTTTGGTGAAGCCTTTCTATCTCTTCCCTTTTGCCGTCGACGTCAAAGAAACCTCCGCAGGTTTTCGATTCTCGTCTTCAGGTCGGCTGCCTTTTGTTTCTGGGGTTCGAACATACTTCTCCCTTTTTAGACATAATTTATGCGAATTCTGGAATAGAGACAATGAATGACAGTCTCCGACGCGGGCGACGAAGGAGGTAGTTCAAAGAGCCGGCCAAAAGGGCATGCTATCTATGTCTATTTTACGGCAGACTCCTCCGGGAGGCTCTCGATAGCATCAAGGAATTTTTTCGCCTGCTGGTTGCCCGGATCCTTTTCCAGAATGATCGAGAAGAATTCCTTTGCCTGCGCCACGTTCCCTAGCCTGAGACATATTTGTCCGAGCGAGTTGAAGACTTCGACATCGAAGGGAGTCGACTTCAGGATATCCTGATAAAGCGCGACCGCCTCTTCGAACTTCCCCTGGTTCGAATACATTGAAGCAAGATTTTTCTTTGCAAGAGTATGCTCAGGATGCCTGCTGACAACATCGCTCAGGACTTTCTCTGCGTCCGACAGGTTTCCGTTCATGGAATATACGACCGCCAGATCGTTCGCGGCCTCCACGTTGTCACCGTCAGATTCAAGAAGTTCCTTCAGAACGTTGGCGGCGCTCCTCAGATCCCCCGCGTTTATCAGATCCTGCGCGAGATTGTATTGCGCCTCGATGGTTGAGGACACGGCTTTCTCAAACCGTTTGACGGGGCGGCTCCGAAGTTCCAGCATACGCTGCTCTGCCAATTCGCCAACCCTGTTCCAGCTGAACTTTTCAAGAATGAGTTGCCTCCCTCTCCGGGCTTTCGCCTTAGCTTCCTCATAGGATTCGTGAACGTGCCTCATCAATTCCCCGACAGCGGCCTGGTCGGGCTCGGCGAGCCACGGGAGATCCACCGTTTCGCGGTTTCCGATCTTCTTTTCCTCGTAATAAACCACCTTCGAAGGAATGAGATACGAATTCCCGTCGTTGCAGAAGTCGAGTGCCGCGCCATAATTCGTCACTATGACGGGAAGTTCGCTCGAGAGGGCTTCGGCGATCGGTAGACCGAAGCCTTCCCCCCTGTACGGGTGAACGAGACAATCCGCGGCGGTATAAAGGCCAGCGATCTCCTCTTCCGACAACTTCTCGTTGACATACTCAATTTCGGGAAGCGACTGGTCGGATGAAATTCTCTTGAGATCCTCCTCTATCGTCTGTCCCTTGTAGAATGAATTCCCGAGCATATCCTTGATCACGAGACAGACGTCGTCGTTCCTGGTAAACGACTTCACGTACGCGTTGAGAAGGATGTCGATTCCCTTACGCGCGATCGTGCCGCCGATGAAGAGGAACTTGAACTTCTTTTTTGTCTTCAGCTGATACGGCTTTGATTTCGGGCTGAATCTTTCGGGGTTAACGCCGTTGGGAACGACGGTAATTCCGTCAGGATTCAGACCGCTTTTCACATAGCAGTCCCTGACATAAGTGGATGGGACCCAGACTTCGTCCACTGACTCGTTCATTGTCCTTATCCAGTCCTTGGGGATGCTGCCGAATTCCCATGGTTGAATCACGACCCAATGACCTTCGGACGGAGGCACAAGGTTCGGCGGCCACTGATGCCTGACGTGAATATCTGCAGGACCCGCCAGCTGTTTGTTGACCCGTTTCACGATCTTCGCAAACCGTTTGTCTATTCGGTGGCTGTACTCATCTTGCTCATAAGGAATAATACTCAAATCATGTCCCTTGTCGATGAGTTGCAGTGTCAACTCGCGGTTGATGAGCGCCATGGAATGGTGAACGAACTGGGAGCCTTCCCATTTGACAAGAAGCTTTCCTTCCCGATCGTCTGACGAATGAGGGCTCGCGGCAGCGGTGTTCTCCAGTGAGTCCGTCCGCGTATTGTACTTCACACTTTCCGGAATCAACCTGGAACATTCCGTTTGAAATTCTTCGATGTTGCCAACCACTTTGATGGATTCCCACGGCTTGATGAACACGTTATCAGCTGGGTCGTCCCATCCCTTCAGATCTTCCCCACGGACCGTACGGAACACGATGGTTGGAATCGAAGCAAGGGCTGAAAATGTTTTCGCCCAGGAATCGGCACCTATGACCAAATCGCTTGAGGCGGCAATTTGCAGCTGTTCTTTGAGAGAAGCACCGCGCTTGTCGATACACCCATCGAGAGCCGGGTAGTCCTTGCTTTCCTGCGGGGTACCAAGTATAACCGGACTGATGCCGGCGCTACGAAGGTACGATATCATTGCCCTCCAATGATTCCTGTCGATGACATTCTTCTTGCTCAGGACCATTCCCCTGAGGCTTCCCTTCGGCTGGATAGCCACCTGGAAGTCCTGGATTTTTCCTGTTCTGAACCTGTCCATCCACTCGGGATTCTTCTTGATTCCGTACTTGCCAAATATGTCAATATTGGCGTTCCACTCGGCGTTGTACTCATGGAGGGGTGCGACGCCCGTCCCCTTGCATTTGCGGGTCCTATGGATCATGAACCTTATCAACTGGTGGACACCCGAATGGGACGGCGAGTCCATAAGATAGATTTTCCGTATGCCTGCGAACGATTCGAAGAAGCTCTTCATCGTCTCCCTGGAATTGCCAAAGCTCACGATGGTCTGCGCAGGATCGCTGTCGTAGAAAGTTGAAAGCAGCAGCGACGCGTCGCCTATTCCACCGAAGTGGGCATAAAAAGGCGGCAGGCTGTTGAGGAACTTTTCGATCGAGGCGAGGGGCGATCCGGGATCTATGTCGAAGATAGAACCCTTGACAAACACGCAATTCCCTTCGACTCTTTCGATATACGGTTTCAATATCGCTTCTGTCGAGCGGACGCTTCCCGAACCATTTCCTTTTCCGGTTTTCCGAGCTGCGGCTTTCACGCGGCCCATTGATTTCCCGGAACGGGGCACCGAGGCGTCATCGACGACCGGCTTCAAGGCTTCAACGATTTTCCCGTATGAATAATCCTTGCTTATCCCTTCCCTGGCATTTTCGCCCATTTTCCTGCAAAGCTCCCTGTCCTTGTAGAGCCGGATCGAGTATTCCGCGAATTCCTCAGCATTCTGCGCGGTGAACCCATCGACTCCGTTCCTTACACTGCACGCCTGGTAGGAATTCTTCAGCGAGACGACCGGCAGGCCGTTGGCCATCGCTTCGAGTATCTTGACCGATTGTCCCGTACCCCCGATCATAGGTGCGATGGCGAAGGATGTATCACGGTACAGGGCGAGAATATCATCGACGAATCCGAGCAGGTTCACTCCGTCGACCGGCTGTATCACCTTGCAACCGTCACCGATGACGTTGAGCTGGAAATCAGGCACCTCTTTCCTGATCAACGGCAGGACCTTATTCACGAAGTACATGTATGCCTGTACATTAAACACGTTATTCGCGATCGCGAAAAGCGGAAGTCCCTTGTAGCTGTTCCCTGTCACGAACTGCCTGTTTCCGAGAGGGGCCGGGATAAGAATGGATTTGGTCCCGCTCGAGAACTCGGTTATTCTTTCGAGTTCACCCGGAGAGACTCCGATGACATGGTTGAATCTTCTGTAAATTTCGTATTCGTCCTGATCCCCCCTGAGATTCAACCGAGAGTAAACATCCTCTATCAAGGCATTGGGATTTACGTTAGCGAGGTCATAAGGAGGCCTGCCGGTAAGGGCGTGCGCTGCTTCCTGCATTTTCTCGTTGAGGCTGATAAGGTCGTGCATTTGAATGACATGGATGGATCCATCGAACTGCGGACCGTCTATCAGCTTTCCCCACCATGCGTAATTGATGAGCACTATATCTGGTGAAACCTCGGCGTAGACTTCTGCGAATGCCGACCGGAGGCCGTCCGGTACTTTCATATCCCATCTCCCGGAAGGACCGGTGAGCTGCAAGGACCTGACGTGGATATGGTCCTCTTCATCTGCTTGATGGATATAGAGCCCGACTTTTTTCTCCCGGCAAAACTTCTCGATATCATGAGTCTTCCAGGGCTTGTCGGTGAAGTACGTGGAACTCATCAGATCGACCTCGCAACCGAGTTCCTGAAGGGCATCGAGGACGCCGATAAATCCGTGGTCGGCGCCGGTTCTCGGAGGATAAGGATTATGCGGATAGAAACAGAGGACTTTGACATGCTTTCCTTCGGCGGCTGTTTCAGTGTGGCTCACATATCTCAGCACGCGATTGTCGATCTTACCGACGAATTGTGGAAGCTCCTCGAGTTCTGAATATCCGCTTCGAATCACTCCCTCAACGGCGCTCACCCCCGTCTCCTCCGTGACATTCCCATTGACATCGGAGATTCCCTTCATCAACGCATACTTGGTGCAAACCTTGTAGAGTTCATAGAGCGCCTGTATCCCGTAGAGTCTTTTCCCTGCCGACGTTATGAAGAATAGTGACCTTGTCGGCTCCGGAGTAGCTTCCAGTTTGGCAATGTCCCTCAGGAAATAGGCCAGCTGCGGTTCGACGCCCATCACGAATCCTTTCGCGTGAGATAATTCGTCGTCAGTCACGGCGTCGAACATCTCTCGTCTCTCGTCGGGATGCAATCGCAGGTACCGCCCTTCCAGATAGGCACGGACAAAGACCCATGCAAATCCGTAACGGCCGGCAAGATCGGACAGGAAAAACGGATCTTGGAATTTCCCGATCACGCTCACTTTCCTTTCTCGTGGGGTCAGTGAAGGGAAGAACGATATGACATCGTCAGGATAGCCGCTCAACCCATCGAAGAAGTATTTCGTTCTATATCCGAATTTTCCATTGTCAGCATCATCAGCCAACCTCTTGCGGTCTGCAGTGGCCGGAAGGAGTTTGTCGCCGAACGGCGGTTCGTCCTGACAGAGGATTTCATTTTTCCACTTCCCGATGAATTTCCTACGGTTGATCTGGAGATACTTTTTGAACCCTGAATTTTCGTCGCTGCCGGATGTTTTCGATTCGTGATGAAGCACTTGCGATGTTGGGAGATAGAATACTTTGTAACCGTTCGCCCGGAGAGTGAAACAGAAGTCGGCATCCTCGGAATATGCTGGTACGTACAGTTCGTCGAAACCGCCATACTTCATGAAGAGGTCGGCCCTAACCATAAGACTGGCGCCGGAGCAGTAGTCCACCTCCAACACGGAGTTAAACGGAAGCGCATCCGGGTCCTGACCCCGTCCGAAATTGCCGCCGCTGCCGTCGGAGAATATCATGCCGCCGGCCTCCTGCAAAGAGCCGTCGGGATAAATCAGCTTTGAGCCGACAGCCCCGCAGTCGCTCCTCGAATCGGCAAAGTTCACAAGGCTTTCGAGCCAACCCGTCATCACTTCAGTATCGTTATTGAGGAAGAGGATATACTTTCCTTTCGCCTCCCTGGCTCCCCAGTTGCACCCTTTTACGAAGCCCAGGTTCTCCTCCGAATGCAAAGAATGGAACCGGGCGTCCATTTTCCCGAGTCCCTGGATGAAATCCGAAGTGCTGTCGGTAGAACCGTTGTCCACGAATATCACCTCGAACTCTCGATACGCCGTGTTTCGCAGAACGGCCTCAACGCACTTCTTGGTATACTCTATCTTGTTGAATACCGGAATGATTATCGAGACGAGAGGGCCGGAACCGATGCGCGTATTTTCGCCGGAGGCCGCTGATTCAGACCGGAGAGCGTGTTCGTTCGCGGACTGAAACCCGACCGACAGGCCGAGGCCAATTTCTTCGACGACGGCGGACACTTTTTCTCTCAGGCCGGAGGCGACAGGCAAATTCAAAATTCTCTTGTAGAAGGACATAGCGTCCTCCTGTTTCCCTGAAGCCATACACGCCTGTGCCGTTGCAAGGAGGACTTCGACATCGTCCGGCAATGCCTTCGATAGCGTTCGATAGCAAGCTAGAGCGTCTTCGATCCTGTTCGTCTTCATGTATAAGCTGGCGAGGTTCTTACGGGCTATGGTATTTTCCGGCTCCAGTTCCGTCAAGCGGCCCAATAACCTGATGGCAGTCTCGGAGTTGTTGGCCATAGAAGCGAGGACGGCCATGTCATTCAGGCATGCGGCATTGTCGGGATCGATTTCCAGCGCGGCGGCAAGACTCTCTCTCGCTCCGTCAAGATTTCCGGAGGCAATCAGGTTCTGGGCATTGCCATACAATTCCGCGACACGCTCTTCCTTCCATTTCTTAACATCCGACCTTCCGGAGAAGAGAGCCAGAGATAATTCGAAATAGCGTTCCGCTTCCTTAACCATTCCTCGTTTCAGCAACTCCTGCCCATCCCGCAGGACTATCAGATAGTCATCCTGCTGAATCTTGTCCGACCATGTTCTCAGCAGGATTTTTTCGTTCAGGTCCATGCGGTCCTGCCTCCCCTCGGACTTCCCTTCGTGATGGATCAGCACGCTCGCGGGATTATAAACGATTCGCTTCCGTACTGCTCCGACCTTGAAACAGAGGTCCACATCTTCGTAGCCGTTGACATAACGCTCGTCAAAACAGCCGACCTCGAAGAACAGATCTCGAGGTATCATCAGGCAGGCTGCCGTCACCGCCTGATAGTCCAACTGCCTGTTCGCGGAAGGCAGGTCTGACGGCAATCCCCTGTAGATATGATAGGGGATCTTGTTTCTGTTGATGGCCACACCGGCATGCTGCAGGGTGCCGTCCGGATATAGCAACTTGCTGCCCACTATCCCAACGTTCTCTTCGGTCTCGGCGGTCCTCAGGAGTTCATCCAGCCATCCCGGCTGCGGCTCGGTATCGTTATTCAGGAAGACGATGTATTTCCCTGAAGAGGCACGCGAACCCTGGTTGCAGGCTTTCGCAAACCCTAGATTTTCCCGGTTGCTGATCACTTTGATCTCGCGCTGCAGTGCGGCCAAATACTCTCTCGTTCCATCTGAGGACGCATTGTCGACAACAATCAGTTCGAATTTCCAAGCATCCGTATCGGCAAACAGCGCATCGATACATTTCCTGGTATACTCAACCTTGTTGAAGACCGGGATTATGATTGAGACCAACTTGACCGAATCCCGGCGTCCAGCCGCTTCACCAGTCTTTTTCTTATCTGGTATCGCGGGGTCGCCGGCGGCGTTCCCCGCAGTAAGTTCGCGCCGAATTTGGAGTGCCTCATGGTTGTGCTCGTCGAGCCGGAGTACCGCCCCGCAGGCTTCCATCACATTCGTGATCAGCCCTTCTGCTATTCCCCTGGTTGCCAATTCGAGGAGCAAATAAATGTTCAGCCTGTCATCTTCTTCGAAATCGAAGTTCAGATGTGAAGCGGTTCGTGCGACCTCTTCTTTTAGATCGCCGAGCCTTACGAGAAGAGAAATGGCGTTCTCGATACGGCCTTCCGAGGCGATGGTCCGGGCCTGATCCCTTAGGTCGGCTATCCATGACATCAGTTGCCGCTTTTGAAGCTCGACCAGTCCCGGGACCCCGGCCGAATATTCTGCGTATTTCCGGTAAACGATCGCGGCCGTCCTCCTCAGGTCTTCCTGGCCGCGGCTCGTCATGGTACTTCCGTCATGGCGCCAGGTAAATCTGCAAGTCACCTTGTTAAGGTGGACGAAGTCGAACTTCAGGGCCACCCGAACCCAGAGGTCCCAGTCGATATGCGAAGTAAGGGACTCGTCGAAGAGACCGACATCATCGAGGATGGACCGTTTAAGCATCACGCAGAGGATCGGGATGAAATTCGCAACAAGCATTTTGTCGCGGGAGAAATCCTGTGAATAAGGGACATCCACTCCGACGGTCACGTACTTCCCGTTCTGCATGATTTCGTTTGCCCTGTGAGCGTCCGTATATGCAACTGCGCAATCGCCATGTTCCAGCCGCGCAACCAGAGTCTCGACATGGTCCGGGTAGAAGACATCGTCGTCATCGATGAAGCAAACGTATTTGCCTGAAGCGGCCTTCACGCCGGTGTTCCTCGCGGCACCCGATCTCCTGTTGGTATCATGCTGGAAATAGCGCACGTTCAACGCCGAAGAAAATTCCGAGACCACTCCCTCCACATTTTTCCCCGCGTCATTGACGACAATTACTTCGATTTTACCATATGTCTGTTCTTTGATGCTTTCAAGGGTCCTGCGTAATCCTTCGGGCCTGTTCCGGGTGGGAATTATGATTGAGACGATGGGAGAATTCTCGCTCAACCTGACCGGGCCGTACCCAGACGCAGGTCGACCGGGATCGGACGTTTGCGGGAGTTGCTGCGAGACGCCAGTCTGATCGCGGCTCTCCTTGAGCTCATTCAGCTTAGACGTGAGGAGCCCTTTCAGGATGGTAAGATTCTGCCGTGCGACATCGTTAGAAGGGTCGATATCGATTACCTTCGCTATAAGTTGAGCGGCCGAGGCGGAATCGCCCGTCAGAATCCTGACCACGGCGAGGTCATTCAATGCTGCCACGTCGTTCGGCCGACGGGCCAGAATGGTTTCAAGTTTGAAGTGAGCCTTATCCAGATCGCGGCTCTGGATGGCGATCTCTGCATCGGCAAGAAGTTCTTCGTAACTCAGAACGGGTTCTGCGGGGCGGGCACCGGGCCCTGGAGCGATCATCTCCATGTTTTCGGTGCAGAATACCGTCTTGCCAGTCAGTGCGGCTATTTGCTTTGCCTGGGACAGGCTGCTTTCGATGAAGAAGCGTTCCTTCCGGTTCCTGAAGACTTCCGCCTTGAAGGAAGCATGCGCTTTTTGACGCAGCCTCTCCTCCTTCGACGGGAGGTTCAGCATGATCAGCTCGCCGTAATCGAGATGATGTTTCCGGAGCCATTCTTCGGTCAGGCTCCTGTACTTTTCGAGGCGGCTCGTGACGAAGGCACCGACTTTAAACTCGGTCAGGAACAAAGGTTCGGCATCGCGAAGAAACGCTTCATACCTCTTGCCGTCATCGTTTTCCTCTTCAGTCGGATCCACACATACGACTCCGTCGATGTCCACACACGCATTCGGCATCACCCACGAGTTAAGAATGTTCCATTGGAACACGCGGGGCATAACACATTCCTCAAGACCGATGTCGACGCCGCCGACGCTTTCGCGGAGGAAGTAAACCGCGCAATAGATCGTATCGACACCTGCCCTGCCGCTATTTCTTACTCTTTCTTTGACCTTCTCTATCGACTTCCCCGTATTGATGCTGTCATCTACAATCAAGACTCTCTTCACTTGAGAGATGTCCGAGACAAGGTTAGCGGGTCTGCGATACTCACCGATTTCGTAGAGCCTCCCGTCGATATAAGAATCGAGGGCCACCACCGGTTTGTTCAACAGCTCTCCGATCATCACGGCCGGGAACATTCCGGACCTGGGTATGCCGACGACGAGATCTACATCGCGCGGTATTTTCACCATGTTGTTTCGGATCGTCAGACTCAGATCCTGGTAGGATTTATAGTTTATACCGTTTGCGGCGCTGTGCGACGCGTGCGGCTTATCGGCGGCTCGACTGAGGTTGTTCACCGTAGCCGTCAGTTCTTGGTTCCTCCTTGTGAGGTCCGAGTTGGATCTCGAGAGGCTGTCGATGCTGGACACCATTCCCGAGATGATTGTCTTCAATCCCTTTCTGAACGCAGGCTCGTACCTGGCCGGGAGTTTTCTCCTGAAGAATATTCTCGCCTCGATGCTGAACATCTCCTGGTCGAGGGTACTCAGACCAGAGTAGACGCCGCCGGAATGCGACCGGTGTACCGACATGTACTCCTTGAATCTCTTGATCTTGCCGTTCTCCTTCAAGCAAGTGCTCATGATAAATGCCATATCACCTGCCGGCGTTTCGGTGAACCATTCCGGCAGCACGTCGGGGTAGTTTCTGGCGACAAGCGAAGATGTCGCTATGAAAGTCCTCCCGTACGAAATGAAGTCCTCGAGAGTATAGTACTCTTTGTCTTCCGGCGGCTCGAACCACACACCGTCCCTGCCGGTGCGGTCATTGATACGTTCAGTACCATGTGAGCAGATCGCGAAATCCCTGTGCGATTCAAGGAAGCCGACCTGCATTTGCAGTTTGTGCGGATCGGTCCAGTAATCGTCGCCTTCGCATTGGGCGATATACCTGCCCCTGCAGTGCCGGAAAGCGTCGATCCAATTATCAGCCGCACCCATGTTTTTTGTCCGGAGTATCGGCTTGATGATGTCAGGGTATTTCGCGGCATACTCTTCGATGATTTTCCGGTTGTTGTCGGTCGAGGCGTCATCCGCAATTACGACTTCGAACGGGAAATCGGTTTGTTGAGAGAGAAACCCTTCTATCGATTGCGAGATATACTTTTCGTGGTTGTATGTCACGCAAAGGATACTGACGACTGCGTCATCTGCCATTGTATTCCCTTACCATTAAGAGCGTGAGATCATTTTCTTTCTCGACTATGAACCCGAATTTTCTGTACAGGTGTTGTGCCGCCGTATTGTTCTTGCCCACTTCCAATTTGACGGAAGACATCCCTTTCTTCTGGGACAACGAGATAGCTTTCTCGACGAGTGCGTTGCCCAGTCCCAATCGCCTGTATCCTTTAAGCACCGCGACTGAAGAGATATAGGACACCCTGGTTTGTGAGTCGTTCGCGTAAATGCAGAGGACCCCTGCGAGATTTCCTTTAACATTTACGGAGATGATATCGGCGTACTTCAACAGTTTCCTGCAATAGACTCTTATGTCGGTTCGGCTGGAAAGAGGGGGTTCGAAATCGAGATCGCAGGTCTGATGGATCGAGTACAGATCTTCCAACTCAATTTTATTCAAAAGCAGTTTTATCTCGTTCATGCCAGCTCGTAATCCTTCAACATGGAGTGTATCGTTCCCTGCGAGTTGAACATCATAACATCGATGATCGAGAGCCACGGGACGAAGGCGCGCCTCGACTGCTTGTACTCAATATTGCCGGACTTCAGAAATTTCAGCTCGATGCCGGCATCCCGGAATCGTTCGTTGTCGAACAGCGCGACACCCCCGATGGGATTTATGTACGTATCGGCACCCATCTGGGTCGAGATTTCGAAGGCCCAATCACCCGGACCTTTCACGTTGGAAAAGTCCATGCTCATATTCGAGCAGATCTCGAAATTCAAGCCGATCCCGAGGTATTCGCAAGTACGTTTCAGCGTCTGGACGTTAAGGTCGCTGATGGTATCGAACCGGGTTGTCGCGATCTCATCGAAAAGTGCGACGGTTTGTTCAAAGTATGGAGCCCTTATCCTTTTGTAATAAGAAAGCTGGCCGCGGATAGTTTCCTGCCAGGCGGAGGCATCATCTATCCTCACTTCAGAAATGAGTTCATCACGACCATGGTTCTTTGCGGGGACTACGATGTAGGTCCATTCCTTCTCGATATTAGGGCTCAGGATTCTGTTCCTGTTCATCCAACCCCGCTCGATGTACTGGACGACATCGAACACGATCCATTTATCCACCGCGTTGATAAGCTGGAAATAGCCGATGTAGGGGAAAAAGTACGGCTGCATTATACCTATTTTCAAGGCCGTCCCGCTGCAATGTTTCTGATGCAATCGCAAATTAACCGGACATCCCGCAATTCCAGCTCGCCGTAAATCGGAAGACAGAGCACCCGCGATGCAATTTCATTTGCTATGGGCAGGTTTTCTTTGGAAGCGCTGGGGAGGCCGCGGTAAGTAGGCATGTTGCTTATCAGCGGATAGAAATACCTGCGGGCAAAGACGTTGCACTCTTTGAGGCGCTCATAGACTTCGTCCCGGCTTACCCCAAATTCCTCCTCATCGACAAGGATCGGGAAATACGAATAGTTGTACGAAACATCGCCGGGAGGTTCGAAGGTGGCAATGCCCTTTACTAAATCGAGACAACTCCGGTACGTTTGAGCAATCGACCGACGCTTCACTATTTCATCGCCGACGATCTCCAGCCCGAGGAGGCCGACAGCTGCCTGCAGCTCGTTCATCTTGCCGTTGATGCCGGGTCCGACCACAGTAACTTCATCGGCGAAGCCGAAGTTCTTGAGGAAGTCGATACGCTTCTTGAGTGTCGAGTCCTTCGTGACGATCGCGCCTCCCTCGAAGGTCGTAAACAGCTTCGTGCCGTGAAAACTCAGGATGGACATGTCGCCTTCCAGGAGAAGGTTTCTGTCGTTCATGGTCACTCCGAAGGCATGCGCGGCATCATAGATAACCTTCAGGCCGTAACGGTCCGCAATGGATTGTATCTTTTTTGTTTCGCACGGGTGGCCGTAGACGTGTACGGGCATGATCGCGGTAGTTCGGGGAGTTATCAAAGCTTCAATTTTATCTGCATCTATGTTCATGGTCTGCGGATCAATGTCGCAGAACACCGGGGTAATCCCGTTCCACTGCAATGCATGAGTGGTAGCGACGAAGCTATACGGTGTAGTGATCACCTCGCCGCTGATCCTGAGAGCCTCGAGTCCGACAATCAGTGCCAGTGTGGCATTTGCGAAGAGGTTGACGTGTTTTACACGGAGGAACTCAGCGAGTTTCATTTCGAATTCCTGATGGAACGGGCCGCCGTTCGTCAATATCTTCCTGTTCCAGATCGCGACGAGACTGGGATAGAGTTTTTCGAGAGGCGGGAGATTAGGCTTCGTGACGTAGATCGGCTCTTCGCTGATCCTTCCGATTATCTCGTTTCCCACCGTCAATTCTTCAATACCGTCATCACCATCTCGTGTGATTCTGATCGCCATATTACGCTCCATTTTTCTCGTCACCATTTCTCCGCTATGTAAAGCACGCTCGTCTCCAACAGGCCAAGCCGCTCGAAGAGAGATTCACCGAAATAGTCGATTCCCAGTTCCAGTAAATGGAAGCCATGATAGAGAGCCTTCGCAACGAAGTCGTCGTGGGAATATAGCCTGACATGGTCGTCCTGGCCATACAGTCCCCATCTTTTGCCTGCATCAAGGCCGCGCTTGCCTTCGATAGTATGTTTCGGGCCGATCGCGATGGGGGTCATCAGTATACCCCGGCCCCCTCTCTTTGTGACGCGATACAATTCTGAGATTGCCATATCATCGTCTTCTACGTGTTCGAGCACGTGGCTGCAAATGAAGGTGTCGAAGCTCTCGGCCGGGAAAGGCAGCCTGGTAATGTCCGCATGGAAATCGACGTCCTTCATGGATAAGTCGGCAGTGAGCATCACGTCGAAGATGTGCATTGAAGCCAATTTCCTCTCGAGCGGCCGCTCGGGGGCAAAGTGAATAAGATTGCCGTGATTACGGAATCTCGCTGCCGATGCTTCGAGTTCGAACCAAAGCGCATACAACCTTTGCCTGTCGGACGCTCCGCACGACGGACAAGCGTACTCCTCGATGGACGTCATTTCGCATCTACCCAGGTACTTGAATCCGTGATGATAAAGGTTATCGATGTTATGCTTGCCGAGCGGGAGGAAGCGTCTTCCGGTCGCGCCGCATACGGTACAGAAACTTTGGCGGGCGTAAATCTCGTTTTCGCGGAGGCCGGGCCGCAGGCTTATCAGGTCGAGGATCGCCTGGGATTTTCGATACGAGGCGGGCTTTTGTGAAGGGCCTTCGCTACAATCATCGAATGGCCCCGCAGGTCCAGTCGACTTTTCGGGACGGGACGCAGGCACGTGACTGACCGCTTTCTCAAATTCCGCCATCGCCTCATCATACCTGCCAAGCTCGGTAAGGAGACGTCCGAGGTTCTGATGCACGACGAGGTTGTTTTCAAAGGTAGCCGCCTTTTCCAAATGCTCCAGCGCCAGATCGAATTTACCCTCATTGTAATAGAGGACAGCGAGGTCGTTCTCGACGCGGTAATCGTAAGGGTCTATTGTGAGGACTTCCTTAAGCTGGGCGGCAACCTCCTCACTCTCTCCCGCGGTACGAAGGAGCTGTGCATATTTATAATAGACTTCCGGGTTCCCCGGCTCCTCTTTGAGCATTCTCAACACTTCATCTATGGCAGAAGCAATCTGCCCCGGTTTTTTCCGCCCTGTTGATTCGTCTTGATGCAGCTTTGATTTCTTGCCCATAGTCACGCGACTTCTTTACGTGCGGTCTTGAAGTCATCTACGTGAGCGCTCCTCGAAATGGTTTTCATCTTCTTTCCTCAGATAGTTCTTGACAAAGAATCTCGGTCGCTCCGGGTCGATGAAAAGAACCTGTTAAGGGTCTCGTCCCTCAATTATTTCGGAATTATTCGTACCATCTTCAGTTCTAAATGCGGCAATAGTTGTGCCGCCCTATTGGTGTAAGAATTCCGCTCCTGTTGGGGGTGTCGGAAAGACACGGCACACTATTATTCAGCTGGCTAATGTTATTCACCCAATCGGCTCACGAAAACGACCGACCGGGTGACGAATTCTTCAAAAAATCCCTAAAGAATCCCCTAAAAGCGCCGATAAGCATGTCAGAGGTTGTATTCTCTCTGAATCAGCAAGTGGGCAAGGAACGCCCAACTATCATTGAACTAAACAAGGAGGTTAAGTGATGAGAAAGTTTGCTGGATTCTACCTTATTCTGTTATGGACGGGGCTGGCGCTCGGCCAGACGATGGTCTCTCCGCCCAAAACAACATCCGTCCCGATAAGCACGACGCAGCCAACGTTCAAGTGGACGCAGGTGGCTAATGCAACCGTTTACCAGCTGTATTTTACTTCAAATGCAGCGGATACGACTCTTGCAAACAGTCAATCTTCGCCAGCCGGCTCGAAGGCGTTTATCTCGACGGGTACCACCGCATCGGACACGACATACGCTTTGACCGACACAGTTCTCGCGTTGAACACGGAATACTACTGGAAGGTGAGAGCCCGCGTCAACGGCGCGTGGACTTCGTGGACATACCCGATGTCTTACTTCGAAGTAGGCGCGCCAAATTACAGCATGTCTAATGCAAACGCGTCTATCGCATTCAATCAGGATACGCTCGGAGGAATTACAAGCGTCAAGTTTGCGGGCGGATCAAACCAGGAACTGCTGGATACGACTTATAACGCAGCACATAATCTCGGGCTAGGTGGAGACGGTGCCCAGCCGGATACGATAGTATCCTGGTACACGTCGGCAAATGCTGACACAAATATCTTCACGTATATCAACGGGGCATTGTATGGCGCCGCCGGCTCCAAAGTGCTGACAGTTTCGAGCGGCACCGACGGCATCACGGCTAACATCGCGTTGACGTTAGCCCCCTCCAAGACGGTTAGCGTCGCCACGGCATGGACTCCCGGCGGTTCTGCCAGCGGCACAAACGACGACGTCCTCCTGTCAAACAGTTCCGGAGCGACGAACGTTGCGCTGACTTACCCGGCCAGTGCCGCCTCTTTCGGACCCGACAGCATCAATCTGTCTGCGATGTACGATACTCAGTACAACGAGTATTTCGGATTCAAATCGTCGTCTCCGATGGCGGTTGCGGACACTCAGGCAACCGGCTTGCTCAAGCAGGTTTTGTCCTTCAGCAACAGCGGCGCTTCGGCGGAGACCTTCAATTACAGTTTCGCCGTCAGAAGCACGAGGTCGGCCTATTTCAGCACATGGGCAGGCAACACGCCGCTGATAGTAACGAAACCTGCGGCCGGCGATTCGCTGACCACCTCGCAGATTACCGTGGTCTGGCAATCTTTCGGTGCGACCCCGGATTCCATCAGCTTCTCGAGCGATGGAGGTGTAACGTTCGGCAGCCCGAAAGCAATTTCCGGCGACACAGCTTCGGTGGACAGCGCGACGTACCTCCTTCCGAGCGGACCTGCCCAGTCCAACTGCGTAATCGAAGTAATATCTCCCGACGGCGTCGGAATATCGGGAGTCTTCAAGGTTGCGCAGCACAACTTCTCGATCACGTACCCGGCAACCGGCAACGTCGTGCCGGCAGGCCAGAGTTACGTTGTATGGAACAACCCGACCGGTTCGGGAGTTGAAGCCATCCAGGTCTCTCTCGATTCAGGCAAGACATGGACGAACACGACGGCAATATCACCGGTCGATTCGGCGATCACAGA
>JAJYRM010000122.1 GCA_021794075.1 Bacteroidota bacterium | reverse complement strand
CGTCGCGGATTGACGGCACGGGAACCGCCACGCCGGCGTTTTGTTTGAGGTAAGCGGAAACATCCGCGACATTTGTCGCGGTTATCTGCGGCTCAAACTTTCCGCTCATTACCTCCTGGAAATTGTCCATTGCCATGGTCAGCACATCGGGGCCTGAAGCGTTGATCGCCTCTATCGATTCACTGGTGGAAAGAGGTCCTATGAGGTTGCTCCTGTTCGCGAAGAAGAGGACCACGGCTATTATCATCACGATGCCGACGGCCATCACCGGCTGAAATATCGTGTTCGAGAAGAGTCTTGAGAAGAAACCGGGTTCCATCGTGATGGCGCCCTCGGAGGAAATCTGCGCCATTATTGCCGCCCCCAGATCGTAAGGGACGTCCACAAATGTGACTTTTCTTTTAAGGTAGGCTTTTGTCAGCTTTTCGAGTTCGTACTCGTCGCGGCAACTGCCGCAAATTTCAATGTGCTCGTTAAATCCTTCCGATTCCTGTCGACTCAATTCATTGTCGACAGCGCCACTCATCAACTCGCGTGACTCTCTGCAATCCACCGCTATCTGTTCCTTCTATATTCAATCTTCGTCCGTATCAACGTCGACGTCTTTGAACCCTCGTTTGAACGCGTAATCTCTCAGCATCGAGCGTAACATTTTTCTTCCACGATGGAGGCGCGATCTAACGGTTCCAATCGGGATCTCGATGAAGTCCGCGATTTCCTCGTACGTGTATCCTTCGATGTCGCAAAGAATGACGACGGTTCTGAAATCCTCGGGAAGCTCCTGTAAAGCTTTTGCGACTTCATCTTCAAAAAGATTTCCAAATATCTTCTCTTGAAGATCGTTCGTGTCGACCGCTGAGTCTTTGACGCTCGCGTAAAAGTCTTTGATATCATCATAGTCAATCTTGTCCGGCTCTTTTGATTCCTTCCGGTAACGATTGATGTATGAGTTCTTCATTATTCGGAACAACCATGCTTTGGCATTCGTTCCCTGGGCGTACTTGTCGAAGAAACGGTAGGCTTTCATGAAGGTCTCCTGCACGAGATCTTTCGCGTCATCCGGATCCCCCGTCATCCTCAGCGCGAAATTGTAAAGAGCCGCCATGTGTGGCAGCATCTCATTCTCGAAATTCTTGTGCTTCGCAGGAGTTTGTTCAGTTTTCATATATAAGAAGGAAGAAAGCGACTCTGTTTTAATTTTTAGAACATTTTTAGTATAACACAAGCCTCAAACTAAGGCAAGGTCAGCCCATCCCAACCAATAACCGCTTCTGCCGAAAAAGGAAATATTCGGCGCGAGTTCGTGACGTGGCCATTCTCTTCATTTGGTTGCGCGATAAGTTGACTAAATGTCTCCCGAAGAAATTCGTAACCGCGCCAGTGGAGTCGGAATTATGGTCCGGCTCAGTTATGTTGATTAATAAATAGAACCAAGCGTCGGAGTGAGAATGAAAAAAAGAAATTTAGGCAAGGGAGGTCCTGAGCTGACCGTAGTAGGTTTCGGCGCATGGGCCATTGGTGGACCGTGGCTTTACGGCTGGGGGGCGGTGAACGACGAAGAGTCTGCCGGTGCGATCAGGAAGGCGCTCGATCTCGGCATCAACTGGATTGACACCGCAGCGGTATATGGACTCGGCCATTCGGAAGAAGTTGTCGGGAAGGCGCTCGCGGGTGTTCGGGGCGGTGTGTTTCTCGCGACCAAGTGCGGCATGGTTTGGGACAGCCGCCGCAACGTGAAAATTCACCTCGGGCCGGAGAGCATAAGGAAAGAAATTGAAAGCAGTCTGAGAAGACTGAAGACTGATTACATCGATCTCTATCAGTTTCACTGGCCAGACCCGGAAACTCCCGTCGAGGAATCATGGCAGGTGATGACGGAACTAAAGAAGGAAGGGAAGGTTAGGTATATCGGGGTGTGTAACTTCGATGTGCCGCTTCTCAAGCGATGCTCGGTAATTGCGCCTGTGCAGTCTCTGCAGCCGCCTTACAACCTCGTCACGCGGGAAGTCGAGTCTGAAATCCTTCCTTATTGCTATCAGGAGGGTATTGGCGTCGTCGCCTACAGCCCGATGATGTCGGGTCTCCTGACGGGAAAATTTGACGCGAACCGACTTGCGGAAGATGATTGGCGAAGGCGCGAGAAGAAGTTCCATGAGCCGCTCCTTTCTAAAGAACTTTCGCTGGTGGATAAGCTTCGTCCGATCGCGGCGAAGTACGGGAAGTCTGTTGGGAATCTTGCCATCGCCTGGGTGAACATGAACCCCGCGATCACTTCCTCGATAGTGGGCGCAAGGAACGACCGCCAGGTTGAAGAAAATGTTCGGAGCGATTTCAATATCGATGAGTCTGACATGCGGATGATCGAACAGCTTTACAAGGAGACGCTCGGCTGAATCCTATTTCGTATGCCTGATGAAGCAGGAGCGGAGTCCCGAATCGCGCGCACGTCTTTTATTAATATCGTTCTCGATCTACTTTTCGCGTGAGCAAGAATTTGACTGAACTGATTGACGGCCACAGCTTGTTCCGACGGGCGAGTCTTTGACAAAATGGCTAATCCAAGGCAGAATTTATTCTTGTTATGTCGCTTCTTTTGAAATAATTGTCTCTATCGATTTTCGAATTCTTAAAAGACTTCTCTTCCCGGCATTTTTGGAGGCCTTTTCTGTTGGCACGCAGCTTGATCTATAGCAGAAGTGAAAACAAAAAGGAGGATGATAAAATGGCGATTTCAAGATGGAAACCCGAACGTGAATTTTCAAGCTGGTCTCCGTTCAGAGACCTGGTAAACATGCAGAGAGAAATCGGGCGCGTATTTGACGGCCTGCTTCCGGAGTACGACACAGATAATATGGTCGTAGCTCAGTGGGCTCCGCGCGTCGATGTCAGCGAGAGCAAGGACGCTTATGTCATCAAGGCAGAGCTTCCCGGCGTTAGCAAAAGCGACGTGAAGATCACGCTCCACGATAATGTTCTCACCATAAAGGGTGAGAAGAAGGAAGAGAAAGAGGAGAAGGACGTGAACGTCCATCGCATCGAGCGTTCATTCGGAATGTTCGAGAGGGCTTTCTCTCTTCCCTTGACCGTGAAGAGCGACAAGATCGATGCTTCTTTCAAAGACGGCGTATTGACGGTAACCTTGCCGAAAGCAGAAGAGGCAAAACCAAAAGAGATCGAAGTCAGGGTCTCTTAAATGGGATTCAATTGTGAGGCTCCCGGTACCGGGAGCCTCACTATATTCTTATAAGGGAGGAACAATGTTGCAGCAAAATGTGGCGGAAAAAAGTCATCACAGGTTGGCGTTCCTCGACAGCCTTTCCGCGTCACACGCGGATAGAAAAGAACATGAGAGGATATTGAGCTTCTTAAGCGAAGACTATTCGGCGACAATGAAGATCGCCGCTAACCTGTCATCGCATTCCAAATGGATTCCATATCCTTTCCTGTTGAACCGATTGAAGAATGTTGCCGATGGCGTAAGGGCTGAGGCTGAACTGATTAGAGGCGCGATCGCGCGACTCGGCGGCACGGTTCCCCAGGCCACTGCCGAGAACAGAGAAGACGTCGGCTTCAGACAAAGCATCAAGCGTCTGGTCGGAGATATGGAGGCGCACTCGTCGAGAAGCGAGATCATTCTCCATCAGAAGAATAGTATTCGTGACGCGAGTGTCGCAATGTTGTTGGGGTCGGTCGCGTCAGAAATGCTTAAACAGAGGGAAGAATTACTTGAGATCGTGATGAGACTTTCATGAAAGCGAAGGGCTCTAACCAGGAGAATTAATAATATGAATGAAAAAGATTTCGAAAAGGATGAGCAAATAGTTATGGAAGAGCCCGGAAAGCTCTACAACCAGGAAATACTCCCGATAATGCCGTTAAGAAACTCGGTGTTCTATCCGCGGCAAATGATGCCGCTTTCGGTGGGGAGGAAAAGCACAATACAGTTGGTCGATGAATCCTTCAGGGATGATCTCCCTGTTATGATCGTCGCCCAGAAAGACGCGAATACCGAACGCCCGAATCCCGAGGACATTTACAAGATCGGCACGGTAGCGAGGATACTTAAAGTCTACAATTTACCCGACGGGTCGAAGAGCGTTTTCGTGCAAGGGTTGTATAGGGCGGAGATATTTAACCTCGTTCAACAGGAGCCCTACCTCAAAGGTTTTGTGCAGCGAATCGAGGATAAAAAAGCAGAGGGTATAGAGACCGAAGCGCTGATCGCCACGATAAAGAATGGATTTCGCAAAGCGGTCGACCTGGCGCCCGACCTTACCCCGGAACACCTTGGACTGATCCTTAATACCGAGGATCCGGGAAATGTGGCTGACATGGCAATGTGGCTGATCAATATTCCTGTGAAGGAGAAGCAGGAAGTTCTGGAGGAGCTCGATATCCAGGAAAGGCTGAAGAAATCCAACCTGCATTTGACCAAGCTAGTCCAGCGTCTCGAACTCGGAAACAAGATTCAGACCGAGGTGCAGGACGAAATCAACAAGAGCCAGCGTGATTACTTCCTTCGCGAGCAGATGAAGGCCATAAAGCACGAACTCGGCGAAGACGAGGATAACGTCGAGGTCAACGAGCTTAGGAAGAAGATAGAGGAAGGGAATTATCCCGAGGAAGTAAAGAATACGGCGACCAAGGAGCTCGACAGGCTGCAGAGAATGCATCCTTCGAGCGCTGAATATACGGTCTCCAGGACTTATCTCGATTGGATCCTCGACATTCCATGGGGCACTTCAACCGAAGACAATCTCAATATAAAGGCCGCGGAGAAGTCTTTGGAGAAGGATCATTACGGTCTCGATAAAGTGAAGAAGAGAATTCTTGAGTACCTCGCTGTAAGGAAGCTGAAAGACGATATGCGCGGTCCGATACTCTGTTTCGTCGGTCCTCCGGGCGTCGGAAAAACGAGTCTCGGGAAATCGATAGCAAAAGCTCTCGGCCGGAAATTCGTGCGCATGTCTCTCGGCGGCGTGCACGACGAAGCTGAAATTCGAGGTCACCGGCGCACGTACATCGGCGCGCTCCCGGGAAGGATCATCCAGGGTATCAAGAAGGCGGGTTCGAACAACCCTGTATTCATGCTCGATGAAGTCGACAAGATCGGCACCGATTTCAGAGGCGATCCCTCGAGCGCCCTTCTCGAAGTCCTCGATCCTGAGCAGAATTTTTCGTTCAGCGATCATTACCTTGAAATTCCGTTCGACCTTTCCAAGGTGATGTTCATCGCGACGGCGAACATGCTGGAGCCAATACCGCCCGCTCTGAGAGACAGGATGGAAATCATAGAGATCCCCAGCTACGTCGACGACGAGAAACTGCATATAGCCAGGAATTTCCTCGTTCCGAAGCAGATAGAAGAGCATGGGTTGAAGGAGAAACAGATTAAGTTCACGGACGAAGCAATTCACTTCCTGATCTCGGGCTATACCAGAGAGGCCGGCGTCCGAAGCCTGGAGCGCAAGATAGCCGACGTCAGCAGAGGTGTGGCGATGGAAGTGGCCGCCGGTGAGAAGAAACAATTCACCATCGACCGCGAAGCTGTCGTGAAGTATCTCGGCAACCAAAAGTTCTTTCTCGAAGTATCGGAGAGAATAAACAAACCGGGGATAGCCACCGGGCTTGCTTGGACTCCGGTCGGCGGCGACATACTCTTCATCGAAGCGACGAAGATGAAGGGTAAGGGAAGTCTGATCCTCACCGGACAGCTCGGTGAAGTCATGAAGGAGTCTGCCCAGGCGGCCTTGAGTTTCATCGGGGCGAACGCCGAGGCTCTCGGCGTGGAACCTGACTTTCGCGAGAAGTACGACATACATGTCCATGTTCCCGCCGGCGCTATACCCAAGGACGGCCCCTCGGCGGGGGTAACGATGCTAACGGCGCTTGTGTCGCTCCTGACCGGCAGACTTGTACGTAACGACCTTGCGATGACGGGCGAAATAACGCTCAGAGGAGCGGTCCTCCCCATCGGAGGCGTGAAGGAGAAGGTAATCGCCGCGGTGCGATCCGGCATAAAAACGGTGATCCTTCCGAAAAAGAATGAGCACGATTTGGACGAGGTCCCCCCGCACGTCCGAGACGAGCTCAAGTTCAAGTTCGTGAGCGAGATGCCCGAAGTGCTCGGCTTCGCTCTTCGACCAAGCAAGAAGGAAGACAAGCCTCCCGCGCGCGCTGAAGTACCGATAGCGAACTGAGAGAGATGCGATTTGCAGACAAGCGGCGTCCGGATGAGACGCCGCTTGCTGTTTTGTGGGAGGTTGAATCTCAACTATTCTAAAGCTTCTCTTTGCATCCTCACGGCAAAGTTCCAACCGTGCTCCGGCGCCCCCGGAAACGCCAAGAAATCGTCAAGATCGAGTGGGTCTCCGCGAGGTTTGTTTTACTTTTGAGTCTTAGTTAATTTTATACCGATCCCAATTTCACAGGGTAAGTCCAGTTGTGATAATGATGAACATCGAAGATTTCCTACCGAGAACTGACGGAGTAAAGCACTAAATGCGCGAAGCAAACCTGAAGATAAACAAGCCTAAGACCTTTTGCGGAATAGTCGGAATCTACGGGGCCGAAAACGCGTCAAACTATATCTATTACGGTCTGAACTCGCTTCAACACCGCGGTCAAGAGGCCGCAGGCATCGTCACGCGCGAGAGGACTCCTGAAAAAACCGCCTTCAACGTCCACAAGAGCACAGGCCTGATTTCTGATGTGTTCAAGGACGAGAGGATACTGACTGAAGTTCTCAGGGGAAACGCCGGGATCGGCCACAACAGGTACTCTACAACCGGCGCCGCCGAAAGCAGAAAGAATGTTCAGCCGATCGTGGTAAACTACCGCAAGGGAAATCTCGCCATAGCGCACAACGGCAACCTCACCAACTCGCACCGGCTGCGGGACGAGCTGACCGAAAGCGGGACGATTTTTCAGACGACGACGGATACCGAGATCATTCTCCATTTGATAGCCAAGAGTCAGAAAGAGACGATCATCGACCAGGTCTATGAGGCGTTGCAGATCGTCAAGGGCGCTTTCTCTCTCGTAATCCTCACGGACAACCAGCTGATTGTCGCGCGGGATACTTACGGTTTTCGCCCGCTGTCGCTCGGCAAGGTAGGAAAAGCCTTCATCGCCGCCTCGGAGACCTGCGCCTTCGACATACTTGGCGCGGAGTACTTACGCGACGTAGAACCTGGCGAGATAGTTATAGTCGATGATGAAGCCATCGCGACCGGCGAGGTGCATTCGATGTTTCTCCCCGACATCCCGAAGCAGTCGAGACATTGCATTTTCGAATATATTTATTTCTCTCGCCCGGACAGCAAGATTTTTGGAGAGAGCGTCGACAAGGTCAGAAGGAAAATTGGGAAAGGCCTTGCCGAGGAATCGCCTGTGCAGAACGATGAGGATGAGAAGCTGGTTGTCATAAGCGTTCCCGACTCTTCGAACACCGCGACTCTCGGCTTCGTGTCGCAGAGTCTCAAGATGGGGATCAAGGCGAAATTCGAAATCGGACTCATAAGAAGTCATTATATAGGGCGAACATTCATACAGCCAAACCAATATTCCCGCGACCTTAAGGTCAAGATAAAGTTCAATACCGTCAAAGGGGTGCTGAAGGGAAGGAAGGTCGTTATCGTTGACGATTCAATAGTCCGCGGCACAACGAGCAAGCAGCTGGTGAAACTGATAAGAGAGGCTGAACCGGCGGAAGTTCATTTCAGAGTGAGTTCGCCCCCGATCATGCACCCATGTTATTACGGGATGGACTTCCCGTCGGAGGGAGAATTGTTCGCCAACCAGCACGACGGCGATCTGGAAGCGATGCGGAAGGAACTCAATGTGGATTCGCTTTCTTATCTTTCGCTGGAGAAGCTTTTGGATTCGGTGCCTGCCGGAGAGCGCAAGAGTTACTGCACTGCCTGTTTCAGCGGGGAATATCCGACCGACGTCGAGGTGAACCGCAAGGAAGAGTTTGAGGCAAATATAAATGAGGAAAGGTATTGACACTTGTGATTCGGCTTTCTGTCTGTCGGCGCGGGCGACGGTTGGGACTCGTGAAGTAGGAGCTATTTAATCCGGAAATTGGGAGTAAACCTCGGTTGACCGAAGCGTCTCGCGGGAGCATGGCATTGAAAGTTGAGAAGCGGTGGACGATCTCGAACGTTCTCAGCCTCAGCCGAATAATCTTGGCGGTCCCGATAGTGCTTCTCATTCTCAAGCCTGGGAACGAATATCGCCTTGCTGTTGTGATCCTGATGATTATTTCGGCGGCAACCGATTTTCTGGACGGGTTGCTGGCCAGGGCGTTAAATCAGGTTACCGACTTCGGCCGTCTCCTCGATCCTGTCGCGGACAAGGTTTGTATCATAGCCATTTCAGCCGCGCTCGTCGTCGTGGGCGATCTGCCCATCTGGTACGCCGCACTCGTCGCCCTTCGCGATATACTCATCGTCGCGGGAAGTCTGCTGATAATCAACAGGCGCAAAGTAGTCGTTCAATCCGTATGGGCGGGGAAGTGGACGGTTGCCTTCATCGCGGCATACCTTCTCGTCGCAACCCTGAGGATGGAATCGCTAGCGGTATTGAAGACGGTCTTCCTTTATGTGAGCACGGCCGGATTGTTCGTTTCACTAGGAGTTTACATTAGGATTTATCAAAAGCGCATGGCGGAGAACCGGGCGGCCTGATCTCGGGACGGCGCCTCCCCTCCAATATTCAAAGGAATGCATCACTAATGGGTTTGCTTGATCGATTCAAGAAAGTAAAAGACGGGCTGTCACGAACTCGCTCGACATTCGTCGAGAGGATCACGAAGGTCATCTCGAAGAAGACAAAGATCGACGACGAGATGATCGACGAAATAGAAGAGACTCTTCTCTCGAGCGACGTCGGGTTCGACGCGACTGAGAAAATAATCGGAGACATCAGATCGCGGGTCAAGTCGGAAGGATACGAAGACTCGGCGGTGTTGAAGAGACTCTTGAGGGAAGAGATCGCGAAGTATCTGATGGAGCCGAATGGCGGCTCGGGTCGCGACGGCGCGCCGCGCGTCATCATGATAGTCGGGGTAAATGGCGTCGGTAAGACTACTACCGTCGGGAAGCTTTCATACAATTTCAAGAATGACGGGAAAAAGGTGTTGATCGCCGCGGCGGACACCTTTCGCGCGGCGGCGAACGAGCAGCTTCAGATCTGGGCGCAACGGGCAGGAGTGGAGATAATTCAGCAGACTCCCGGCACCGATCCGGGCGCCGTGGCGTTCGACGCGGTAAGCGCAGCGAAGGCGCGAGGGGTCGATGTCGTCCTGATAGACACGGCGGGGAGGCTTCACACGAAAACGAACCTGATGGAGGAGCTCAAGAAGATCGTCAGGGTTATAAAGAAGGTGATCCCCGAAGCGCCGCACGAGGTCTACCTGGTTCTTGACGCCGTGACGGGCCAGAACGGACTCGTTCAGGCGCGCCAGTTCCTCGAGGCGGCCGGCGTAACCGGCATCGTCCTGACGAAGCTCGACGGGACAGCCAAGGGAGGCATCGTGATCGCCATCAGCCAGGAACTTAAATTGCCGGTGAGATATATTGGAGTCGGCGAAGGGATAGACGATTTACAGCCGTTCGACAGGAATACTTTTGTCGAAGCGCTGTTTTCCGACACGCAGGATGAAAACCCCGCCGGAGGATCCGTAGCAGAGGGAAAGTAATGGCAAAGATTAAAGTCCTATCCGAAGAGATTGCGAGCAAGATAGCCGCCGGCGAAGTGGTCCAGCGCCCGGAATCGGTCGTCAAAGAGCTCATCGAGAATTCGATCGACGCCGGGGCGAAATCGATCGACATCGAGGTGAAAGACGCCGGCAAGAGTTTCATCAGGGTTACCGACGACGGCGCGGGCATGACCGAGGAAGACGCACTCCTCGCCTTCGAACGGCACGCGACGAGCAAGATTGAAACGTACCAGGATCTCGAAAATGTCTCGACCCTCGGGTTCCGAGGCGAAGCTCTCTATTCCATCGCTGCCGTCTCGCAGGTCGAACTCAAGACCAAGACGGACGAAGATGACGCGGCGGTGTATCTGAGGGTCGATGGAGGAAAGAGAGAGGAACTTTCCCGAGCCGCCCACGGCACCGGAACAACCATCATTGTGAGGAACCTCTTCTTTAATACGCCCGCACGAAGAAATTTCATGAAGGCGAATCCCACCGAGTTCAGGCATGTGTACCAGACCGTCTCCCGGTACGCCATAGCCTTCCCGAATATCAGATTCGCTCTGCAGTCCGGAGACGACTTCGTGCTGCGCGCGAAGTCGGACACTGTGCGCGGAAGGCTGGACGAAATTTTCGGTGACCGGTTCACGGATTCGCTCG
Organism: Bacteroidota bacterium; assembly: GCA_021794075.1. Taxonomy (GTDB): domain Bacteria; phylum Bacteroidota; class Ignavibacteria; order Kryptoniales; family JAKASW01; genus JAKASW01. The sequence goes on along the minus strand of JAJYRM010000122.1, from coordinate 1,375 downwards.
TGGCGTTCGAGGAAGACTACGATCACCTCAAGGTCAGCGGCTTTCTCGGCAAGCCGGAATACACCAAGCGGACCCGCGGCGAACAGTTCCTCTTTTTAAACAAGAGATACGTCCTCAGCAAAGCGGTCAACCACGCGGCCTTCTCGGCGTACGAGAACTTGATAGACAAGGGCGATTTCCCGTTCTTCGCCATATTCATCGAAATGCCTCCCGACGAAGTCGACGTGAATGTTCATCCGTCGAAGATGGAGGTGAAATTCAGGGATGAAAGGAGCATCTACGGCGCGATCCGGTCCGCTACGCGGAGCGCGCTTGTCAGGAGCGATCTCGTTCCTGAAATGGGAATGTCTTCGGATTCGGGAAGGTTTTTCAGCCGCCCGACAACCGAGTCGTCACGCGGCGGAATCGTGCCTGTAGCCTTCAGCTCGAGCGCCTCCTCGCAGTCGGCGTCGCGCGAACGGCTCCTTGAAGACGAACGAATTGCCGACGCGGTCGATCCGCTCTTCGCGCTCCGCATCCCGCCGAATCGCGGCGCTTCCACCGACACCGCCGAGGAGGAAGGAGGCGCGATCGTTAGCGGCGCGGGCATCATATACCAGCTTCACAATAAGTACATCATATCGCAGATCTCAACGGGACTCCTCGTCGTCGATCAGCACGCCGCGCATGAGCGGGTGATCTACGAAAGGACTCTCAAGAGGTTCAACGAGCATGGGCAAAACACGCAGCAGCTTCTCTTTCCGATAAGCCTTAATCTGGGGCCGGCGGATTTCACGATAGTGGAAGAGACGCTGCCGGATCTTAACCTGATGGGGTTCAGCATAAAAACATTCAGCGGAACGACGGTCGTCGTCGACGGGGTGCCGGTCGACCTGAAGGCTGGGAGAGAAAGCACGATACTCACCGAGATAATCGAGGACTACAAGCGAGACAACGATCTGCGGCTCACCCCGCGCGAGAAGCTTTGCAAGACTTACGCATGCAAGGCGGCCGTGAAGGCGGGCGATTACCTGACCATGGAGGAGATGGAATCGCTCATCGATCAGCTCTTTCAGGCGGAAGTGCCGTACGTCTGCCCTCACGGCAGGCCGGTTCTCGTGAAGATCCCTCTTCTTGAGCTCGATAAAAAGTTCGGCAGGATCTGATCGGCGCCACGGCTTTGCCGTTTCTCTTCGCGCATGGACGGCGCGGGATGAACAAATATTTCCGCGAATGACGATCTGACAGAATCTATCCTGTGACCATCCTTTGAATATTTTCCTGTAATCCGCGCGATATATCTGGCCGGAGTGCCGCACACCCCAAAATCTGGCTATTTTGAAACTCGCTCCACCCTTTCTTATATTGAACTTTCCAATTGATAACTAACAAAATG
>JAJYRM010000121.1 GCA_021794075.1 Bacteroidota bacterium | reverse complement strand
GTACCTTGCGGGCCAGAAAAATCAAAGTACCTTATCTTGATCGCGCGCCACCCGTGCACAAAGCTTTAGGCATGGATATACGGTTTCACATGGTCTCGCCCACCGGCGAAGAACCGGTAGCGGGTCCGGACGCTGTTCGCACCGACACCGAAATGATCGAGGAATTGTCCATCACGGATGTGGCCCCTCAAACGCTCCTCCCAATCTAAAGACAACCCTACCGTTCACTACAGCGACGAGCCGCCAGAGAGCCGGTCGCACACACCGAGAATTAAGCAGTCATAGCAACACGCAACTAATCAACGTACCGTCAGTTACACCATACCGTTAGTACCAAAACCGAGCTACATCACCCAGCTTAGTCAGAGAACCGTTATCAACGCTGCTCATTAAGAGAACTCCTCCGAGGAGATTCGTCACGACTGGGCCGACTTGTAAGAAGCGAGGAGCAAACTTCCTTGTGACTTGGACCGGAGCCATTTGGGAGCACTCGACCTTGGTCAGAGTGAGCTCGGAAGAAAAACTTTGCAGAGTATTATTGGAATCACGGGGAGATGCGAAAGGAGCTATAGAAACGTAGCTGGAATTTGTTGCAGGACAGAGACGTGGGAAACAGATTGCGAATCTTACGAGCTTATCACGTGTTATGGCTTACCCTACCCGGGAGTAGAGACATCATGGTTGCGACTTCACACTATAAGACATCAGAATTTAATTCTCGCCGCTTCAGAGAAGGCTCAAGCCGTGGATAACTCTCAAGAAATCCGAAGCAGGCATCGAACAAGCTTCAATAAGACTACTGCCACCAATCCATGATAAGGTACTTGCCGACAGTCTTATCCTGCACGTTTTCGATAGCGGCTTTGCTGTAACGGACAAGCGAGTTTCCTCTCTGGGAATAAGTCGTGTTCTCGCCGGCCACCACCACACCCCCATAAATAGCGGAGCTCCCTTCCTGCGTGAATAATGTCGAAGAAGTAGAAATCATGGTCGTCCCGTAGACGATTACAAGTCCGTGGAAGGTAAATTTCCCAGAGATATTCAGCGAACCATCCACGATAAGTATGCCGGAACCAGTAACGGGTCCTGTAATATGCGTATCGCCGGTGAAGTAAGTTATTTGGGGAGAAGCGTCGTTTCCGAGTGTGCCCGAGCTGAAAGTTTGTCCGCTGTATACTTTAGCAAGACGAATCATGGCATTTGCAAAAGCAGTATAATTCGGTGAGCCAGAAACCCTCACCGTGTCTGGCACCAGGCCACCCTTTCCAAACACATTATCATTCACTGAGATGTCCGAAGACGGAGTTAGTGAGTTGATTGCAACTCCGGCAACGGAATCAGGCGCGTACGTCCCATTGATCACATTCGTGTCAATTCCACTTGTCGTGGCATTTCCTCCGATCTCAATGGTAGCCGACTTTCCCGCTGAAATAGAGACCGCTCCAAGTGGTGGCGGTATCTGCAAGGGAACCGGATAAAGCTTATTCATGATTACATCACTGTCGTCGTTAAAGACGCCGGTGCTTGTCATCATAAGCGTATCGAGAGACTGCCCCGCCAGAGAATCGTAAGCCCCGGCGATGGTGTCAATATTAACCGTCGCGTTCCCCTGCAAGAGCGGGTCGATAGTGAACGTTCCCCTTATCGTCGGATCCTGATTCAACTTCCGGATATAGATTTCGACCGCGCTGGACGCGACATCTTCGGCACGCGTTTCACTGTAGTAATCAGTGTAATTTTTGACCGCCGATGTCGCTCGCCTGTTCATATTGTAGCCTACTATCGAAAGCGAGAACAGCAACGTTATTACCGCGATGATTGCAAATCGTCCCATTTCTCATCCTCCCGTCACATGAGCGTACGAAGGTTTTTCGGACTAATGTACTCCTCCCAGTATGCCCCAGCGTAAGTCGAATCAGACATAAGCCTGTTAGGACTCTCCACCGATACCGCTACCCTTATCGATTTTATCCGTGCGAGGACACTCGGATTTGTGGAGTCTGCACCTGATATATTTAACTGGGCTCCGGTACTATCGAAGTACTGAAGGTTGAAATAGGTTTGTCCGAGAGTCGCACCCGTCGGCGAACCGTTGTTGACAGAGCGATAAAGAATCCTCAAGTTCGGATTTAAGCTCGATCCGGTAATCGGAGTGCTTATCCAATAGTGCACAGTATCGGGATTACCATCCTGCTCAAGGTCAGCGCGAAATATGATGGCATTGGAATCCGCCAGCAATATTGCCGGTGAAGCTCTGTATCCTATCTTATAGAAATCGTAGGTGATTGTATTGGCGATTGCGGTGATGTTCGACTGCGTTATCACGGAGACATTAGTATCGGAGCCGGCATCAGACAGGCTGGCATTCATCTTCAATACAGCCAGCATCACAAGCCCCGCCATGATGATTGAACCGGCCGTATCTATCATCGTATCCATGGTCGTCCCTAGTTTTTATACCTGTAAGACACAATAGTGGAAAGCTCGAGCGTGTGAGTCGGCGTGCTGATATACGGATTCTCGACAACCACACGAATTTTCTTGTAAAAAGTCTGAACCGTACTGCTATCCCCGTTACTGTCGACGTAGTAGACGCTACAATCTCTCCTGAAATACCCGAGACGCGGCGTAGACACCGAATCTATGAATCCGTTATAATCGCTGATGTCGTCATAAGTGGTGTCGACTCCCGGCACATCGCTGGCATCAGGTCCAAGCTGGTCAGGCGGAGTGAAAGCTGACGCTGTATCGGTGCTCAGAGGGGGAAGCACATTGTGGTCGAAGTACTTCACCGTAATCTCCTCTATCATCGCCTGCCCGATAGCCGTTCCGGTAATCATCGCCTCGGAGCCATATACGGTGTCAGTCTGATTGAGTATGAGCTCATTCGCCGATATGGTAACGCTCGCGAGGATGGTGAGCGCCAGCAGCGCCAGCAGCATCTGTCCCGTGCCCAACTATATTCTCCTCTCCATCAATACTCCTTGTTTAAGGGGCGAACGACGAAACCTCTTACTCCGACACATATTGTTCAATACGCGTGCCGGTCAGGATAGCGCGAATCCTGACCGTACGGAGGTTGGAATTGAAAACGGTCGGAAAATTTAACAGGTTGCAGGTAAATTTACATTTCCTCACTTCAAAGAGATATCCTGTTAGTTTGACAAATCGGTACAGCCCCGAAGAGCCCACGCAAGCGACCAGGAGTCCGCAGCCTCACCGTCTTGGCCGTAGGCGACCTTCTTTCTGGAAATATTTCCTTTGCCTGTTGAGTTCCTGTCAACCTCGCCAAGCGACAATCTGAAAGCCCGAAGCGGTTGGGAAATAGGGTGGTGCCTCAGTATTGAAGCGAGTGTCGTACCGATAGTGCTTGAGGTATCCGCTCTCCAGCTGGCTTGTATACGGATCAAATTGTCCGACATCACCTCTCTGATAATTTGTAATCGAGCCGTAAAGATAAATCTTTCCAAGCGGGCCCGCGTTCACATCGTTGTAACCCTGGTAACCGAACGCCCCCGTCCTCGCAAAGATTCCCGCATCTATGTACACGTTCTGCATTGGGGGGGACGTCTCCGCAATCGTGACATTGTTGTTCGCTACCAGGCCGAGCATATCGTTACTTGGACCGGTTGAGGGATCGTGCGCGTAAGTAATATTTCCATCAATATAGACATTCCCGTATCCAAGTCCAGAGCTTCCGTCGGCGACAACGGTTGCCCTTCCATCAACCACGCCCTGAACATGCGCATTGCCTTTCGAAATATAAATAACGCCGTTTGGCGCGAGCGTGCTCAACGTCACTGTAGAGTCGTGAGTCATCGTGTTGTCCTTGTACGTAACCGTCCCATCGGGATTGAATGTCAAATAAACATCATAGGGTCCACTGCCGGGATTAGAGAATATCTTTCCTCCCTGCGATGCGGTCTGTAAGGTCGAGAGATTGTTAGGAAGGCTTATGCTAACTCCTGACTGGTATCCGCCGTAAAAATACGGCTGGGCATTTCTGCTCGGCAATTTCGGATTCGTTCCAAGCCTCGTAGTGACCTTTCCATAAAAGACCGGGCTCCCGGAAAGAAAAATCTTCGACTCAGTATGATAAGGCCCCCACATAGTATCTCCCGTGATCCAATAGACGCCCGATTCTATGACCGAAAAGAACGCGTACTTCGTAAATGAATATGGGCTCAGCATTACTTGAACCGTATCATGGATGTTATCGTAGTTGCCGACGGCGGTAATCAAAGTGTCGGTCAAGCCGAACTTGTTGTATGCCGAAGTGGAGATGTTGTACGAACCTCCGGAGAAAGTCCCGGACATCGAGACCGAAGGGGCTCCCGGATCTCTGAAAACGGTATCGGCAGCGACATTCGCCGCGCTAACCGCGATGTTGTGGGCGACAGTCTCGTCATAATATTGCACGAAATTATCAACGGCTTCGGTGCTCGTTCTTTCCCAGTATCTGCTGGCAAGGGCAAAGATCAAGCTGAAGCCTAGAATTACAATAAGCGTTCCTCTGCCAACCATTTTAATCCCCTACCTGTTCTTTAGGTTACGTGAAATTAATCGCGTCTGCCTCCATAACGCGAAATTCTGATCGTAAGTGGTGTCACCATAGGCTGCCGTCGGTTCGATTTTCAGAGTTATCTCAACCATCTGCACCTGAGAAGGCGCGTAAATCGGGGTGGGAAGAGTCTGCCCAAAGCCGTCCAGGTATTTCAGGTCGAATTGCGCAACTCCAAGGTTTGAGGCTAAAGGCGGGTTGCTGTCGATCTGTCTGTAGAGCATCCTTACATTCTTATTGGCGCAACCAGGGATCGGATTGATCCCCATAAAGTATTTCACAGTATCCAGCACTCCGGTATTGTCCATGTCACCTACGAACCAGATATAGTTAGAATCGCCTTTGACGATATACATGTCTGGATTTGGCTGCACATTCGGGTTGGCGCAATATCCCATTCTCCTGAAATCGTATTCGAGATTCTCAACGAGAGAGGTAAGGTTCTCCTGAACCGTAAGGTTCGTTTCCGAGTAGAAAGTTGTCTTGACTGACTGCTCGTCCATGTGCAAAGCCGTCAGGAGTAGAAAGCCGCTGATGAGCATCGAGCTGATTATATCGAGAATTGTGCTGGATCCCATAAGGACTTCTCCTAAAAATACCAGTAGCTGAAGACTGTGTGCATCTTGACCGTGTCCGGCACATCCCTGTTCCAGATCCACACGTCAAGTCTCTTGTACCAGGTTCGTCGGTCGACAGGATTATCTAGCCCGCTGGCTGGATCCACGTAATAGACACGAGTCGAGTCGTAGTAGATTCCCATTACCACAGAGTCTACCGACACAGTGTCGATTCTCAGAAGACCGTTATGGCTTAGCCCGTTATAGTCGTCGAAATCGTTGAAGTCATTGGGATCTCCATTTTCCTGTCCCAGCATATTAGCGGGAGTTAGTTGAGAGAGCTGAGTGACATTATTAGTGTCCGTATTCTCATCAAATGCTTTTCCTTCGGCTTCCTCAATCGTCGAGGTGGCGAGCGAGACTTCCTCGAGGCCTATATTTGAGTTGAGAAGGACCTGACCTGTATCATTAATGCTCCTATCCGTTGAAAGAATTACGGTGCCGAGAAGCATTATAGCTGCGATCGTCAGCAGAGTCTGACCTGTACCCATTCTTCATTCCCTTCTACGCTCCTCCGGAATATGTATAAGTCCGATGAGTTGATACAGGAAGGTTCATCCCGGTATCCCATCGTTGTCCCTATCGTTAATAGATCTAAGACAAACGGTTCCATTTCTGTGCCGCGGAGCAATGCCAGGAACACAAATGGAGCTACCGGGGCCTGAAGACGCGATGATGCAAGGGATTATGAATTCATGATGCAGCGGCTTTAAAAATTCAGACCGATGCTGCAGGCGAATTAATTACCGGAGGGGCGTAATTGTTACATGTAGAAGAAAAGTTGAATGCCAGTCTGATATGAATACTCGCTTGAAAGCTCAGCCCATCTATGAAGATGGAATCGACTCGCCGATAGCGATTATCATTAAGATGTTAGCGTCAAGGACGAGTCTTGCTGCCGAATAACGGCCAGGATCTGTAAGCCTATAACGCTACACAGTTATCATCCCTGTCAAATACGTGACCGCCTTTCCCGCGATCTTAACCTTATCGACAAGATCTTCGCAGAATAGTTTGCCACCTCTTCTTGAAATTTGCATAGCCGCGAGCTGTTTCTTCCTCAACCTTGCGCTCCAATACGGAATGAGAGTTGTGTGGGCCGAGCCGGTAACCGGGTCTTCGTTTATCCCCGCTTGGGGGGCAAAATAACGGGAAACAAAATCCGCGTTCCTGCCGGGCGCCGTCGCGATCACTCCGAGGCACTCCAGCTTGCTCACTTTTGCGAAATCCGGTTGCAAAGCGCGTACAGATTCCTCATTCTCGAACACTGCCATGATATCTCTCGATTTGAAAACTTCAAGAGGCTGGGCTCCGAGGGCCGCCGAGACTTCTCCCATTCCGGAATAGGGAGCCCCTTCTCTCCGGGGAAAGATCATCGACATCATGTCTCCTCCGTATATCACTTCGAGGATTCCGCTTTTCGTCTTGAAACTTATCTCATCATCTTTGTAGTCAAGATGCTCCTTGAATGTGTAGGCGGTCGCGAGAGTGGCATGGCCGCACAGATCGACTTCGACAACTGGAGTGAACCACCTGAGCTCGATGTTATTGTTCTTCCTGACTACGAAAGCCGTTTCGGCAAGATTATTCTCTTCGGCAATGTTGTGCAGAATGTTGTCAGGAAGCCATGCTTCCAGTATGCAGACCGCGGCGGGATTACCACGGAATCTTTCGTCTGTAAAAGCGTCGATTTGATAAATAGGAATATTCATTGTAATCCTGTCGGATTTTTCAGAGTGATAAGTTGGGCCATATCGAACCACAGAGGCGATTCGCGGTGCGGACCACCAATCGCATCGTTGCAAAGCTTAGATATTGGTTGGTTCAATCGGAAGATAACAGAAGAGGAGGAGATAAAGTAGGGCAAGGGTCTTTCCGTGAACTCGGAAAATATTCATTTGATACCGCGAACGACAACTGATGCCAGAATGATGTGCGTGGAGTCAGAGATGAGCGCTAGACCGTCAATTGAATGAGCGCGACCTATCGTGCACTCTTCAAATATATCTTCCGAATATTCATCGAACAGCGAGAGCGCTTACGCTGTTCGTACCTGTAGGGGCGTGCTGTCTTCGCCACCTTTCCATTATCGCTTCATGGCCTTCTCTGTAGGTCGGGTAGCGAAGATGCCAGCCGAGCTCTTCCTTCGCTCGCTTGTTCATGCATCTCATGCTTTGAAGCAGGTATTGAACTGTAATCTCCCCGATCGCGTGTTTGGCCAAGAAGATTGGGATACTTCCCGGCTTCGGAGCGCCGAGAGAGCTCGCAAGGAATTCAACTAGGTCCTTGTACTTTACCGGCTCATCATCGCAAATGTTGTATACCTTGCCGACGTTCTGCTTCCCGTTTTTCACGGCGGCAACTACGGCTTCCGCTGCGTCATCAGCAGTCACCAAATTCCAATAAGCCGTACCCCTTTCTATCAAGGGAAATTTCCCGCGACTTATCATGTCATACATTGTTGTGGTATGCTTGGAATCATGGCTGTAGACATTGCTGAATCTAAGTATGACAGCGGGGAGCTTGTCACGCGTAACGGAGTTCAACACTAAGCGCTCCATCTCAACTGAAGATTTCACAACGGCAGGTAAATTATCGGCGTACGGGCACGATTCGTCTACCCATTCACCATGTCTCCTGCCGTAAAGGAAAGTCACGCTTGACTGTATATAAAGTTGGGCGCTGTTTCTCTTTGCCGCCGACACGAGATTCGCGGTTCCCTCAATCTTTATCCTATCGTTAAGGACCCAGTCGTCTATGCTTGTACGAGACTTTGTCGGAATGGATGTGGCTAGATGAATTATAGCGTCACAATCCGCGGAGATAGAGTAAAGCCCTTCACGGTCAAACAGATCGCCGCGTCTCGCTTCCGCCCCGAGAGTCGCAAGCAAATCATCGTTGGCTACCGACCGACTGAGACCAACCACTTCGTGCCCTAGCGAAATCAGCATCGGGACAACCCTTCTGCCCAACACACCCGTTCCCCCTGCAACGAAAATCTTCATTACTTTTCCTCTCTGTGATGATTTTGTTGCCGGTGAGGCCGCACGCTCCATTTGTTGAAGTCGGACACGCCTCTGGTACTTATGTAACAGCTAACTCTAATTTAACTTAACAAATTACTCGGGAAAAAGTTCAGACTTGTTGAAAAATATTACACCCCTTGTTGACGGCAAGACCATTTTCCCCCACGGAGGGTATCTGTCAAGATCAAAGCTCCGCCTTTCGGAGATGAATTAAATCCGTTTCGGGAAACTTCAGGCGCAGAAGACACCCCTCGGGAGCTTCCCCGGCAAGCAAATTAATCCCCGCAGCTTACCAACGTGAAACTAAATTCTTGAACGCTTGAATTCCTACGGCTCCGCCAGCTCGATGACCTTGGGCTGAACAAGTTTCGCGAAGTCCCTGTAGGCCATCCTGATAAGCTCCCGGTGCGAGCAGGCGTTGAACGCTATCTCCTCCTGTTCGCTCAGGAGTTCTGAAACAAATACATCCAGGCCATAAACGTTCCCAAACGGTGGCATTGCCCCCACTTCGCAGCCGTGGAAATCGTCTGCAAACTCATCTTCGGTCGCAAGTTCCACCTTCTTTGCCCCAGTCACATCTCTGAGCAAATGAAGATCGACTTTGTGCGAGGCAGGCAGGACAGCCATAGCGAGCTTTCCGTCGATCTTTACGATGACGGTCTTGGCAAGCTGGTCGGTTGGCACGTGGGCCGTGTGCGCGATTTCTTGTGAAGTATATCCGAGGGAGTGACTAATCACGACGTATTTCACGCCGTGATTGTCCAGGTATTCCTTCAACTTTTCAAGATTCATGACAGCCTCCATTAAAGTTAGGCAATCTGTTCCGGCCGGATTCCCTGCGCCTTCATAGAAGCTCCTTATTCAGTAGTCACGAACAGGTGCTGTCTCTAATTCAACTGGAGAGGATTCATCAGAATCGAACTTAGGAAAGACAAATGCCGGATTGTGCGCTTCTTGTTTTCTGAGTCGCAATGTCCGGACCTGGAAAGATCGCTCGATTAGAGTTACAAATTCTTCCATGAAACGACCTCGCCGGTAAGATAGTTTTCGCCTCGGAGAGTGTCAACACTACTTGTGAGAACTTCAGCGCGGCCGTCCGCGCGGCGTGAAATAAGTCCAGCTAACGGCCGCACATTCGAACGATTGCTTGATTTAGTTGAACTTCCCTTTCGCTCCTCCGATGCTAAGCCGCCCGGCCCCGAGGAGAAACAGACAGATTCCGCCGAGGAAATAAAAGGCATCGAGTTCCAAAGCCCACCCACCCGTCGGACTTATCATGAAAAAGCGAGAATGCGTCACAAGGACGAAAGCCATGAAAAGATCGAACGAAAGAACCAGTCCGGCAACTCTCGTATAAATTCCAAGAATAATGAAAATTGGGGCAATCACCTCCCCAACATAGGCGCCGTACATAATAAATGCTGGAAGGTGGATCGCGGCTAATGGGCCAGCCATCCACGCGACGCCGTGGATGATTTTTGATACACCGTGAAACAGCATAAGGCCGGCAACGGTCAATCGCAGAAATAATTTCCCGAGATCTTCCGCCAAACTCTTCGTGGCTTCCATGATTGGTCCTCTTCTGGTTTTTCGACTTGGTTTAATTTCACCGTTCTAAGAATAAACCATTACCCGCTCCGCTTTGTTCCATCTTCCAGCGTACTTCCGCAAGCTCCATCGTTCTCAACTTTGTTTGCATGCTCGGGCCGCCGATGCGATATTTAGTCCAATGACTGGATGCCCAATCCCTGACTTAGTTCGATCAACGAAATAAGGATCGACGGCAGACAGCGGCATCAGGTTGGACTCCAAAAGAGGCGCGTATACTTCATAGACAAAATTCTTGAAGTCTTAATATTTCCGCACTAAACAACAGGAGGTTCAATGATCGCGCGAAGTACCAATTCGGCCCGTAAGGATGCCGGACATGTCCACCCGATACTTAACGAAAGCTTACGGAACGAAGCTTACGCATTCGGAAACGCCATGACATCAGTAGCGGCAACCTTCATATTCGTATACATACTGACCATACCAGGAATCTCAATGGCTCAACAATTAAAGTACCCCAACACTTATCGGGACACGATCGTCAACGATTATTTTGGTACAAAGGTACCAGCGCCCTATCAATGGATGGAAGATCAGAACAGCCCAAAGGTCGAAAAATGGGTTGAGGCCGAAAACAAAGTTACCTTCGCATATCTCGATAGGATCCCCTACCGCACTCGAATCCAGAATAGGATTACCAAGCTCTGGAACTATCCGAAAGTCGGCGTCCCAAGCGAACACGACGGCATTCTTTTCTACAGCAAAAACACGGGTCTGCAAAACCAGAGCCCGATATTCATGGAGAAAATGGTTAAGGGTAGAGCCAGGCTTGTCCTCGATCCAAACAAGCTGTCTCCTAATGGCTCGATCGCCCTTTTGGAATATGATGCCTCACCGAATGGCAAATACTTATGCTACGGCCTGTCAGAGGGAGGCGCCGACTGGGAAGAGTTCCACGTAAAGGACATCGGTACCGGCAAAGAGTTTAATGATACGGTGAAGTGGGTAAAATTCTCCGGCATCGCCTGGACGAAAGATAGCAAGGGATTCTTCTACTCGCGGTTTCCAGAGCCGAAGAAGGGAGACGCACTAATGTCTGAGGCGGTGGGTCAGATGCTGTATTACCATACGATCGGAACTCCGCAAAGTGAGGACAAACTGTTCTACAGCCTCAAGGAACATCCGGGATGGTATGTCGGCGGCAGCGTGACTGATGACGGTCATTACCTCTTCATCGTTCTCAACAAGGGAACCGAATCGCGGAACAAGGTCTACTACGTCGACTTGAAAGCTCCTAGACATCCCGATCTTTCTTCGCCAGTGACGCCGCTTTTCAAGAAAGACAATGCCGAATACTACCCGATAGGAAATATCGGAAAGACGATTTATCTGCAGACCACACTCGGCGCGCCTAACTCCAGAATTGTCTCGTTCAATATCGACGACCCCTCTCCGGATACCTGGAAGACCATAGTCCCGGAAGCGAAGAACGCCATCGAGAGTTCAATGCTGGCCGGCGGGCATATCGTAGTCAACTATCTCGTTGACGCCAAGAGCGAGGTATCCATCTATTCGCTTGACGGCACACACGAGAAGGAACTAAAACTCCCTGGAGTTGGGACCGTCGGCGAGATGAACGGCCGGGCAAATTCGCATATTATGTTCTACTCATTCGCATCCTTTCTATACCCGACTTCCGTTTTCCGGTATGACTTCCGAACCGGCAAGAGCACGGCATTTCATGCGCCTCACGTCGACTTTAATCCGGGGGCCTTCGTGACGAAGCAGGTCTTCTACCACTCTCTGGATGGGACAGTCATTCCAATGTTCATCACGATGAAAAAAGGGACGAAGCTGAACGGTGAAAACCCGACGCTTCTTTACGGTTATGGCGGCTTCGATATCAGCATCACGCCGTCCTTCAACCCTGTGAACATAGTCTGGCTTGAAATGGGCGGGATATACGCCGTCGCGAACATTCGAGGCGGTGGAGAATACGGCGAAGCGTGGCACCACGCAGGCATGCTTGGGAAGAAGCAGAACGTATTCAACGACTTCATCGCTGCCGCGGAATATCTCATAAAAGAGAAATACACCTCGACGCCGAAGC
>JAJYRM010000120.1 GCA_021794075.1 Bacteroidota bacterium | reverse complement strand
AGACCCCCTAACTTTTCTTTCCCGGCTTGTTTCACCATCGCGAGCTGATTGTGAATTTCGGCCGTACCTGTACCGACAACGATCTGACCATTAAATCTCAAATCTACATAACTGCATTGTGGGCCGCCGTTCAAAGCAGCCTCCTGAAGAAACTTTTGCAGATAAAGAAGCTTTCTGTTGAAGTCATCTTTTCCGACAATCACCTGAAGCGAAGATACCGTGGTATAGGCGACGAGGTCCCCACGATCCAGTTTTACCTCCGCTATGTTCGCGCTGAAGGCGGAACCCAGCTTCTGAGCGTCATCTATGAAATTGACAGCCTGCTTGAGCGTGCCTCGCGCGGTATCGCCGACCTCAAGCTGCTCATGGACTCCCGTGATGACGGGCATATTATTCTTCCGCTGCATCGGCAGAGGAAGTATTATCCCATGTTTGTCGACCGAATAAGCGCTCGTCGGTGTGGCAACTACCGCTATCGGATCGCGTTCCGTTACGGTTATCGCTACATCGTAGGGAAGAGCGCGCACCACGACAGCCTTGTCGACGAACGGATTTTCCTCAACTCTCCTGGCAATCTTCATCAGACTCAGTTTGAAAAGCGGGCTTCCAGTCTGTATGTCCGCGAGCGACTTCACTTCGTCTCCGGTGATCAGGTGTTCATCGTAAACATTCACTTTCTGGACGACAAGCTGATTCTTCCAGCTCTGCGATAGTAGGAATAGTGCGCCAAGCGCGCTGATGACCAAAATCAGGTTGAGATATGTCCTGTCTATCTTGAGCATCGTTTCAGTTCTTCGCCTTTTGCCCTGTTCTCTTTCCTTTTGCGGCCGACGATCCCTTTGATAAGAGGCCGATGAACTCTTCGCCGTACTTGGAGATGTCTCCAGCGCCCAAGGTCACGACAATATCGCCATGCTTCACAATCCCGGACAGGAATTCCGGAAGCTGTTTTTTGTCGGGTATATAGTGCGCTTCTTTGTGACCGAACGCCCTGGCATCGTTAACTATGAGCTCGCCCGTTATCCCCTGTATCGGTTCTTCGCGCGCGGGGTAGATTTCCGTCACGACAAGCACGTCGGCGTTCAGGAAACTCCGCCCGAACTCATCATGGAAATCTCTCGTCCTTGAATAGAGATGCGGTTGAAACACAGCAACGACCCTCTTCTCCGGCCAGCCGGATTTCAAAGCAGACAGAGTCGCTTGCACTTCAGTAGGATGATGCGCGTAATCATCGACGACCATCACGCCTTCGACATCGGCCTTCATTTCGAGACGCCGGTAAACGCCGGTGAATGACTCCACGGCTTTTTTTATTTCTTCAAAACCGATTCCGAGCTCCAGCCCGATCCCGATAGCCGCCATCGAATTTTTTATGTTGTGCATTCCCGGAACCTTCAACGTCACCTCACCGAGATCCCTGCCATGCCTGAGAAGATTGAATTTGCTGGAGTTTTCGTGAAATGAGATGTTCACGGCCCGAAGATCCGACTGAGCGTTCAGTCCGTAAGTCACGACCTTCTTCCTGATAAGCGGAAGGATTTCCTGTATCGAAGGTTCGTCGAGACAAAGGATAACGAAGCCGTAGAACGGAACCTTGTTGGCGAACTCGACGAACGCCCGCTTGATATCTTCAAGATCCGTGTAAATGTCGAGATGTTCCCGCTCGAGCGTAGTGATCGCACCGATTACGGGCGTCAACTGAAGGAAAGACCTGTCGAATTCGTCGGCTTCGACGACGATATAGTCGCCGTGTCCGAGCCGCGCGTTCGTGCCGCCGAAACTTGAAAGCTTTCCACCGACGATAACTGTGGGATCGAGACTGCCCTCCATGAGGACCAGACTCGTCATGCTTGTCGTGGTAGTCTTCCCGTGCGTGCCGGCAATCGCGATACCGTACTTCATCCTCATGAGTTCAGCGAGCATCTCCGCCCGGCGAATCACCGGAATCTTCTTCTCAGCGGCCGCTACCAGCTCCGGATTGTCTTTATGAACGGCTGACGAATACACCACTACGTCCGCTTCGTCCAAATTTTTGGCCGCATGCCCCTTAAATATCGTGGCCCCGAGCTTCTCCAACCGGTCGGTTATTTCGCTGAGAGAACGATCCGAACCGGTCACTTCAAATCCCTGGTCCAAGAGTATCTCGGCAATTCCACTCATACCGATGCCGCCGATTCCGACCATGTGTATTTTCCTGATACCCTTAAACATTCCCGGTCTCCTTTTCCTTTCGCGCTCCGGCGGACTTGCCAGCTTTTTCGCTGAGCTCCTTGAACGCTTCCATCATTCCTTTTTCATCATGAAAGTGAACCGGGTTGATGCGCACCGCTCTCATCTGATTTTTCAATTTCAATCTTATCACCTTGTAACTTCCCCGTACCTTCATCCTCTTGGCCTTGCCGACGCGAATCCACTCGACATCAGAGAGATTTATTTCCTTCCTGTCGAACCTGTTCCGGAATATTATCGAATCGTCGGTCAATACGACGTCTCGCTGATATAGTATGTTGTACACCAGGATTATTACCGAATACGCGAGGACTATGATGAACGCGTAGACGATCGGATCTTTGAAGACGATTCTGAATTCGCTTTCCGCGAATGTCCCGCGGATCACGGCATATAATATCAATGCAACGGCGTAGACCGCGACGGACTGGTAATAGAATTCGAATCTGCGTCTGAAATGCTTAGTCATTTTCGGCAATCCTCAGCACAGATTCCGCGATGACGCCGGCGGCGTCTTCGTGCGACAAACCTTTGATTTTATCCCGCATCGCGTCGAGACGGGCGGGATTATCTATCAGGTTCAGCAGCTCACTGGAAAATTTCCGATCGGCTTCTGACTCGAGTACCATCAGGGCCGCGCCGCTCTCGACGAGTGCGCGCGCGTTCTCAACCTGGTGATTTGCTGCCGCGTACGGATAAGGAATAATTAAGGCGGGTAAGTTGAAATATATAAGTTCGGCGACAGTGGTCGCTCCCCCCCTGCAGACGGCGACATCGGCCGCCGCGTAGGCGTAATCCATTCTCTCGATGAATTTCTCGATCCGGATAGAATCCGATCGATCCTCATGGCCCGCCGCGATTCTCTCGTAATCGACGGAGCCCGTTTGCCATATCAACTGGTATTTGCGGCTTATTAACTCGTCAACGACTTTTGCTACTGCACTGTTGAGCTTTACCGCTCCGAGACTGCCGCCCGTAACAAGGAGTGTTTTTCTCTCAGCGCTTAGGCCGAAAAAGCTCAGCGCTTCCTCTCGCTTCACTCTCGGCATTTTCCTGACAGGACTGCCCGTCAACTTCAAACTGCGGCTTGCACGTTCGCTAGAACCGTGCTTGAAAAAATACTTTTTGGATGACTCAAATGCAATGTGAATTTCCCGCGCGAACGGCGCAAATAACCTTGTCATCGCTCCGGGATAACTGTTGTGTTCCTGAAGGACGATAGGGGTACGCGTCATCACCGCAGCCGCGCAAACGGGTCCGGATACATATCCGCCTGTCCCGACGACCACGTTCGGCTTGTAAGTAAGGAGAAGTTTCAGGGATTGCATCACCGATACGACTATCTTCAGAGGAAGAAGGAAATTGGAAAGTCTGAACTTCCTTGAAAATCCTCCGATCCATATCGGATTAAATTTGTAACCAAGCTGGGGCACTATTCGGGCTTCAATTTTATTTTTCGTGCCGACGAACAATACGTCAACGTCATCGTGCGCCATCAACCTTTCGGCGATCGCGACTGCCGGAAAAACGTGACCGCCTGTACCTCCACCCGCAAGCACAACGCGTACCATCAGCTGTAAATCCTCCCGACGACCGGCTCGTCGCTTCGAGGCCTGCTTTTCCTGACCGGCTTGCGTTCAGGTATCTCAACCGGATTTTTATCCGACAAGGATAACTCCGCTTCGCTCGGAATCTGCTTCGATATGTTCAGAAGTATTCCGACCGCGAATGAATTTATGATCATAGCCGTTCCGCCATAACTCACGAAGGGCATCGGCAAACCTGTTGTCGGAAAAAGTCCGATGGCTACTCCCGCGTTGATGAAAGCATAGAAACAGATCGCGCTCGTTATACCGGTAGCGAGGAGGTATCCGAATCTGTCCGGCGCCTTCTTGGCGATCGCGGTTCCTCTGAACGCGAGGAAGAGGAAAATGAGTAAGATGAGCGTCGATCCCCAGAGGCCGTATTCCTCGCCGATAATTGAATAGATAAAATCGCCGTACGATTCGGGAAGGAAGAGGTTGCGCTGCTTGCTGTTTCCCGGCCCTACTCCAAAGATACCTCCGTTGCCGAATCCTATTATCGACTGGCGGACCTGGTAACTTCCCGCGCCGTGGTGCATCCACGTCTCGATCCTGTGAACGCGGTATGCCTCGAAGACCAGAACAACCGCTCCGATAACTACCGCCGCGCCCACCAGAGCTGCGATATGCGTCTTCTTCACCCCTCCCGCAATGAACATCACACCCACCACGGCCAGGATCATCAAGGCTGTGCTGAAATTCGGTTCGAGCACGATGAAACCGGCGACGACCACAGTGGCGAGCACCGGGACCATCAGGTTCCTGTAATCGTCCAACTTGTCCGCGTTTTGCGCGAGGTAAGAGGCCGTGAAGAACAAGATCGCAATACGGGCAATCTCCGAAGGTTCGAAGCTGAAAATGCCGAGATGAATCCAGCGCGCCGCCCCCTTTATTATGACTCTCTGCCCGATGGCAACCATGACAAGGAACGCCGATATGACGACGAGGTGTATGGCAAACTTCTGGTACTTGTGATAGTCGACTTTCGCGATGACGAATATCAGCACCATCCCTATCATTACCTTGAAGAGGTGGCTTCTCAAAAGATAGGCAGGGTTCTGGAATCTGAGCTCCGCCCATGATGCGCTGGCGCTGTACACCACCACCAGGCTCATAAACATAAGCGAAAGAACGGCAAACAGGAGCCACTTGTCGGCAGCCTTCATTACCTTTTTCGCCGGCTCCGTCGTCTTGTCAGCTATATTTGCGTTCTTGCGGCTCACAGCTCCATCACCAGTCTTTTGAATTCCCTTCCTCTGTGTTCATAGTCCTGGAACATGTCGAAGCTCGCGCATGCGGGCGAAAGGAGTACAACGTCCCCCTTTTTCGCCTCGCCTCTGGCCTTCGCGACGGCATCCTCCATCGATGAGGCCATTATGCATTTCGTCTTGTCTGAAAACTCTTTCTGCATTTTCGGGGCAGCAGCTCCTATGAGGATCATCGCCCGCACTTTCTTCCTCACGGGCTCGAACAGCGGCGAATAATCATTCCCTTTGTCTTTGCCGCCGGCTATGAGGACTATCGGCGAATCATAACTTCCTAGCGCGTACCAGACTGCGTCCACGTTCGTCGCCTTCGAGTCATTGATGTACTTCACGCCTCCAAGCTGCCTTACAAGTTCGAGTCTGTGTTCGACGCCGCGGAATTCATGGAGAGTCTCGGCGATTACTTCCGCCGGAACTCCAAGAGCGCGTGTCGCCAGGGCCGACGCGAGCGAGTTATAAAGATTGTGAACTCCGGGTATGCCGATTTCCCTGGTGTCGATAAGGGGTACCGGCTCACCTTTTTCCATAAGGTAAACTTTGCCGTCTCGCGCGAATCCCGAGCATGAGGCCTCGTCTTTCACGCTGAAGGGCATCAGAGCACTTTTCAAACCGCGGCAGTATTTCTCCACCGCATCGTCGTCATGATTGTAAACCGCCACATCCTCAGAAGACTGGTTCATGAAAATCTTGAACTTAGCGTTCATGTACGCCTGGTAGTTTTCGTACCTATCGAGATGGTCCGGCGTGATGTTTAGAAGCACCGCGGCCTTCGGCTTAAATGTGTCGACATGATCAAGCTGAAAGCTTGACACCTCGAGAACAGCGACGGCATCTTCGTTTGTGTCGGAAACATAATCAGAAATCGGAAATCCTATGTTGCCCGCGACCACCGTCTTCCGTCCGGAATTCTCAAATATTTTCCCGACGAGCGTTGTAGTTGTCGTCTTCCCGTTCGATCCGGTTATTGCGACGATGGGGGCCTTGCAGAACCACGAAGCCACTTCCACTTCGCTGTAGACGTTTAACCCGACTTTGATCGCGTGCTGAACCAGGTTCAGGTTTGAGGGGACGCCAGGACTCACCACGATGAAATCCGCATCGAACAGTCGGTCGGAGTGGGAACCGAATTCATACTCGACTCCTATCTCGTTGAGTTGTTGAATCTGCTGGCCCGCCTGCTCACGAGGCTTCTTGTCGCTCACAAAAACCGACGCGCCTTTCGATTTAAGAAGCCTTGCGACGGCGATGCCGCTCCTCGCCGCTCCGAGGACCGAAACTCTTGCAGACTTTATTTTATCTGGCTTGCTCAAACTATCTCACCTTAAACGTTGTCAGACTAAGAATCGCCAACAGGATTCCGACGATATAAAATCTCATAACTATTTTTGGTTCGGAAACTCCCGTCAGCTCGAAGTGGTGATGGAGTGGTGCCATCTTGAAGATGCGTTTCCCTTCGCCATACTTTCGCTTCGTGTACCTGAAATAAAGAACCTGAAGAATCACTGAAAGTTCTTCCGCTAAGAAAATGCCTCCCAATATCGGGAGCACTAGTTCCTTCTTAATCATAATAGAAATGCCCGCTATGGCTCCACCCAATGCGAGCGAGCCAGTGTCGCCCATAAAGACCTGTGCGGGGTAAGTGTTGTACCACAAAAATCCTAATGACGCGCCCACAAGCGCGAAACAGTAAACCGTCAGTTCACCCGACCCCCGGAGATATATGATGTTCAGGTAACGGCTGAATTCAATGTTGCCCGAAACATAACACATCAGTGCGAGTGTAAGGGCCGTTATCCCGACAGTACCTATCGCCAACCCGTCGAGACCATCCGTGAGATTGACGGCATTCGATGTTGCGGTGATAATGAATATCACGACCGGGATATAAAATACGCCGTAGTCGAAGTTCAGGTTCTTGAAAAATGGAACCGTCGTGATTGAATTGAACGGTTTGAGCGCCGGCGAAAAGTAGAGCGCCGCGCCGACCAGAAGACCTATCGTTATCTGGCCTATCAGTTTGTAACGCGCGATAAGGCCCTTGCGCTTCTTCTTGACGACTTTCATGTAGTCATCAGTAAAACCGAGCAAGCCGAGCCAGATGGTGATGAGCAGAATAAGGAGCACGTACGGATTTGTCAGATCGCCCCAGAGCAAAAGCGGTATTACTACCGATCCGAGGATTATGATTCCCCCCATCGTCGGTGTTCCGGCCTTGGCAAGGTGCGATTTCGGCCCCTCGATCTTCGCCTGTTCACCGATCTGCATCTTGTGAAGCTTCTTTATCACCATCGGACCGATGACGAAACTGATAAACAATGCGGTCAGCGCGGCTAGGGCAGAACGAAAGGTTATGTATCTGAAGACGCCGAAACCTGGCGGATGAAACTGCCTCTCAAGCATGTCGAATAGATAATAGAGCATTACCGCGTCCTCCCGTCTTTCAGCCCGTGAACAAGTCCTTCCACGACCTCCTCCATCTTCATTCCGCGCGACCCCTTCACGAGGACGACATCTCCTGAAGAGATTGTTTGCAGCAGTCTTCTCAAAAGCTTGAGTTTGTCGTCGAACGATTCGGTCTCGACCCGACCGCGTGCGCTGGTTGCTATCCGACGCGCCATCTTTCCGAAAGTGAATAGCAGGTCAATGTGGGCATTTGCCGCTCCCCTGCCAACCTTTTCATGTTCACGCGCCGATGCCCCTCCGAGCTCGAGCATGTCTGCCAGAACCGCGATCTTCTTCCCGGAAGCACGCACCGTGCTCAACCAGCCCAGAGCCGCAATTGCGGACTCCGAGTTTGAATTATATGTATCGTTTAAAATCGTCACGCCATCAATCTTTTCGATCTGCATCCTCTTGTCGTAGGACCTGAACGACTCGAGCGCTTTCCTGATTTCAGGATGCGGGACGCCGTACTTAAATCCGACGGCGGCTGCGGCCAGCGCGTTCGCCGCGTTGTGAATACCCGGAACGCCCAGGTGGAGGAGCTCGGTTTTTCCGCCAAACTTAATCTCAAAAACCGCGCATCCCTTGTTGTCGAAGCCGAACAGCTTCCCCGCAACGTGTCTTCGAGACGACGCGAGAAAACCGTAATTAAACCTCCGGCGCGGCATTGCTGCAATCCCTGCCACAAGCCTTTCATCTGTATTTACGAATGCCGTTCCGCCGTTGCGGGCGAGCGACGCGAACAGCTTTCCTTCCTCTCGGCGCACGCCCGCGATGTTTTTGAAAAACTCCAAATGTTCTGCGCCGATGTTGGTTATCAAACCGGAACTCGGCCCGAGCACCTCGCAGAGACGCTCGATCTCGCCCGGGTGATTCGTTCCGATCTCGACGACTGCAGCCTCGTGGGATTCCCTCATGCTCAGGATCGTGAGCGGAACGCCGATCTGGTTGTTGCGGTTACCTGCGGTCTTCAGGACCTTATACTTCCGGCTCAAAACCTTCGCTACCATTTCTTTTGTCGTTGTCTTCCCGTTCGAGCCACCGACAGCGATGACCGGAATATCAAATTTCTGCCGATAAATCCGCGCGAGATGACCGAGAGCATGCGTCGTGTCGTCCACGACTACGAGCGGGAAACCGGAAATGGACTGTCGGGTTCTTACAGCCTTCCTGTACCATTTCCTGTCGACTACGGCGCAAGATGCGCCCTTCTTTACAGCCGTGGGAACGAAGTCATGGCCGTCGAACTTCTCTCCCCTGAGCGCGAAGAATACTTCTCCTCGCGCGACCGTGCGCGAATCAGTGGAAACCTTCGCGGCACTTCTGAATTTCAGGTTAAGAAACTCGGCGCCTTTCAGGCCGCGTATGTCTTCAATTGTGATCAACTTGCGAGACCCAAAGCCTTCTCAACTTCCTCACGGTCGTCGAAATGATATTTTACATCCTTGACTATCTGATAATTCTCATGGCCTTTACCGGCAAGGAGGACTATGTCGTTCGGGCGCGCCCGTTTGAGGCCTTCAGCTATCGCCTCATGCCGGTCGATGATCTTCATGACCTTGCCGCTCCCTTTTGTCATACCGGCCATAACCTCGTCGGCAATCGTATCGGGATCTTCAAACCGTGGATTATCCTGCGTAATGATCGTGAAATCGCTAAGCTCCTCGGCGATCTTGCCCATTTTTGGACGCTTGTCGCGGTCACGATTTCCGCCGCATCCAAACACCGTAATTAACCTTCCTCCCTTTTTAGCAGCAGTCAGAATTTCTTTCGCGGACTGCAGGCTCTTTTGAAGGGAGTCAGGACTGTGGGCATAATCCACGATGACAAGGAATCCTTTACCTGAATCGATTCTTTCAAACCTGCCCTTCACATTTTGAACGGCCGATAGCGCTTTCGAGACTAGAGAAGGACTGTATCCAAGACTCACCGCGACGGCAAACGCGCCGGTGAGATTGTAGACATTAAATTTGCCGACAAGCTTCGAATCGATAGCGAAGTCTCTCCCGTCGTATCTTATCAGTATGCTCGTTCCAGAAAGGCTGTACTCCGATTCGATTATCCGGAAATCTGCCTTTTCGTCGAATCCGTATGAAACCTTCTTCGCCTTTGTGTCGGCAACGATCCTTTCGCCGTAGCCGTCGTCTAAATTCGTAACTGCCACACTGCCTGAAGGGAGTGTATCGAAAAGTATTTTTTTTGCCTTGAAGTACTCTTCCATGGTCTTGTGAAAATCGAGATGATCCTGCGTTAAATTCGTGAAGAGGCCGGCTCTGAAAGGTATACCGTATACCCTGTCCATCACGAGGGAATGTGATGACACTTCCATGACGACAGACGTTCCTCCCTGTTCAATCGAGGCCGCCATCATCCTTTGAAGATCGCAAGACTCCGGGGTTGTATTAACCGCGGCTCCAACTTTCGCGTCGTTGAACAAATATTGGATCGTCCCTATCAGAAGGACTTTTTCGGCTGCGGCCTGGAGAATCGACTTGATGAGATAAGTACTGGTCGTTTTGCCGTTGGTTCCCGTGATTCCTATGACCTTCAAACGGTCTGCGGGATGGCCGAAGAAATTGGAGGAGATGAGCGCAAGAGCGCGGCGGGTACTGGGGACAAGTAGTTTAGTGGTGTGGTGAGAGAGGAAGTAATCGTCGTTGACGATACTGTTGTCCTCGACCGCGACCGCGCTCGCGCCGTTACCTACGGCATCGACAATGAATCGATGCCCGTCGAACTGAGCCCCCCTCAACGCTACAAAGAGGGAACCTTCGCCGGCTTTCCTTGAATCGTACGCGATTTCAGTTATCTCTTTCCCTGAATCGCCTACGATTTCAGTTACCGAAACATTTTTGATCAGTTCGCTCAGTTCCATTTAATAAAGACTCGAGACTGTGATGTCTTTGTTTGCACAGTTGATTGTGACAGTTACATTTTTGCTGAGAGGCTGACCGGCGGAAGGCGTCTGGCCGACTATCCTTCCACTTCCGACGACGCGGAACGGTATCCCAGCAGCAATGAGAAAGCTCGTGGCATTTCTAACACTCGTGCCCTTGAAGTTGGGCATCTTCGTGACATGACTCGCGTCGACCATCTTAAGGTCAATCGTGGCCCCTCTTGGCACTTCTGTTCCGGCGGAAGGTTTCTCAGCCTGGACAATGAAACCATGCTGACCCGAACGCGATGTCCGGAGTCCGAACTCGTTCAGGATCGCGGCTGCCGAAGAATAATCAAGGAACGACACGTCGGGAACGCGAACCTTGCCGTTGTTGTCCGCCGGGAAGGCAGCCGTGTACACGGCTGCAGCGGGAGTCGCCTTGATGTTCTGTGAGTTATCGGTACCGCCCGAGTTGGAAGCCATCATGACGTCGCTGTTCGTGAGATCGGTCGGCCTGCGCTGCATGATACCGTAGATCCTCTCCGCTATCCTCTTGAAAATCGGCGCGGCGCATATTCCGCCTGTGTAACCTTTCGTAGGCGAGTCGATCATTATGTAGCCGACAAACTGAGGATCTGGCACCGGGAAGAAACCCGCGAAGGAGGCATGGTAATAAGTTTCCGAGTACTTTCCGTCGACAAGCTTCCGCGCGGTGCCGGTCTTACCGGCGATCACGAAATTGTTTACCGCCGCGTTCTTGCCTGTACCGTGCTTGACCACATCGACAAATAGGCCGCTAAGAGTATTCGCGACATTCGGAGTCACGACTCTTCTAATCTTCATGGGTTCATTCTGAAAAACCACTTCGCCGTCGGGGGAAGTTACCTTGCTGACAATGTAAGGTTGCATCAAAGTGCCGCCGTTCGCGATCGCCGCGTACGCTTGCGCCATTTGAAGAGTCGTTACAAGTACTCCGTACCCGAATGACATGTAAGCCAATGAGACTCTTGACCATTGGTAAGGCTTCGGAAGCTCTCCGGCAACTTCGCCTGGAAGGGTAATGCCGGTAGGAGTCCCAAATCCAAAATCTCTTGCGTATCTGTAAAATTTGTCGCCCCCAACTTTCCGGCCGACTTTCGAGAATACTATGTTGCTTGAAATCTCGATCGCTCGACGGAAGGAGATCCATCCAGAAGGTTCGAAGTCACTAATCACATTCCCGAAGTAATTATAGTTCCCGTTATCAGCGAAGAACATCTTTTCCGGATTAACCACCCCCTCTTCAAGCGCCGCCGACGCGGTGACTATCTTGAAAGTCGAGCCTGGCTCGAAGACGTCCGTTATCGCGCGGTCTCTCGCATCCGAAGATTTGTAGTCGCCAAGGTTGCCTGGATTGAACGCCGGATAAGTCGCCATCGCGAGGATTTCGCCGGTGTTCGGATCCATGAACACCGCGGTTCCTGCCTTAGCTCCGTCTCGCTTGACTCCGGCCGCAAGC
>JAJYRM010000119.1 GCA_021794075.1 Bacteroidota bacterium | reverse complement strand
AAATGCATCCATCCGGCTGAAGGTTCGCGCAGGAGCTTCTTCTGACCGAACACTATGGAAATCACGTTCTTCAATCGAGCGGGAACATTGTCGGTCCTATTTTCGCCCTTACCGACTTTCAGATAGTTTACCAATCTCTTTACATTCGCACCGAAGAAGGCAATTGCCCCCAGAAGAATTACAAGAAAGATGGTTGTTCTCATTGTCACGACCTGATTTGAATGAATATATCGACATGCCGACATACAATCAAATAAGCAACACGGCCTAATCCGGGAATAGAAAAGAGACAAAAAGAGGGCGCGAATACCTCCATTCTGATCAATTCTGTCGCGAATCACTATGCCAGGTGATGTCAGCAAGATTCGGGACCAACAGGATGAATTTCTCGATTCGCGTTAGATGCTCAAAATTGCCGAGTATTTCATTTCGTCAACTGAGGAGTTCTAATTGAAGTTTTCCGTAACTAAATTTATATTCATTGCAACAGAATGTATTTATTGAAGGTATTGAAATAACGGCGTTATGGGAAAAATTGTAGCCATAGCCAATCAGAAGGGCGGCGTCGGAAAGACAACTACGACGGTTAATGTTTCCGCCTGCATAGCCGCCATGGAGCGCAAGGTACTGCTCGTGGATATAGATCCGCAATCCAACGCGACCAGCGCGCTAGGATTCGACAAGGACAAGGAGCATCTTAGCACATACGACGTTCTCATCGGGTCCGCGGAACCTTCAAGCGCTATCAAAGAAACGGCATTATCTTACCTGAAAATTATGCCTTCCGATATAAACCTCGTCGGGGCAGAGATCGAACTGGTCGATATAGAAAGCAGGGAAGGGCTCCTCAAGAATTCGCTGGCAAAGATCAAGGATGAATTCGATTTTATATTCATAGATTGTCCCCCCTCACTCGGGCTCCTTACCGTCAACGCGCTCGTTTCCGCCGACAGTGTTCTTGTGCCTGTTCAGACGGAGTATTTCGCCCTCGAAGGGCTCGGCCAGCTTCTGAACACAATTTCCAGAGTAAAACGCAACCTGAACGAGGCCCTCGAGCTCGAAGGCGTTCTTCTCACCATGTACGACTCCCGACTGAAGCTCTCAAACCAGGTGGTTGAAGAAGTACGCCGTTATTTCGACCAAAGAGTCTTCAAGACCGTCATAGGACGCAACGTGCGTCTAAGCGAGGCGCAAAGCTTCGGTAAGCCGATTATACTCTATGACGCCGCTTCTCTCGGAGCGAAACACTACATGGAGCTTGCGAAGGAAGTAATGGAGCGAAACTCAAAACCGGCCGCGAACCAGGATAATACTCAGTCTCCGATTGATGAGAAATCCCAAGTTGGCGATAGAGAGAATGAGGCCTCATGAAGTCTAACCTTCGTCTGGGCCGTGGCTTGGATGCCCTGATCAAAAGAGATTCCGAGCAGCAATACCAGCCCCCGGCAGCCGTCGTTCAACATCAGGCTTCTGTAAATTCGATTAACAAAATCTCCGTGTCCAGAATACGGGCCAACAAGTTCCAGCCTAGAAAGGACTTCGGACGAGAGCCATTAGAAGAATTGAAGAAGTCAATACATGAAAATGGATTGGTCCAGCCAATCACCGTTAGACGCGTGGAAGACGGAATGTTCGAGCTTGTATCGGGCGAAAGGCGCTTCAGGGCTGTGTCGGAACTGGGATTTACCGAAATTCCCGCATACGTGCTTCAGGTCGATTCCGACACCAAAATGCTTGAGCTTGCCCTAACTGAAAACCTCCAACGCGAGGACCTCAACGCTATAGAAGTCGCGTCGGGATATCAGAGATTGCTGGACGAATGCAGCCTCACCCAAGAGCAGGTGGCAGAGCGCGTGGGAAAGGACAGGGCAACCGTCACAAATTTCCTGCGTCTTCTCAAACTTCCAGCTGAAATCCAGAAAAGCCTCATCGAAGGAGATATCTCGGCAGGGCATGCAAGGGCACTCCTGGCAATCGATGACGAAGCCGAAAGAGCAAAACTATTCAACAGGATCACGCGACATAACCTGAGTGTCCGGCAGGTAGAGAAAGAGGTCCGACATCTCCTAGGTCGGGAAGGAAAGAGGGGGAATGGCTATGGGGCACAAGGGCAGAAGGAGAGCACCAGACCAGCTTCTGATGACCCCGCACTTCTCGATATAATCGACAAACTTCGCAGGCACTTAGGCACGCAGGTTAAGATAATTTACAGTGATTCACGAAGCGGAGAAATAAAGATCCAATTCTACAACAACGATGATCTTGGACGGCTCATAGAGATTATCCTTCCGGATCATATGGAGTAAAAAGTGAATAAGCTTTACTCGAAGAACGCGCCCGAACCCATCGGGCCGTATTCACAGGGAATTGAAACGGATGGATTCCTGTTTCTTTCAGGCCAGATCGGGTTGAAACCTGGGACTGGGGAACTCGTCCAGGGATTAACAACGCAGACTCATCAGGTTCTCCAAAATGTGAAGGCTATACTTGAATCCGCCGGGCGTAATCTTTCGAACGTGGTGAAGACAACCGTCTACCTTCGCAACATGAAGGACTTCGCAGAATTCAATCAAATTTATGCCGAGTATTTTAAAGAGAATCCCCCTGCCAGGACTACCGTTGAAGTGTCCGCCCTCCCAAAAGATGCTTTGATAGAGATCGACATAATTGCCAGGAAGTAGAAATCCGACCTCAAGAAGAATCGGACTGACGGTAGCAGCATTCATTCTCTTGTCAAGCCCGGCATTAACCATCGCACAGCCCGCCGTAGACTCAACTTTCGAGGTTTCAGGCACACGGCTTGCGTTGGGGGAACGACTGGGAATTCAGAAGATTACTTTCGATACATCTGGCAATCCGAATCCTCAGATTGCGGATACAATTTCTGGAGCGCGTGAACGGAAGTCTCCTCTTGCCGCAGTCTTGTACTCGCTTATACCGGGGGGAGGGCAGATTTATAACGGAAGTTATTGGAAGGTTCCGATAGTGTGGGGGTTGCAGGGGTTCTTCGTTTACGAATGGATTGCCAATAACAAGATCTACGTTGGTTACAAGCATGAGGTAACGGACTCGATAGCGGCCGGTGATCCGTTAACATCCACCGACCCAAACGTTTTGGATGTTCAGACCCTTATAGGGCTTCGCAACGCAGCGCAGGACCAGCGCGATTCTTACGCCTGGTATATCGCCGGCACTTATCTCCTTTCGATGCTCGACGCTTACGTGGACGCCGAACTCTCGGGATTTGATGTGTCTCCGAATCTGGGAATGGTGCAATCACATACGGTCGTTGCCCTCAACTTCAGCATGCGCTTCTGACGATTGAACGGCAGCTACAGCGGTCTCTCTATGCCTGCCCACCATTCCGACCAAATAAAACATAAGTGACAGGAGCAGTCCGGGGTACATCGGCTGCATATTCAAAAGATAGCCTCCTCTTGTCGATGCACCTTCAAAGAGACCCGTCAGCAGCCATAGCAGGGAAGTGACCCAACCAAACGTCATTGACAGAAACGTATATCGAGGCGACACCTGGAGCCGGGGAAAATAGCTCGTCATCAATGGAATCAAAAGCCCAGGGATAAACACCGTCCCAAGGTCGTACCATATTTGTATGACTGAAGGGATGAGAAGGGCTAATACAACGGATATCACCGCCGTCACCAGGATACCTATTTGAGAGTACCTCATCGTTCTTTTGCCAGCGTCGGTTGTATTAGGATCGCCATGGAGAAGCCGGAATAGAAGATCCTTCCCGATTGTTACTGCGGAAACGAACGTGAGACTTTCAAGGCTCGCCATGATAGAAGCGAGCATCCCGACGTAGAAGAGGCCTTTTACAAAACTTGGAAGTACAACTTCCGCTAAAGCGGGATACGACATCACCGGCTGGCTCAGATGCGGAAGAATCGCCCTGGCATACAAGCCGGTTGTCGATGTCATGAAATCGAAGAAGAGCCAGAACAGCGTGGAGACTAAAATTCCGTTCCTAGCGACTTTGCCTGATTTGGCGGCATAACATCTCTGGTGAAAAACCGGGTCGACCAGCGTAAGGCTTGCTATGAAGAACCATGCTATGATATACTGCCATGAATTTCCACCGGTCAGCGTGAGATGCCCGGGGGGGACATGCGATTCGATAAACGATAGTCCGCCATAGTGGATATAGCAAAAAGGAAGGATGACGCTGAAGCCGATGTACATCATGATAAACTCGACGCTGTTTGTCCTTACATCGGAATGAAGACCGCCCGTGTAGAGGTAGGCGATAGACACGATGGTTGTGAATATCACGGATGCCGTCAGGCTCCAACCGAACATCATTTCCACGAGAATGCCTATCATCAGCACATATGGCGCCGGAGTTACTATGAAAAGCGTCAGGAACGCTCCCATGTTGGCGGTCCGGTTGCCGAAGGTCTCCCTCAACTTGTCAGGTATGGTATGCAGCTTTGCATCGTGTACGCGCGGCGCCAGGAATACCGCGAAGATGATCGCGAACAGATAGTATGGTACACCGAAAATGAACCAGTTTGATATCCCGTACCTGTATGAAAATTCACCTACGCCGAGTATACCGCCATACCATGTAGAAACCAGCGTTGCAACAAATACCGGAAGCGTGATACTCCTGCCTGCGACCAGGTATTCGTCGAGGTGTGAGCGAGCCTTCCGCGAGGCGCGGAAGCCGACAAAGACCACCGACGCAAAGTAGACGACTATGACCGACCAGTCGATGACGGACAGATGCGCGGTCATGCGTCGTTCACCATGAGCAATATCCCGCCGCTGTGCACGTTTATTGAAATAAGCTTGCTGATGGACCTATTGCTGACGGCGTGGCCGCCTTTCGGCAGCACTGATTCATTCAGGCCGTAGGCAAGTCCCGTGACGCTCACTACGCTTACATCGGTCATCGATATTATTGAAACTATTGTACCGATAGGGAATTCCGATTTAAATGTACCGGTGACAGGGAAGAGTACGAAGTGGTCGTCCGCAAGGACGATCGTGCACCTGGCCGCATACTCATAAGCGATCTGTATATTTGCCAGAGTCTGGTCTATTCTCCCTCCTGAAAACGCGGTGACCAGGAAATGGTCCATCCCGCGAGAGAGCATCACGTCAAGCGTCTTCTCGAAATCCGTGTTGTCCTGATTAGGAACCCTGACAATCTCGACGCCTTCTGGAAGACGATCGCTCGCGTCAAGTGAATCCAGATCACCCACAACCAGATCGGGCGAGTACCCAGTCGCTAAAGCCTTCTGGGCGCCGCCGTCAGCACAGACGACGCGCGCCGGATTACCAACAAGATTCCTCATCCGCTCTCCGCGAGGAGGATCCCCATTGCAGAAGACTAAGGTGTAATTTTCGAAGTTCAACTTGCTAAAGGTTTACTGTGCAGCTCAAGTAAAAGTACCTTGTCGCGGCCGGATAAAAATAGATTCCTTCGCCGTGTGGGATGTATTGTCTATCGAGCAGATTGTTCACGTAGAGCTTCAAATCGACCGATGAGCTCGAAAGGAAATGCTCCAGCCTGTATGACACCCAGGCATTGGCCACAAAATACGGGCTGAGCCTTCTGGATGCAAGATTGAAGTTGTCGGTGTATTGCGAACCCACATACTGTCCGAGAAGTATTACCGAGAAACCTCCGACAGCATAAGTGGCCCTTAAGTTGCCGAGGAATCCGGGGAAGCCGGATATCGTGTTCCCGTTTAGAGCGATCCCTCCCGGCACCGTGTTGCCGAGCGTATCGATATAACTCGTGTATTCGATAAGCTTGTTGCTGCTGAAAGACACGTTGCCGTACAACGAAAAGTTCGGCGTGACTATGGCGCTGCCGTCTAGTTCGAGCCCGACATGCCGGGTTCTCTTCGCGTTGCCGGTTATCGGCTGTCCGTACTGATCCAGCAGGCCGTTGGAAATAAGCTCGTTGTAGAACTCCATCCAGTAGGCGCTCGCGCCCGCCCTGAATCTGCTATTCCCGAAATGATAGCCAAGTTCGAAGTCGTTGAGAGTCTCCGGCTTCACCAACGGGTTACCGAAGTTGAGGGTGCCATTCGGATTGAGAGCGAATTCCGGCGTGGCGCCTCCGCTCGACTCGTCGGCGTTATACAGACTCGAAAGCTCCGGCTCCCTGGAGGTCTGGCTGACACTGAAGTATATATTCGATGTCGGGGTGAGGTTGTAATTAATCCCTACGCGTGGGTTGAGGAAATGATATGGAACTATGAATTGATTTCCGACGAATTTCTCGTAGTAGAAGTCGTACTGTTTGAATTCATACTCAAGTGAAAGCATCAGAGTCGCCTTCGAAGAGAGCTCATACATTTCGTTGCCATATAGCGTGGCGATATCGGTCCGGGCCCGCCATTGATTAAAACGGTAACCCGCGCCTAGTCCGATGGGAAGATTTTGTGCCCATTCGATCGTCTGCCAATGATCGGAGACATTCTGGTCGAGCTCGGCGCCCAAAACGAGTGTGCCGTCATCGTGATTGATCGTCAGCCGCGGCAACCATCCGTACTGGCTCTCGCCGACGTAAGCGTGGATGAGCGAGTAACTGGGGTTCACTGTCGGATGGAATCCGTATTGTGACGTGATTCTGAAATAGTTCGTGTCTGCCCAGGATCCGTCATAGTTGTAAAATCCTTTTCCTATGATTAGAAAAAGGGAATTGTTGAGCGTCAGAGAAGGGGAGATGTGCCACTCATTGAGGAGGCTGAAATGAGGCTGCGAGAAGTTCTCCATCTCGGTTGGTCTCCTCGGTACGGCATAGACCGTATCCTTGCCATTGGCTGAAACGACCATCTTCATAATTGGAGAATAGTTGACCATCGAACTGTCCGTATTCCAGTCGGCCCAGTTTGAGGTCCTCAGGTTCTTATCAAGCGCCACAAATTGCGGGAGGCCAAGATAAGAAAGCCCATCGGAGATCGGTCCGCCATAGAGGTTTATGGTGGTGACAACGTCCTTGTCGTATCTCGAAGCAGTAAAGAAATAGCTGTCAAGATGCACCCATGAGTTCTGTCTATAGCCGTCGGTCTCATTCTGCGCAAGGTGGCCATAGAATGTATACTTCCCGCCAACGAGACCTGAGCCGAATGTCGCGGAGTATCGTCTCGTCATGCCGTTGCCAAAGAGCTGGTTCATGAGAGAACCATTTGGAGATTGTCCGGTAGAACCGGCGCCCATTGAAAGGCTTAACTCTCTCTTCATGCCAAGCCCCGCAGTCTCTACGTTTATCGACCCGCCTATGGCAGGGGCGCCATAGAATTCGTTTCCAGCGCCGCGCTGCACCTGTATCATGCTCGCGTTTGCCTGAAGATCCGGCATGTCGATCCAGTATACGTTGTGGTCCTCCGGATCGTTCTGCGGAATCCCGTTGACCATAATCGAAATCCTCCGTTGGTCAAAACCGCGCATTGTTATGTAAGAGTATCCAATTCCTTCACCGTTCTCGGAATACTCGGTGATGGAGGGAAGCTGGGAGAGTAGCACTGGCACGTCCTGAACGGCATATTGCTCTTTGATGATTTTGGCGTTGAGATTACTGAAGGTGACCGGGGATCGCCGCTCCTGAGCGATTTGAGCCGTTACCAGAATCGGATTAAGATGGAAAGTCTTTCGCACCAGAGTTATTAGTGCATTGTTACCTGGGACTTTGACTTCTGTATACCCGTTTTCATAACCGGGGGCTCTGACCTCTAATTCATACGTTCCAGGTTTGAATTGCCAGAAGTGGAAAACACCATCATTACCGGTCATTGTGGTATCTCCATCAGGAAGGACTTTGACCAAAGCTCGCACGACCGGAGCCCGATCGCTAGAATCTATGACAGTTCCATGGATGGCGTCTGATTGTTGAGCTCGAGCGACTATCACCAGCGAAAGCAGCAAGAATGACGTAACAAATTTATGTCTCATGACTCCTCCTAAAACCAAAAAACCGTTCCTCATTGTGACTGAAGGGTTACACCAACAGTCGAAAAGAGAAACGGTATGCGAGAAGCCAAGTCCATTTTCCTCCGCTGGCATTACCCAGATCAGGTTCGTAGGGTTTTATCTCAGCCATCCTTTTTCGGGTGGACGGCACCCCTAACGGACGAAGAAATTTAGGCTGTCTCAAGGACTAATCCAAATCTTTACGCCAAGCGCTGTCAATCGAATGTTTTTATGAGACGCCTGCGTCAATCTGAAACCGATTGCATCACTAGAGAATACGCGCACGCGACAGGATTAATCACCGATGGATATGTCAATTAAATTGGGCCATCCGAGTTTCCAAAACGATTTAAAACGTCAGTGCGTGACCCCCGGCCAAATCGCATTCAGACTACAGAAGGACATAGATCCTTTCACGTCCGCAACTGATTGGAACATCTGTTCCGCTCTTGAAACCCACAACAATCCTTATGCTGACGAAAGAATTGGGCGCACGAATCCCAAGGCTCAAACCAGCCACGCGAGGACATCATCCAAACCTGATACATCAGCAGCATTCATTGACAGCCAATGACAAGAAGACATTAGAGACACAAAATCGCGCATACCGAAACGTCGCCACAGAAACTTATAGGGATTGAACACCCCAACGTGAATTCAAATTGAGGTTTTCGCCCGGCCCGATCGCACAACAGCCAGCGCTCACACCAATTCAGGGAAGTAGGAACCTCGAAGGGGCCGGAACGGTTAAAGTCCGCCTTGCTCTTGACGTGAGTCGATGGCGGCAGGTGTTAGGTAACATAACACTGATTCTGCAACACGCATGTCGCTAAATAAGGCGGAAATACGTCACCGTATCTCCGCCCATTCTCTTGATCCTGAAGCTTACAACGTTACTTCTTCACACTGATGGTTGGACCTGCGAATAGTGTCGGTACGCCTTCACTCTGCGCGACCTTGTTGAACGCCGGAATGTCAGTCGTCAGCACTCCGTTGAATTGCGACAGAACATTATCGAGCTGCCCAGTCAACAACTGAATCGTCGCCATAGTTACGGGCGTCGGTACTCCATTGTACGGCGAGTAGAATCCGTACATCAGGCTCCGCAGTCTTTCCTGTAGATGCGTGAAACCATGTATGTCATCCTCTATCACGCTGTGTTGGATACCTTTGGTGTAGACCGTGTCCTGTAGAACCGAAAGTTCCTTTCCGATTTCCTTCATCTGGCTCAGGACGCTCTTGTACTTTCCGGATTTCATGCCATCTTTATCAGTCTCCAGAGCATTCCTGATGGTTCCCATCTGGTCATCGATATTCTTTATTCTATTAAGCATATCATTGACCGCGCTCACGTTATTGACTACAACAAGGCCATTCGTCGCCGTTGATGTGAAGTAATCCGCCGGCACCGTAAACCGCGGATCGGGAAACAGCTCCGCGTTGATGGTCTCAGTTTTGCCCGCGGCCGTCACCGTGATCTTATAATTACCCGGCGTAACCATCGGTCCGCGAGTGTTGTATGGATTCTCCTTTGCAGCCATCTTAGGATCAATCGTTAATGGAGCCGCGCCTTGGTAACGCATGTTCCAAATAAGCCTGTTGATTCCTTTCTTGTCCGGACCATACAATGTCGCGATGTGGTTGCCAGCGTTATCCGTTATCTGAACTTCCACGGGAGTCTTGTGTTCTTTTCGATCCATAGGATTCGTGCTCAGAGTGTCTCTGAGATAATAATCAATCATCACTCCGTACGGCTGATTGGGCGCCATAAAGGTGCTGAGGTTGTTGTATCCATCCATGTACGTCATGTGATACATGTAAGCAGGAATGGTCGCGAACAGATGAAATTTCTGATCCAGGATATTGCTGTTCAGCTGTTCAAGCGGCGTAATGTTGTCGAGTACATAAATCCCGTTGCCGTGAGTGGCGACGACCAGATCGTGAGTCTGTTTCTGGAACTCAAGATCGTAGACGCATGCCGTCGGAAAATTGCTCTTGAGCGGCGTCCATTGACTGCCATCGTCGTTTGAATAGAACAATCCCTGATCCGTGCCTGCCACCAGGAAGCCTCGGTCGTTTGGATCCTCGCGCACTACATGGACAGGATATCCATCGGGCAATCCTTTCGCAATCGCAGTCCAGCTTTTTCCGTAATTATCGGTCTTGAAAGCGTACGGCTTATTGTTGTTGAGCTCGTGAAGGTCAACCGTTATGTAACACGACGCGGGATTGAATGGCGAGGGCGCTACATGATACACTCGGCCCCACGCGGGCAGATTGGGGATGTTCTTCGCGACTTCCTCCCAGTGTTTCCCACCATCCCGCGTAACCTGAACCAAACCGTCGTCCGTGCCAATCCATATCACGTTCGAATCAAGCGGAGAGATTCCTATAGAGAGAATTGTATCGTAGTTTTCGGCGCCGCTAATGTCGAGGTTGATGGGCCCGCCGCTCGGCTGTTGTTTCGACTTATCGTTCCTGGTAAGATCAGGGCTGATTACAGTCCAATGGAAGCCTCCGTCCATGCTCTTGAAGAGGACGTTTCCTCCGACGAACACTTCGTTCGGATCAGTGTACGACACAGCTATGGGTGATGTCCAGTTAAACCTGTACTTCAGCTCGTACGGCGGCATATCCGGAGAATCGAAGAAATACGGCCGGATGTATTTCTGTAGTCCGGTCTTTAGATCAAGCCTCTTGAGATAGGCGTCCTGAGACTCCGCGTAAACTATATTCGGGTCGCTTGGCGCCGGTACGACATACTGCCCGTCTCCGCCGGCAACGGTAAGCCAATTATAACCGGCAACTCCGGGCCCATTCAGGTTTGTAGAGATTCCGTACATCGCGTTGTTGTCCTGCAATCCGCCACAGATGTGGTATGGATTTGCGCTGTCCACTGCAACCTGGTAGAACTGCTCAATCGGAAGATTGTCCAGGTACCTCCAGGTCTTGGCCCCGTCTACAGACACATAAGCACCGCCATCATTGCCGATGATTATTCGGTTTGGATCCTTAGGATCGATCCAGATTGCATGGTTGTCGACGTGCGCCTGGCCCGTGACATCCTTTATGGTCTTTCCACCGTCTATCGATTCCGAAATATTGAACGAGAGAAAGAATAGCTTGTCCTGGTTGTCCGGTGATACAATCAGGTTCGAGAAATAGAAAGGCCTGACGTCCATATCATGGTTGTTGCTCACAAAATGCCAGTGGTTCCCGAGATCGTCAGAATCGTACAGAAGTCCCTTCTTCGATTCTACGAGCGCGTATATGTGGTCAGGGTTGCTTGGCGCCGCCGCTAGAGCGATCCTTCCTATCGGGCCTGTAGGCAGACCTTTGGTAAGCTTCTTCCATGTCGTACCGCCGTTCGTGGACCTGTAGATGCCGCTCGAATATCCTCCATCGTCAAGCATCCACGGATATCGTCGCACCTGCCACATGCCGGCAAACAAGACCTTCGGGTTACCGGGATCCATGACCAGCGAAGAAGCGCCCGTTGTGTCGTTAACAAAGAGAACTTTCTGCCATGTTTTTCCACCGTCGGTGGTGCGAAACACGCCTCGTTCTGGCGTGGGCGCCCATGCGTCTCCCACTGCGGCAACGAATACGTTATCCGGGTTTGAAGGGTCTACGACAATTTTGGAAATCTGGCCGACGTTCTTAAGTCCCATGAACTGCCAGGTCTTCCCCGCGTCAGGTGAAAAATAGACGCCTTGACCGTCGATAATGTCGTTGCGAAGATTCGCTTCGCCTGTTCCTACCCATACATAGTTAGGGTTCGACGGTGCAAGTGCGATCGCGCCGATAGAAGAAGTCGCCTCGTGGGCAAACACATGCTTCCATGTCACACCACCGTTGACAGTCTTGAAAACGCCGCCTCCCGCAGCGCCGACGTAATATATGCTCGGCTGACCGGGAATACCGGCAACCGCACTGACTCTCCCACCGCCGGCAGCCGGCCCGATGCTTCTGAATTTGATGTTATGCATTACATCGAAGCCATCAGTTTTTGCCGCAGCAAGAAGAGGAAGCAGGCATATCAACATTGCAACGCCTGCCATTCCTTTCAGAGCATTGCCTCTCTTCTTTTCTGGCATTTGGATTTCCTCCATTTTGTGATTAAGGTTTACGCAAAGCTTTCCGAAACGGGTTATCTTTCGTCTGACTTTG
>JAJYRM010000118.1 GCA_021794075.1 Bacteroidota bacterium | reverse complement strand
ACCCATAGACCCGGCGTTACTGGTCGAGACTATTAAGAAATACATAATATGTGAACCTTCTACCGGAGAGTAGGATGAAACAGAACAGAGGGCTGTTCTCTCTAGTCGTCGGTGTCGGCGGGGCTTTGCTGCTTTCTATCGTTATTGCCGTTATCGGGATTCTTTTGCACGTCTCGATTGACATTCGCATTCTCCTAGACACCGTACTCATAACCAACATGATATCGGTCGCGATATCGCTCTTCGCTTTTTCCAGGTACGTTGTCTTGAAGGACCGCCTGCTGGAGTTTATCGCACTCGCTTTCCTGATCGGTGGATTCATGAGAGTTACGGCTATTTTAGTCGCGGATCTGGGAGATGTTGGAGGAGTTCAGCACGCTTTCAATTTTCAGCTGGCCGCCTGGCAGGGAGGGAGTTTTCTTCTCGCTCTGCTGCTTGCCGTGGGTACCGTCCTGGTCTGGATCCACCCGAAACCAAAGTCGTCGCTCCTGGATGTTATTATCGGCATCGTGATCAGCGCCATTGTTGTGACCATTGTTGTCTTCCTCTCGCAGGGATACGAGCTTGGCAACAAACTTTCGTCAGGAAACTTGCCTCCCCTGAACATTGCCATTGCGGTGCTCTTTCTTATCGCCTTCGTGGGCGTCAGCCGGAATTATCTCAAGTTCCCCACACTCTTCAATTACTCGATCAGCGTCGCTCTCTTCATGCTAATGCTGGGGACCCTTGCGGGAGCATTTTCCAGAGATATTGGAGATAGCTTCTCGGCTGTACACCTCGGGATATTAACTATCGCGTACGTAATCGGCGCCGTTGGAAGCCTCGTTGACGTCGGCCAGATATTTGCCGATTATGTTCGGAGTTCAGATGGATTGAAAGCGGCAAATCGCGAGCTCCTCAAATACCAGGTATATCTTGAAAAAGTCCCTGATCCGATAAGGATCGTCAACGAGACGGGATTCCCGCTGTATGTGAACCCCGCGTTCGAAAACGTCTTCGGCTACACCCTAGCGGAAATGAGAGTGAAGCCGATAGAACATCTCTACGACCAAGACGAAAGGGAGAAGGCGGGCAGGTATGCCGAACTGGTCGAACAAGGATTGGCAAGCGAATTAGAGCTGACGGTTGTGACGAAGAAAAGAGAGAGAAGAGAGGTACTCTTGAATTCGGCTCCGATCGTCATCGAGGGAAAGAAACTCGGCGCCATTACCGCTTACAGGGACATTACCGGAAGGAAGCAGCTGGAGCACCGCAATCAGGTCTTGAGCGCGGCGGTTGAAAACACGGATGAAGCTATCGCGCTGACGGACTCCGAGGGGCTTGTGACGTACCTTAATAGTGCCGCGGAGAAACTTTTCGGGTATACTCTTGGCGAACTCCCTGGCCGCAGCCTCTGGACCATCGTCTCTCCCAGCTTCGGTTATCACAAGGCTCGTGACATTTTTGTGCAGACCGCCCGGAAAGGGAGCTGGAGAGGAGAGGTGCTAAATAGAAAGAGAGACGGGACAGAGTACTACATCTCTCTGAGCACAAGCTCGATAAAGGATGCTAACGGAGAGATAATAGCGCTTGTGGGAGTATGCGAAGACATCACCGAAAAGAAGTGGGAAGAAAAGAGGAAAGAGACGGCATACCGTGTTGCCCAGCTCGCATTCTCGAGCGGTACAGTCGCCGAACTGGCAGATTCTGCGGTCGAATTCCTTACGGATGTTCTTGGCTCGCCTCTGTCGGCGTTATACTCTTACGAAGAAGCTGGCGCGTCACTCCGACTCCTGGCGCAGCGCAATGTCCTAGGGAAAATTCCCTCCGTTCCACTGACGCAGAAGTTCGAGTCGGGCTCGGAAACAAATGCCGAACGAGCCGCTAAACTATGCAAAATGGTCTTCAGTCGATCTTTGGCGGAGACTGAGTTCTCGGATTTCTACAGCGAGCCGTTCTTCCGCGACGCCATGGGGCTGATAAGCCTGCCGCTGGTTTCATCCGGACAGCTCGTCGGGGTTCTTCAGTACGTCTCAGTCGCCGCTCCGGGAAACATTAAGTACGAAGCGGAACTTGCGGACGCGACGGCAATGGAGATAGCCGCCGGATTTCAGAAACTTAGATTGGGCGGAAAAGTCGCCGAGCAGGCCGACCAGTTGGAGAAAATATTCGCGAGCGCCGCGGAAGGGATTGCCCTCGTCGACAGGAACGGCAGCGTCATACTAATGAACGAAGGCGGCAGGAAGATATTCGGAGTCACTGAAACACCCGGCCTGAAATTTTCAGATTACCCGGTCGCTTTGGGCGTGCGCAATTTGGATGGTACGCCTCTCAGTGAAGACGAAAATCCGGTGAAGGTCGCGGCTGTCGACGGCAAAGATGTCAGGAACAGCGAACTCCTCGTCGCCCGAAATGGGACGGAGCGGATCATTTCGATAAGCGCGTCGCCTCTTATCGACCCCGGTCGCGAAGTCAGCGGCGCCGTGGTTACGTTCAGCGATATAACTGACCAGAAAAGGAATGAGCTTGCGGTAAAGAAACAGAACAGAAGGTTGTCTGTCATAAACAGGACGGCTATGGCCGTGAAGGATGCCCTCGATGTGTTTGAGATTGTGAATAAGAGTCTCGCGCGTTTAATGGAATTCGAAGGGATATCCGCCGCAGCCGTGTACCTCATTAACGAAACTGCGGACAACATGAATCTGGCTGCTTCGCTCGGTTTCAGCGCTTCCTTTTTGAAGGAGGAGGGGATCCATTCCCTTCCTCTTGCCGACGGCGAGCTTTACGAATCGATGAAGCTCGGGATACCGAAAGAGATACCTTCTATTTCCGAAGAACTTAGCCCGTCCGTGATCTTTCAGGCGCTACGTAGAGAGATGATGACTTCAGCGGTCGTTGTTCCAATCATCGGGACAAGAAAGACGCACGGCGCGCTTCTCGCGGTGTCGAGAGAGCCGATAGAGTTCGAAGAGTCGGACCTTGAGTTCTTCGTGATGATCTCGCGCGTGCTCGGCGGCGCCGTCGAAAACGCTTTCCTCTATTCAGATATACTTGAGAAGTCCAGGGAACTAGAAGACTTCAACGAACAACTTAGAATATCCAAACAGTGGGTGGAGGAGGCGAACGGGCAGCTTGTGTTGGCTAACCAGCAGCTGGAGGAAGCGAGCAGGTTGAAGAG
Source organism: Bacteroidota bacterium (assembly GCA_021794075.1). GTDB lineage: Bacteria > Bacteroidota > Ignavibacteria > Kryptoniales > JAKASW01 > JAKASW01. The sequence continues at coordinate 9,120 of JAJYRM010000118.1, read as the reverse complement.
CCAATTCCTCGCCAACATGAGCCATGAACTTAGGACTCCACTTAATTCTATCATCGGCTTCACGAATCTTGTCCTGACCGACGACGTAACTCCTCCTACCGGGGAACAAAAAGAGGGGCTGGAGATAGTCCTGAGGAATGCAAGGAACCTCCTTGCCCTCATCAACGACATTCTTGATTTATCGAAAATCGAAGCGGGGAAAATCACGATATCCTCCGAGCAATTCAGTCTAGATGCATTGATTGGCGATTCGCTGTCAACCGTCGCGCCGTTGGTTGCCGGGAAGCAGGTTGAACTACTTTCCGAGATTGATCCCGCTATTCCTGAGTTCGAATCTGATCCGGCAAGAATAAAGCAGATAATTTTGAACTTGCTGAGCAATGCGGCCAAATTCACGGAAAGCGGCCACATAAAGGTCATCGCAAAACTCATGGAAGGCAATCTCGTCTCGATCGCCGTTGAAGACACCGGGTCGGGCATACCCGCAGGCTCACTCGAGTTGATATTCGAAGAATTCAGGCAAGTAGATGGATCTAATACGCGCAAGCATGGTGGCACAGGTCTGGGTCTTGCGATATCCAGAAAGCTTGCCAGGATGCTGGGCGGAGACCTGACTGTGAGAAGCGAGGCAGGTAACGGGGCGACCTTCACCGTCACTTTGCCTACTGTCTATAAGTTGGCGGGAAAGAACGAAGTCTACGCCGGAACAGAGGCCCCACCGACTTCAGATGGGCCGTTGAATGCAAATAACCTTATCGTCTGTGTGGATGACGATCCCGAAGTACTAGTGCTGCTGAAGAGCCACCTTGAAGGAGAAGGGTTCGAGTTTGTCGGAGTAACTGATTCCACGCGAGCTCTCGGAACCGTCAAGGAGATGAAACCTATCCTGGTTACTCTCGACATAATGATGCCTGAAAAGGATGGGTGGCAAGTGCTGCATGAACTTAAAGCTGACCCGGAAGTCAAAGACATACCCGTCATAATTCATTCCATCGTTGATAACAAAGCTCTCGCGCTCAATCTCGGCGCCGAGTCGTATGTCGTCAAACCTGTGGAGGCGGACAAGATCGTTTCGATCGTTCGCGCCACCACTCGGACGGACGGCGGCGATATACTCGTCGTCGACGACAATGAGGACTTCACAAATTTTATCCGCAACATTTTGCAAAGAAGTAAATTCAATATTTCGACGGCACGAAACGGTGTCGAAGCGATCGAATTCCTTCGGAGGAAGATCCCTTCGTTGGTGTTTCTTGACCTGCTGATGCCGGAGATGGATGGCTTTAAAGTCGTGGAGAAAATGCGCGAGGACGAAAGTCTCAAAGACGTCCCTGTTGTTGTCCTTACTGCAATGGAAATCACTCAAGAGGAGAGAGGAATGCTTAATTCCCACATAAAGAATATAGTCAGGAAGGAAGGATTGACACGCGAGATGATCCTCCGCGAAGTGAACAAATTCATACAAAGAGAGGAACGGAAGTCTTGATTAACGAACGGACTAATTCGGTCATCCAATGAAACGGCGCTCATAAATGGAAGAACATCAGAGAATATTAGCAGTTGATGATGCGCCGGATAACCTGACACTCCTTGAAAGGATGTTGAAACGGCAGGGCTTCGACGTCCTCAAAGCATCGAGCGGAAAAGAATGCCTCGCCTTGAGCGCATCCGAACACCCCGATCTTATTGTCCTGGACGTCGCGATGCCGGTAATGAACGGGTTTGAAACCCTGAAGTACCTGAAGGCTAATGAGATTACTAAAGATATACCGGTTATCATTCTTACGGCAAATTCCAAGGACGCGAAAAGCATAGAAGAAGGTTTCTCGCTGGGCGCCGACGAATATCTGACAAAACCGATCGATCAAGACGAATTGATTGCGAGAGTCAGGTCGATACTTCGTGTCGTCAAGGCCGAGCGCGAGGTGGAGCAACTCAAGGCCGATTTTCAGTCGATGCTTGTCCACGATCTGCGAAGCCCTCTGTCGGTAATCATCGGCGTCCTTCAGCTCGGAGCGCGAGGCGATCTGGACAGGAACCCATCGGAGCGGAAGGAGTTCATGCATTCGGCGCTCGAAACCTCCCAGAGGATGCTGGGTCTTATTAACGACATCCTCGATGTAGCCAAGATCGAAGCCGGCAAGATTCAGATCAACAAACAGCCGAACGATTTGAACGCGATTATCGGGGGAGCTGTCGGGCGGCTTAAACTGCTCGCCCGCGAAAAGGAAATCAATCTGAGAGTCGAGCAAACAGAAGATATCATGATCTGCGAATGCGACAGCGGGAAGATCGACCAGGTGGTAACCAATCTTCTGAGCAACGCCATAAAGTTTACTCCTAATAATGGGGAAATCGTAATAAGAATATACCGGCAGGCTTTTGGTGAAGAAACGGCTGGTCTGAAGGGGGAGTACATCGCGCTTGATGTAAGCGACACAGGCGTCGGCATATCCATGGAAGAGCTGCCTCTCATCTTCGATCGGTATCGTCAGGCGAAGAACGCCAAAGGGACAGCTCATAAAGGTACCGGACTCGGCCTGACGATCGTCAAACGCATTTCGGAAGCGCATGGCGGTAGAGTCTTTGTCGAATCTTCTCTCGGCAAGGGGACGAAATTTACCGTACTAATCCCCGATGGGGTAAAGGACTGAAGCATGAGGCTTAGAGTCCTTCGCCCGGCGGCAGGATTTTTCCGTAACAAGGCAGAAGTGGTTTAACGCTATGGACGTTCGCACGCTCTTGAGTCTCTCAATGGTCCCCGGTATCGGTGCTGCAAGGCTGCGAGCTCTTGTCAACCATTTTGGGGACCCGGAATCGGTTCTGGAGGCGAGCGAGAAACAGCTTGCTACCGTCGAAGGAATAGACCGAAGTCTGGCGAAAAAGATATTGTCGAACAGAAATTTCAACAAGGAAATTCAGGTCCAGCTCTCCAGGCTCAACAAGTCCGAGGCGAGGCTGGTGACTTTCTGGGACAAGGATTATCCGGAAAATCTGAAAAAGATTTACGATCCTCCGGTAATGCTTTTCGTGCGGGGTAACCTGAAGGAGGAGGACAAATACTCAATCGCGATAGTAGGCACTCGAACACCTACGACTTACGGCAAGCGTGTCACTGAAAAGTTTGCCGCGGAGCTGGCAGATCAGGGAATTATTGTCGTTTCGGGACTCGCCCGCGGCGTTGATACTATTGCCCATTCCGTTACCGTCAGGTCGGGCGGCAGGACAATCGCTGTCCTAGGCAGCGGCGTAGATGTCATTTATCCGAGTGAGAATAGAAAGCTCGTCGAGCAGATGCTGGTCGGCGGCGCGATAGTGTCCGAATATTACATGGGATCGAAGCCCGATGCGATGAACTTTCCGCGCCGGAACAGGATCATAAGCGGCGTAACCCTCGGCACTATACTGGTTGAAACCGATCGCGATGGCGGTGCGATGATAACGGCCGGTACGGCCCTAGATCAGAACAGGGAAGTGTTTGCGGTCCCCGGATCCATATTCGAAAAAAAGAGCCGGGGGACGAGTAAACTGATAAGAGAGGGGCGTGCCAAGCTTGTCGAGAACATCGCTGATGTATTGGAAGAGCTGCGTTACAAGCTCCGGCCGCTGCTGAAAGACCAACCGGTTGCGCAACCGAAGGTCCAGCTGACAATCTTCGAGCAGAAGATCTTCGACGCCCTCACGGAAGAGGCGGAGCACATAGATTCCCTCGCCGAAAAATGCCGCACCCCAATCGCCGATTTGCTGGTACAACTTCTCAGCCTGGAGCTCAAGGGCGTTGTTAAACAGCTCCCGGGTAAGTATTTTGTGAAGTGCGAATGAAACGCAAAGGTCATAGCCCATAAGAGGTATTGAAGTAACCCGCAGTGAACGGAACCGAGATGCGATGCGGTTCGTGCTCCGCTCCATGTGCCATCTGCGGCTCTCAGATAATTTCAAGCAAGCTGAAACTGGAAAAGGATTTTTATGATTATTGTCACCGGCGGCGCGGGCTTCATTGGAAGTGCGATAGTCTGGCGCCTGAACGAAATGGGAAGAGAAGATATACTTATCGTAGACAACCTCGGGACCGACGAAAAGTGGAAGAACCTCGTATCGCTTCGCTATCACGATTACATGGAGAAGGACGAATTCCTGAGCCTGGTAGTAAATCAGAGGCTCGCGGCGAGGTTGAGATCGGACAACGAACCGATCGAAGCTATTATTCACATGGGTGCCTGCTCTGCGACAACTGAACGCGACGCGAGCTATCTTATACGAAATAACTTTGAATATACAAGGCAGCTTGCGATAGCCGCAATCGGCGAAGGGTCGAGATTCATCTACGCGTCAAGCGCGGCCACTTACGGAGACGGCAGCAATGGCTTTTCGGACGATGAGAGCTCGATCGATTCGCTCAGACCGCTCAATATGTACGGGTACTCCAAGCAGCTCTTCGACCAGTGGGCGCTTAGGCGAGGTATTCTCGACAGAATTGTCGGCTTAAAATATTTCAACGTCTACGGCCCGAACGAAAATCACAAAGGCGATATGCGCTCCGTCGTTATGAAAGCTTTTGAACAAATCGGGCAGACAGGGAAGATCAAGCTTTTCAAGTCGTACAGGGACGAGTATAAGGACGGCGAACAGGTCCGCGACTTTATTTACGTGAAGGACGCGGTCGAGATGACTCTCTTCTTCCTGGAGAACAAGTCCGCGGCAGGGCTCTTCAATATTGGCAGCGGCACTCCGAACACATGGAACTCGCTGGCTGCGGCCATCTTTGCCGCGATGGGGATGGCGAAGAACATAGAGTATGTGGAGATGCCAGAAACGATACGCGACAAATACCAATATTATACCTGCGCCGATGTTTCGAAAATAAGGAAGGCGGGATACTCCAGACCGATGATGACCATCGAGGACGCGGTGTCGGATTACGTTAGGTATTATCTGGAGCCGGGAAAGTGGCTCGGCGAGTAAGCAAACCGTTGAAGCTCTCGCATCAAACTCGATGAACCTGTTGAAGTTTGCATTGCTTCAAAGGTTCTGCGCCGATTTTTAATTATTTGCACTCCTATACGCACCGTATTAAATTATATGTGAAAAACGCCAGAAACCTCTGATTCCCGGTAGTTTCCAAGGTCTTGATCGGGAACAGGAGTAGAAAGCGGGGCAGTAGCTCAGTTTGGGAGAGCGCCAGAATCGCACTCTGGAGGTCGGGGGTTCGACTCCCCTCTGCTCCACTAGTTCAGATACCGGATTGCAGATTTGAATTTATCGTGACGGTCTTTCGAATCCGACAAATGACATTTGCAATTCGAAATGAGCAAGTTCTTTGAGGTCAAGTTCTGTGCAACGGAATGTTGCCGAACCCCGCCAGGTCCGGAAGGAAGCAACGGTAAGCGTACTGACTGTGTGACACAGCAAGCTTGGCCTCTCTTATTTTTATTATTGTATGATGCAATCTGCCCGGGGGAACCGGAGGAGGAATCCGGGGCCGGGCTTCTCTTTTAAAATGTGAAGTTCAATAATTGGTATTTAGGTGTTACAACGAGACAGCATCATCGGCCGGAAATCGGGTAATCTAAGGTCGGGCAATGCATCCTTGCGTCGCCGCGGATCGCTGTCGCTTGAGTTTCTTACGGTTTTAATTTTTGGGGAAGGATATTTCCTTTCGTTTTTCAACTCAATTTTAAACACAATATGCGGAGTCGTTTCAGACTATCTCCAGTGTGTTCATGAGAGTGTTTTCAATGATTCGGGGAGAGTAGCCGCCAACATGTGCGGTAGGAATTTGAATACGCTTCTCGCCTTTAAGGGACTTTTTCAACCGGTCCCTGATTCTGCAATTTCCGGAAGATCTCCGGCATGTGATATACAGTCGATATTCGCGCCCGGAAGTGGTGCGTTATCGGTTTACAGCATGCACGCTGAATCGTTACTGAGAAGTCGAATCGCAAGGAATCATTTCCTGGATCTGGATGGTGGTCTAAGTCGGTCTCCGCTGCAAAACAACAAAGCAGGTATCTATGAAAAAGGAGATCGTAATCAATGAGACTGCCGATCAGATTCGTATCGCGATCACTGAAGATGGCAGACTCGCAGAGATTTTCGTCGACACTCCGGGAAAAGAAAGGATGGTCGGTGACATTTATCTCGGCAAAATCGCCAGAGTCATGCCGGGCATCCGCGCCGCATTCATCGACATCGGACATAAGCAGGACGCCTTTCTACATTTCTCGGATGTAGATCCGAATATTGACGAATACTCGTCTCTAATCGGTGAAGACGAGCCCGATCTTCAAGACGACGATGACGACGAAGCTGAGACCGTAGGGGCGCCCGCCGATCGCGGTACACGCCAGCAGCAAGGCCAGCGTTACCAACCTAAAGGACAAAGACCCCCCAGACCTCCTCAGAAAGATGTCAACCTCGATAGAGGACAAAGCATCATTGTACAGGTCACCAAGGAGCCGGTCGGCAAAAAAGGGGTACGCGTAACAAGCAAAGTATCGCTTCCTGGAAGATACGTCGTTCTCCTTCCTTTTGACGGGAGAGTCGGCGTCTCGAAAAAGCTTTACAACTTCCGCGAGAAGAAAAGGCTGAGAAGAATTGTCAGAAGCATGCTCCCCGAAGGGTTCGGCGTGATTATCAGAACAGTCGCGGAAGGAAAAGAAGAAGAGCTCCTGAAAAATGACCTCGAGCAGCTCATAAAGACGTGGCGCGAGATAGAAAAGAGCCTGAAGACCGAGCAGCCGCCGATCCTTCTTTACAAGGACCTGTCCACCGTGTCGAGCGTGATCAGGGATTTGTTCAACAACGAAGTGCAGCGGGTCGTAGTCGATTCGAGAAGGCTCTATAAAGAGATTACCACATATGTGAAATGGTTCTCGCCGAACCTTCTCGACAAAATAGAGTTCTACCGTGGAAAGCAGCCTATCTTCGATGTCTTCGGCGTCGCTAAAGACATGCAGGAATCTTTGGGCCGGAGAGTGGCCTTAAAGACGGGCGGCTATCTCGTCATTGATCCCACAGAGGCGATGACGGTGATAGACGTGAACAGCGGCCGCTACGCGGCAAGCAAGGAGCAGGAACAGAATTCACTCCGCACTAACATCGAGGCATCGCGCGAGATCGTCAGGCAGCTCCGCCTTCGAGATATCGGCGGAATCATAGTGATCGATTTCATAGATCTCGATGACGAGCGGAACAAGAGGAAGGTTTACGAGGAACTCCGGAGGGAGTTCAGGAGAGACAGGGCGAAGTCTACTGTCCTCCCGATGACTGAGTTCGGCCTCGTTCAGATCACACGTCAGCGCATAAGACAGAGCATCATGCAGTCGTTCAGCGAAACATGCCCTGTCTGCTCAGGCACTGGAATTATTCAGAGCAGGGCCACGGTTCTCACCGACATTACCGGCTGGTTTGGGAGGATTCGCAACGAGGGCCATAACGGAAGGATTTTCAAGCTTACCGTTCATCCTTACATCGCTTACTACCTGAAAGAGGGGAGGCCCAGCCACCTTATGAGCCTCATGTGGAAGAATAAGGTGATCATCAAGTTGGACGCCAATCCGTCGATTCCCGTGAACTCATTCAAGGTGTATTCGAATTCCGAGAAACGGGAAGTGACGGAGGAATTCAAGCCGTCGGCCAATTAAGATCCCGTTCCGCTGGTAAAAAATTCGCTTGCACGGAAAGTGAAGGATCGGTACGCATTTCCCGTGTGACGTTGTGATTTTTTGTTGCGTCGATTTCAACGCCGCGAACGCGCCTGAAGAATGCCGACGAACGAACAGAAACTGAGGAGTCTCAGATGAACAGTGTCCGAGTCAAGATGAACCCCAGAAAGAAGATCGCCCTCGTAGCACATGACAACAAGAAGGAAGAACTTCTTCAGTGGGCGAAATACAACTCCGAAACACTAAAGAACCATGAACTCTATGCCACAGGGACGACGGGGAAACTCATCTCGGAAGCGCTGGGCGTTAAGATAAAAAGAATGATGAGCGGACCGGTCGGCGGCGACCAGCAGCTTGGCGCGAAAATAGCGGAAGGAAAAATTGATATCCTGATATTCTTCTGGGATCCTCTGGAGCCGCAGCCGCACGACCCCGACGTGAAGGCCCTTCTGAGAATTGCGGTGGTGTGGAACATACCGGTGGCGTCAAACAGGGCGTCTGCCGATTTCCTGATCTCCTCCCAATTGTTTCACTCCGAGTATGAGCGCAACGTCATCTTTAATATCGGACGATAGTCTTTCACTTCGACTTTCTATGTTCTCGCTTTACTTCATAAATTCCTCTTGGACATAATTACAATCAAAGGAGCAAACGTATGCGAATTGGAATCCTGACAGGCGGAGGTGATGTACCTGGTTTGAATCCCTGCATAAAGGCTGCCGTCTACAGAGCGCAGGACGCCGGGATCGAAGTAATCGGCATCAAACGCGGCTGGGGCGGACTTCTCAACTACAACACAGATTCGAAAGATGGCGACCAGGAATGGGTAATGCCGCTCAACAAACAAAACACTCGCACTGTCGACAGGTCTGGCGGAACATTTCTGCATACCTCAAGAACGAACCCGTCGAGAGTAAGGCCTGCGAATGTCCCGGAATTTCTACGCGACCCTAAACACCCACCGAAGAAAGATGATCCGCCTCTTGATTTCACGCCGCATGTCCTCAGGGTCCTCGAGAAACTAAAGATCGATGCCATGCTCCCGATCGGAGGCGATGACACTCTCAGTTATGCCGTGCGTCTTCACAAGGAAGGTTTTCCTGTCGTTGCCGTACCGAAGACGATGGACAACGACGTATTCGGCACCGACTATTGCATCGGTTTCTCCACCGCAGTCACCAGGAGCGTGAATTTCATTACAGCGCTGCGCACTCCCGCCGGATCGCACGAGAGAATCGCAGTTGTTGAACTCTTCGGGAGAAACTCCGGCGAGACCTCCCTCATCTCAGCATACCTCGCCGGAGTTGACAGAGCGATTATTTCAGAAGTGCCTTTCGACCCGGAGAAACTCGCTAAGCTTCTCCTCGAAGACAAGAAGCGCAATCCGAGCGGCTATGCTATCATGACGATCTCTGAGGGAGCCCAGATGACTGGCGGGAAGATCATCGAGTACGGC
>JAJYRM010000117.1 GCA_021794075.1 Bacteroidota bacterium | reverse complement strand
ACTATTACATCAAGGATCATCTTGGCGACGTGAGGATGATAATGGATGAGAACGGCAACGCGCAGGTGTGGAACAACTACTATCCGTTCGGCGAAGAGATGCCAGGCTTGAATACAGTGAATTCAGGCCCGGACGACAGGTACGGATTCACCTCCAAGGAGCTCGACGCCGAGACTGGGCTGTACTATTTTGGTGCGAGGTACTACGACAGCTGGAGTGGAAGGTGGATGAGTGTCGACCCGCTGGCAAAGAAGTACCCGGGGTGGAGCCCGTATAACTACGTCCAGCCCTTTGCATCATGCGCCATCTTGAACGGAGCGAGATTGACAATATAGAGTATAACGGCTAATTTCCACTAATGAAAACAATAACGTTTCACATACCCGATACGGTCGAACTCGATCAGAACGAAGCGGCGATGCTCTTCGCATCGAAGCTTTACGAAAAAGGGAAACTGTCGCTGGGTCAGGCTGCAGAGTTGGCCGGGGTATCGAAAAGAGTTTTTACTGAATTGCTCGGCAAATACGGAGTCTCTGTCTTCAATTATCCGCCTGCGGATATAGAGAAAGACATGAAGAATGCCGAACGTTATAATATCTGATTCCATCTGTCCCATTCTCCTCATCAAAATCGAGAAACTTCACATCCTTGAAGAACTGTATGGTAACGTCCTCATCACGCCTGAAGTCTCTGAGGAAATAGGTGAGCCGTTACCCGACTGGATAAAGATACAAAAGGCGCGGGACCTGAAATATCAGGCTTTGATAGCTGCGACGCTTGACATCGGAGAATCAAGTGCAATAGCCCTTGCCTCGGAATATGAGGCGCCATTGCTGATACTCGACGATTTGAAGGCGAGAAATTTCGTCAAGAGTTTGGGAGTGCCATACACCGGAACCGTTGGCGTTCTGCTGAATGCGAGGTGAGAAAGGCAAACTGGAAAAGCCCTAACGAAGTGAAAAAAAATTTCGGCAGTGCAAGCATCATCGCGAACAACAGGATCGTGTTCAATATAAAGGGTAACCAATACAGGCTTGTGACTGCCGTCGACTACAAGCGCCAGATAATTTACATCCGATTCGTCGGGACGCACAGGCAATACGATGGGGTAAACTCGGAGGAGATATGATGGAGATAAGACCGATCAGGACAAAGAGAGATTATGAACGTGCGCTGAAAAGAGTTGAGGAATTGTGGGGGGCGGAAGTGGGTACAGCCGAAGGCGATGAACTGGACGTCCTTGCAACGCTTGTTGACTCCTATGAGAATCAACATTTTCCGATTCCGGCACCGGACGCGATTTCAGCCATAAAGTTCAGGCTCGAACAATTGGGACTGAAGCAGGCGGACCTGGCCGCGATTGTCGGAGGGAGCAACCGAGCCAGCGAAATCATGCGCGGTAAGCGGAAGCTTACGGTGAAGATGATAAGATCGCTTCATGAGAAACTCAACATCCCGGTCGAGTCTCTCATCAACGCAGGATAGTGTAATCGGGGAGCGTCGGCGGCGTCAGAATACTGAAGAACTGGGGCGGATCGAACTGGAACTTCTACATGAACGATCCTGACGGAAAGACATTCGCGATAAACCTGGAACCTTACAGCCAGGATGTGGATTATAATGTATGGGCCGGGAACGGCAACATAGGACAGGTTGTTCTTTCGGGGGTAACGAATTATTCGTACTGCCATTATCTGAAGGATCATCTAGGAAATATAAAGATGGTCTTGAATTCAAGCGGTGGAGTCGACAGCTACGATAAGTATTATCCGTTCGGGATGCAGATGCCGGGTTCGAGCCCGCAGATGAACCAGACAGGATCAGCCGATGGCAGGTATAAATACGTCAGCAGCGAGCAGGACCCGGAGACAAACCTGTACTATTCTGGCGCGAGGTACTACGACGCCTGGGCCGGCCGCTGGATGAGTGTCGACCCGCTGGCAGAGATGTACCCGGCGTAGAGCGCTCGCAACCGAAAGTGGCCGCCTGGGTTGACTTGAGCGATTCAACTGAGATTGGATAATACGGTGGTGCACGTTAGATTAAGTCAACGAGGCGAAAGGATTATCGATGAGCATAGACGAAATCGTGAAGAAATTGCCTGAGGAGCTTCAAAAAGAGGTCATGGACTTCGTCAATTTTCTCATTGAGAAGAGATCCAAAAAGACAGGGGTCAAACTACGGCAGGATTGGATAGGCGCCCTGAGGGACTACCGGTCCCAGTACACTTCGATCGAACTCCAGAAAAAAATCATGGAGTGGCGGGGGGATTGACAGGTGTATCTCCTGGATACCAATGTTTGGCTTGAGAGGTTGCTCGACCAGGAGAGATCGGAAGAAGTCGGCGGTTTCCTGAGAAAAGTTTCCTCTGATCAGTTGTTCATGACGGATTTCTCATTCCATTCCATCGGGATCGCGATGCAGAAGCTTGACCGCATGGATCAATTCCTCTCAAGCAGATATCAATAGAGCGAACGCACAATTTTCCGTACAAAATGAATCCGGAGATAAGCTGGGAGTTTACTGGGAAACCAAAGATACACGCACCTTTCAGTACGATATGATCTTTTAAATCCGAATCAGCATTTCCGGATCGGGCCGCGAGTATATTTCCTTCTGCCACGCAGGATGCCGTGGTGTTCCGCCAGAAGATTTCAAGAGGGGTGTCAAGTGGCGCTGCAAATCCTGGACGATCTTCCAAGGAAATTGGTCTCGCCTTGAAACCAGTTGTCGTTGTCGAGTATATTGAGGGTGATGCAGAAGGGAATGGCTGGAGGAACTTCACTGCTTCATTGTTGGGGGTTCCATGGACTAACGCACCCAAGCTTACCAAACTTACCTGCGGAGGGAAGATGGCATGATGCGTTTTCCAGCTCCGATTATTATCCGATACTGATAGAGAATTCGGTACCAACGAATGCCGCCGGCTACGTGGTCACGCTTTCAAATCAAAAAGGAAAGGGGGATTTTGGTGCATCACCGGGGACTCGAACCCCGAACCCACTGATTAAGAGTCAGTTGCTCTACCAATTGAGCTAGTGATGCAGGGTTTACAATATAATTTTCAAGAGGCGTAAAATCAATCCGAAAAAAAAGTCGTGCGTGTCCCAAAAGGATGGCATGGCAAACTTCAGAAAGGAGCAATATGAAGAAGACCAAGGCAAAACCGAAAGTCGAGAGGAAGTCCCCACAAGGACGCTCCGCCAACGATTACAGCACCGAAACGCATCTCATTTATGGGAAAGGGTACACGGAGAAATGGGACTATTCACACCATCTGGTCCCGCCGATGACCACCAGCGCGACATTCAGGCTCGAGTCGGCGCAGCGTGGCGCGCAAGGCTTCATTGAGTTTGCTCATACCGTCGAGGGGAAAGAGATCTCTAAGCAGGCCCCGATTTACATCTATGACAGACTCGGCGAGCCGAACAAAGATTTGCTCGAAGATAATCTTGCAATGGCTGAACGCGGCGACGCGTGCGTCACATTCAGCAGCGGGATGGGGGCTGTCTCGGCCGCGCTCGGAATACTCTCGGCGCCCGGCGACCAGGTCCTCGCGCACAGGACGATGTACGGATGCACTTACGAACTGTTGACGTTGTGGTACCCGCGATATCAGATCGACGTGAAGTTCCTCGACCTCGTGAATCCGGAGAACCTTCGTAAGGCGATCACCGAAGCAACGCGGGTCGTCTACTTCGAGACGCCGGTAAATCCGACTTTGGATTTAATAGACATCGAGGCGATCTCAAAGATTGTCAAGGAGGAAAACAGCAAAAGGAAGAAGGCTAACAGAATCAGCATCATTGTGGACAACACTTTTGCCACGCCATTCTGCCAGAGGCCGATAGAGCTCGGAGCGGATTTCGTCGTGCATTCCCTGACAAAAAATATCGGAGGATTTGGAACGGACGTCGGAGGCGCGGTGATAGGGCCGATCTGGAGCAAAGACAGACTGCTCCTTTACAGAAAGGACTTCGGCGCCGTGCTCGGAACCAAGAACGCCTGGGACGCGCTCGTCTACGGATTGCCGACACTCTCATTGCGTCTCCGCCAGCAACAGAAGACTGCCTGCGAGATAGCGAGATTTCTATCCGGCCACCCGAAGATAGAAAGAGTGAATTACCCCGGGCTCGAAGAATCTCCACAGCATATTCTTGCCCAAAAGCAAATGCGCGATTTCGACGGGAACTTTGCGCCCGGTTCCATGATTTATTTTGTAGTACGAGGCAAATCTCCCGAGGAGAGCCGGTCCAAAGCTGAAAAGCTGACCAACATACTTGCCAAGGAGGCTTACACCCTGACGCTCGCGGTGAGCCTTGGAAACATTAGGAGCCTTGTCGAGCATCCGGGAAGCATGACTCACGCGGCGATCCCCGCGTCCGAGCAGGTGAAGAAGGGGATCGATCCCGGCGGTATGAGAATATCCATAGGCCTCGAGAAGATGGATGACATAATCAGAGACTTGCAGAAAGCACTTAACAAAATTTGAAAAACAATCACGTACAATCCGAGCTCCTAACGCGCGCAGGAGCTATCAATGCCGTCAGCATGAGAGTCGAAGACAAGTCGGCGATGTTCAGCATGAAGAGGAACGGGACGATGGACGGCCCGGAGGCGGAGAACAGAAAGGAGTTCTTCGCCTCGCTCGGCTTCGATGCGTCATCGGTGGTCCGAGGCGAACAGGTCCATGGCGATAATATCGAGGTGGCGAATTCCGCGCTGACATTTCCTGAAACCGACGGCTTGTTAACTCGAAGCAGAAATTTACTTCTACTTATTTCTGTGGCGGACTGTGTGCCCGTGCTCCTTTTTGATAGAAGGCTTAAAGTGGCAGCCGCGGTTCATTCGGGATGGAAGGGAACGGTGAAAAATATCGCGGGGAAAGCGGTTGAGTTAATGAGTAATGAATTAAATTCTTCTCCAGATGACGTGGTCGCCTTCATCGGTCCGTCTGCGGGCGCGTGTTGTTACGAGGTGGGAGAAGATGTCGCTCAATACTTTTCGCTGGATGTTCTCGAACGTACAGCAAGGCCTGGAAAATCGAGGCTGGACCTCAAATCGGCGATCGCGTCGCAATTGACTGAAAAAGGACTCCCAAAAGGGAATATCGAACTGAGCCGGTACTGTTCCATATGCAATCCGAATTTTCATTCTTTCAGACGCGATGGTGAGTCGAGCGGCAGGATGCTCGCGGCAATAGCAATCAAGTAGGAGACTTTTTGATGTGCGGGATAGTCGGTTACATCGGCGAGAAAGATGCGCGCGAAATACTCGTCGAGGGGTTGAAGAGACTCGAATACAGAGGTTATGATTCCGCCGGGGTGGCTCTCCTTTCCAGCAGCCACATCGACGTGTTGAAGACGCCTGGGAAGGTGTCGCAACTTGAACAGTTGGTTTCTGGCGCCGGTCAGGCGAAAACAGGCATCGGACATACGCGATGGGCGACACACGGAGAGCCGACGAACGTCAACGCGCACCCTCACACTGACTGCACCGGCAATATTGCGGTAATCCACAACGGAATCGTCGAGAACCATTCCGCGCTGAAGACGAAGCTGACCTCTCTCGGCCATACTTTCAAGAGCCAGACGGATACCGAAGCTCTGGTGCATTTGATTGAAGAGTTCTATTCGCGCACGAGCGACCTGGAGATGGCGGTCCGGCTCTCGCTGAAGGATGTAGATGGTACTTTCGGGCTCGTCGTGATGGCCGCGTCGGAGCCGGACATCCTTGTCGCGGCGAGGCGCGGGAGCCCGCTTGTGATAGGACTCGGCGAGTCTGAGAACCTTATAGCGTCTGACGCCTCGGCCCTGATAAGGCACACGAGAAACGTCATGTATCTCCACGACAATGAAATCGCCGTCGTCTCGCGGAATAACGTGTCGCTTAAAAACCTGGATGACGAAACCATCAAGCGTGAAGCGGAGCATCTGACGTTCGACCTCGAGCAGATCGAGAAGGGGGGATACGACCACTTCATGCTCAAGGAGATAAACGAGCAGCCCGAAACTATAAGGAACGCTTTCCGAGGAAGACTCATCGAAGACACGGGAATCTCGAATATGGGCGGTCTACACGACGTGGACGACAAGATAACCAACGCGAAGCGGTTCGTGATCCTCGCGTGCGGGACATCCTGGCACGCCGCACTCGTCGGGAAGTATATACTCGAACAGTACGCGAGGATACCGGTCGAAGTCGATTACGCTTCGGAATTCAGATACAGGAATCCCGTTCTCATGGATGGAGACGTCGTCTGGGCCATCAGCCAGAGCGGTGAGACGCTGGATACACTCGCCGCACTTCGGGAGGCGAGGAAATCGGGCGTGCCCGTCTACGGTATAGTGAATGTGGTCGGCAGCACCATAGCCAGGGAGACTGATGCCGGCGTGTACATACACGCAGGGCCGGAGATCGGCGTCGCGTCGACAAAAGCATTCACTTCGCAGCTTGCCGTACTGAACCTTATCAACCTCCTCGTTTCTCGCAAGAGGAAGACGATCAGTGAGGAGCAGGGGCGTGGAATTGTTGCCGAGATGCGAAGGCTTCCGGACAAGATACAGGAGATTCTCGATAATACAGAAATAGTCGAGTCAATTGCGGAGGAATTCAAGGATTCACGGAACTTCCTCTACCTGGGAAGGGGCGCCAACTTCCCCGTGGCACTGGAGGGAGCGCTGAAGTTGAAGGAGATTTCTTACATCCACGCCGAAGGATACCCTGCCGCGGAGATGAAGCACGGTCCGATCGCGCTTGTAGACAAGGACATGCCTGCGGTATTCATCGCGCTCGGAGACTCGACTTACGACAAGATATTGAGCAACATACAGGAAGTTCGCGCGCGAAAGGGGAATGTGATTGTCATAGCGAACAAGTCCGACGCTCGGCTGAGGGAGCTTGCAAGCCATATAATTTTGATTCCCAAGACTCTCGATATTTTGAGTCCGATACTCTCGGTGATCCCACTTCAATTGCTCTCATATTATGTCGCGATAAAGCGGGGCTGCAATGTGGATCAACCAAGGAACCTCGCGAAAAGCGTGACGGTGGAATAGCTGACGCCCGGCAGGCAGCCACCGAAGCTCAGTCTTGAACATTTCACGGTCCACAGGACCCTCTACACTGAGACATACCGAGGAGGAAGCAAATGCCTCTCGCTACGCATTAGTCCGAGGAGCTTTCGGATTGAATGCTATGAAAAGAGGTAACAGAGATAAGGCGGCGTATTGGGTCGGGATGGACTACGCTGTTAGTTGATATTTCCACTTTGGCGCGTCGATGCATGCGCCGCCTTTGCTCTCATGGTCCTTTAAATAGCTTTCTCATCTCAATCATGTGAACCGCCGGGCCGTTCCTGACATCCGTCATACGGGTGATCATTCCGGACAACGTGTTCTCTTCGCCCATTGTCCTTTCGCGCTTCTTGCCAGAAGAGTCGGGCGTCCGGTTAGCCGCGGCCGGGCCACGTTTGTAAGCCACGATTCGGCAGCCGGGCATTTTTGTATACTCTTCTCGCACGTCCAATCGGTTCGCTTTCATGGCGGCGCTGAGGAGCGACTGCTGGTATAACTTTATCACGCCAATCAATTCCTATAATCCCGCCAGGACTTTCTGCCACTATGATGTCCTTTATACGGTCTTTACGTTCTTAAATTATTTCTTTACGGTTTCTTAATTGCCCGTCAACCTCTGCGATCGTAATCTTATCACCGTAACGAAATGAGGCGTAATGTCATGAGCATAAAATCTAAATACAAGATGATTATTATGGCGGTGTTAATGAGTTCAGTGTCTGTACGTGCGGCAGATTCCGCGGCGGTAGATTCAAAATCCGGAATAACCTGGAGCGGAATTGTGGATGTCTACTACAGTAGAAATCTCAACAATCCCTCCAACCAAATGAATCAGCTCCGCAATTTCGATATATACGAGAACCAATTCGGCCTTAATCTCGCTGAGCTCAGTATCAAAGAGCAAGCGGAGCCCGTTGGTTTTCACATCGACCTCGGTTTCGGAACGGCCAACGACGTCGTCCAGGGATTGTTAAATCCACAGACCGGGGCCGTCTCACCAATGACCAGCACGTTGGATCTGGTAGAGCAAGCTTACCTTAGCGCGTTGGTCCCAATAGGCTCAGGGCTTACGATCGATGTAGGGAAGTTCTCGACACTGATGGGATATGAGGCGATCGAGACTCCGGAGAATTGGAACTACAGCAGATCGTTCATCTTTTCCTGGGCTGTCCCCTACTATCACACCGGTATTCGCCTTGAGTATCCGGTGACGGACAATTTCACCGCAGCTCTTTACGTTGTGAACGGCTGGAACAATGTTGTGGAGGATAACAATTCGAAGAGTGTAGCGCTGGGACTCAATTATTCTCCCACTTCTGCTACCACGATCACACTGAACGGGATAAGCGGCTTCGAACAGCCGGCGGGCGTTCCTTATGGCAAGACGGATGTCGGCGAGCTGATCGTCACTCAACAGGTCGGCCAAAAGCTTTCATTGGCGTCCGATGCGGTCTATGGGAGGGAACGCGTGGCGGGCATGCTCAATGTATG
This sequence comes from Bacteroidota bacterium, assembly GCA_021794075.1. GTDB lineage: Bacteria > Bacteroidota > Ignavibacteria > Kryptoniales > JAKASW01 > JAKASW01. The sequence goes on along the minus strand of JAJYRM010000117.1, from coordinate 3,804 downwards.
GAAAGGCGTTGCTCTCTATGCCAAGTACGATTTGAGTGAGAAGTCGGATATCGCCCTTCGCGGGGAAGTTTACTACGACCCGCAGGACTTCACGACTGGCGCAAATTTCCCGAAAGCGACTTTCAAGGAGCTGACCGCCACGTACCGGTACCGCCCGTGGAGTCACCTTATACTTATGCTCGAGGCGCGCGACGACTTTTCCAATGGCAAGACTTTCATCTCGGCCGGTTCGCCGATTCCAACAATGACATCGCAGCCGACCTTGTTGCTTGGAGCTATTGCTATATTTTGAGCTTGCCGGATTGCTCATGCCTCAACATGACCGCCGATTTCTAATTCCAGTTGATAATTGGCGGCGACGCCGATAGATTAGTCGAAGATATTTGAAAGGAAAAGTTGAACAGATGAATGATGCCGCGACAAAAATGTGGTTCGGCCTTGTGGCCGCCTTTGTTCTGATTGCTCTGGCGGTATTTCTTTCGGCCGGGACACTGAACTATTGGCAAGGATGGCTCTATATAGGAGTGGGTGTAGTATCGAGCGTTCTTCTCACTATGAATATAGTGAAAGACCCTGCGCTTCTCGAAAGAAGAACGAAGTTCGGTCCTGGTTCGGAGGGGCGGCCAATTCAGAAGATCATAGTTGCTATGACTGGAATTCCTGTAATAGCGGCGTTCATCGTGCCGGGGCTCGACCGGCGCTTTGGATGGTCGAGTGTGCCGCCATGGCTCAGCGTCTTCGGCAACATCGTGATAATAATTAGTATTTGGATGGTATACCGGGTGTTCAAAGAAAACTCGTTCGGCGCCGCGACAGTGGTAGTATCCAGTGAGCAGAAGGTCGTCTCAACGGGTCCATATTCGGTGGTGCGGAACCCGATGTATTCGAGCGCGGTAGTTTACTTTATAGGGCTGTCCCTGGCGCTCGGCTCCTACTGGGGGCTCATCGCTGCATTCCTCACGATCATCGGTTTTGTCTTGCGTCTCCTTGATGAGGAGAGATTTCTCTCAGAAAATCTTCCTGGCTACAAAGGGTATTGCTTGAAAGTGCGTTGGCACCTGATCCCAGGGATTTTCTAAGCCCGTGGCTGATGGCCTGCCGGATTAGGGCGGCGGTGTAAAGAAAAGAATGGATTTATGTCCGCTGCCTCTTGCGGGATCTAAGCAGAAGTCATTCGGCCGGGCTCTTGATGAGCTTCGTCAATAAGCCAAATATTACTGGCAGCTTCTCCTCCGCCAGTAGCAGCTTCACTTATGAGGGAGTTTTTACTCCCGAATCCCGTGGCCGCCGGTCGGGGGAACGCCTGCCAACCATTTATGGTCACCCCCGTCATGACCAGCCTGCTCGGCTTCGGATGAATTGAAAACCTTCACTGTGTCACCTCGTTTATTACAGGTCGCTCTTACGGAGCTTCAATTTCTTTTATCCGTTTGTTCTTCAAACGGGTCGTGCCTAACGGCACTGAGAAGGAATAACCGCCCGCGCAAGTCATTAACATGAATGTATTCCTTTGATCTGGCAAGTACAGTCAACCTTCTGGACCTCCCTTAACGGTTGCAGTTCGGCTCCGGTATCAGAGTTCTGTTTTCCGTTTTCATGCCAATTCCGTGCTGTTCGGCTCAAGAAGGAGTCTTTTGCTCCCCGTTTTTATATTTTCCTTATATCTATCCTCCATCTCTTTACGACTCCTTAATTGCCGCACCGCCTTACTCCTGCCATATTTAAGCGCAAAAAATGAGGTCGTAAGATCAAATGATAATTGGACTTCTAATCTCGATAGCACTTCTGGTGTACCTGGTTTACACGCTGATTAAGCCGGAGAAATTCTGATGTTCATAGCGACACTCGGAATATTCGGCATGCACGATGTCCTGCAGATCGGCGCTTTCCTGATCGCTTTGATCGTGCTAACCCCGCTGCTCGGCAGCTTCATGGCGAAAGCGCTGAACGGCGAAAGGAATTTTCTAACGCCTGTCTTCGGCGGTCTGGAAAGTTGGTTCTACAAAATGTGCCGGATCGATCCTGAAGAGGAGATGGACTGGAAAGAGTATCTACTCGCGGTCACCGCTTTCAGTCTCGTCGGCCTGATCGTACTCTGGCTCCTCCAGGTGACACAGGCGTATCTTCCGTTGAACCCGCAACATCTCCCTAACGTGTCGTGGGATCTCGCGTTCAACACGGCGGTGAGCTTCATGACAAATACCAACTGGCAGTCTTACGCCGGCGAAACCACGCTGAGCTATTTTGCACAGATGGCCGGACTCACGGTCCACAATTTTGTCAGCGCGGCGGCAGGCATGGCGGTACTCCTCGCGCTCGTCCGCGGGATCACCCGGAAGTCGAAGCAAGGTCTCGGGAATTTTTGGGCTGACCTCGTGCGCATGACACTGTACGTGCTTCTTCCACTTTCGGTCATACTCACCGTAGTATTAATCGGACAGGGCACTGTGCAGACGCTTTCGGGCTATGCTCACGTCACGACGATCGAAGGCCAGAAGCAAGTGATCGCCGTCGGACCCGCCGCATCCCAGATTGCGATCAAACAACTGGGCACGAACGGCGGCGGCTTCTTCAACGCAAACAGCGCGCACCCGTTCGAGAACCCCACCCCGCTGACTAACTTCCTGGAAGTGTTGTCGATTATTCTTATCGCCTCCGCAAGCGTGTACATGTTCGGTAAGATGGTCGGGTCAACGCGACAGGGTTGGGTCATCTGGGGAGTCATGCTCTCCGTATTCTGCATCATGCTGAGCTTCTCGCTTTACTCCGAGTACAGCTTCCATCCTCCATACGTCTCGACCCCGTCGATGGAGGGGAAGGAGACCAGACTCGGTATTACGAACAGCATATTGTGGGAGGTAACCACGACAGTTACCTCTAACGGCTCTGTGAATTCAATGCATGACAGCCTGACTCCGCTCTCTGGAATGGTCGGTATGATCGACATGATGTATGGCGAAGTGATTTTCGGCGGCATAGGTTCGGGACTCGCGAGCATGCTCCTCTTTGTACTGTTGACAGTGTTCATTGCGGGCTTGATGGTCGGTCGGACGCCGGAATACCTCGGAAAGAAGATCGAAGCTTACGAGGTGAAGATGTCGGTCATCGGCGTACTTGCTCCCGGTGCGGCAATACTGATATTCACCGCCATCGCGTCCATTACGAGAGTTGGGTTATCATCGCTTAATAACGGCGGGCCTCACGGGCTCTCCGAAATTCTATACGCGTTCACTTCCGGCGCTGCCAACAACGGGAGCGCGTTCGCCGGACTCAACGCGAACACGGTGTTTTACAATGTAACGATGGGAGTTGACATGCTGATCGGAAGGTTTGTGCCGATAGCTGCTTACCTGTCGGTGGCCGGGAGTCTCGCGAAGAAGAAAGCGGTGCCGCCGTCTGCCGGTACTTTCCCAACTGACTCCGCGCTGTTCGGGATTCTCCTGATCGGCGTGATAATAATAGTCGCAGCATTGACATTCTTCCCTGTCCTCGCACTTGGCCCGATCGTGGAGCATTTCCTTATGCTGGCAGGAAAGACATTCTAGGAAATACCAAATACTAATCTCTAAATCCTAAACAAATTCAAAACTCAAAATACTTAAATGCAAAATATCAATAAGACAAGTAGCTCGGGGGAATCACAAAATGGCCGATCGTCGCCCGATTGGATGTCGCCATTTATTGGCTATACGCAGTCCTCTGAAAGTTTTGAATTTGGCATTTCAAGTTTAGAATTTGACCCGTCAGAATTATTTGCATGTCGGGATGCCGCAGGGCGGCATTTAGAGTTTAGATATTCGGATT
>JAJYRM010000116.1 GCA_021794075.1 Bacteroidota bacterium | reverse complement strand
TTATTCGTCCTGGTGACTCTAACGACTACAATAGATATCTCATACAAAATGTAGAAAGGGACGGCAATCATTATCTGACTCCCGACGTCGGGAGGAGTGATCGCAGCTGAGACGAAAAGGATCACCACTATCGCGTGCCTCCTGTACTTCTTTAGGAACGACGCGGAAAGAATACCGATCTTCGCAAGAAAATAGGACAGCATTGGAAGTTCGAACACCGCGCCGCACGCGAGTAGAATCCCCGTTATGAAACTGAAGTAGGCCTGTACATCAATGATATTCTCGATATACTTTGTCCCGAACCCCGAGAAGAACGAAAGAGCATTGGGAATCAAGACGAAATATCCGAAAGCTCCGCCGAAGAGAAAGAAGATGGTGGAGAAAAAAACGATCGACGAAATATACTTCCGCTCGTTCGGATACAACGCCGGCTCGACAAACTTCCAGAACTGGTACAGGGTGTTCGGCAAGCTCAGGACAGCTCCAGCTATGAAAACTATCTCCATGTACAGCATGAGCTGCCCGTAAGGCCTAAGGTTCTGGATCTTCAAAGGGGGGCGCGCATTTATGGCGGGAGCAAGGAGGAACTTGTTCACTATCGCGTCTGCAAAAAACGCGCAGATCGCCGTTCCGATCGCTATGCCGACAAGCGCCCATATAAGACGGGTCCTGAGCTCCTCCAAGTGATCCCAGAAGGACATCTCCCGCTGGGGCTCTTCAGGCAGCTCTATATCACGAACATTTTCGCTCATGCGTTAGCGTTAGAATATTCCTTCGCAAAATCATACAGCGGATACTTTCCGCAAAGCGCCGCGACGTCTTCTCTCACCTGGGCATAAACTTTCTCGTTGCCGATGTTTTTTACGACTCTGTCGATGAAGGAAGCGACTTCCGCCATGTCGCCTTCTTTGAATCCGCGAGTTGTAACGGCAGGCGTACCAACCCTGATCCCACTTGTGATCATAGGCGACTTGTCGTCAAAAGGTACCATGTTCTTGTTTACAGTGATCCCGCTCTGCTCCAGCGCCTTCTCTGTTTCCTTGCCTGTCACGTTTTTGTTCCGAAGATCGAGCAGCATAAGATGGTTATCCGTGCCTCCGGAAACGAGCTGGTAGTCAAGCTTGAGCAGCTCCTGCGCGAGTCGCTTGGCGTTCGCGATAATCTGCTTTGTATAGGCCTTGAATGAATCGTCGAGGGCCTCGCCGAAAGCGACGGCCTTGGCGGCGATGACATGCATGAGCGGTCCGCCCTGGATCCCCGGCATGACGTTCGAGTCCACAATTTCGGACATCATTTTCAGCCGACCGCTTTTTGGAGCCGTTATGCCGAGTGGGTTTTCATAATCTTTCCCAATGAGGATCAGCCCACCGCGCGGACCACGAAGCGTCTTATGCGTCGTCGACGTAACTATATGGCAATATGGAAGTGGGTCGGACAAGAGTTTCGTGGCTATAAGACCTGCCGGGTGGGCGATATCTGCCATGAGGAAAGCGCCTACGCTGTCGGCTATAGCACGGAAGCTCTTAAAATCTATATCGCGCGGATAAGCGCTGGCGCCGACCACTATCATTTTGGGTTTATGCTGCTTCGCGAGACTTTCTACTTCGGCCATATCAATCCGGCCGCTATTCTTGTCTACTCCGTAAGGGACTATGTTGAAAAGCTTCCCGCTGAAATTCACAGGCGAGCCGTGAGTGAGATGTCCACCATGAGAAAGATTCATTCCCAGGATGGTATCGCCCGGCTTAATGAACGAGAAATACGCCGCCATGTTGGCCTGGCTTCCCGCATGGGGCTGTACATTGGCGTATTCGGCGCCGAAAAGTTTCCTTACGCGATCGCGGGCAATATTTTCAGCGACATCGACAAACTCACATCCGCCGTAATAGCGCTTGCCCGGATATCCTTCAGCGTATTTGTTTGTCAGGACGGTTCCGAGCGCAGCTAGGACTGTCTTGCTTACGAAATTTTCCGAAGCGATCAGCTCTATCGTTTTGTTCTGACGTGCCAGTTCGTTGCCGACGGCTGAGAAAACCTCTTGGTCGTTTTCTTTTAGTACCTGTAAAAAATCCATGACCTATGCTTTCTGTATTGGAATGTTTTGTAACTAGTAGGTATCGAGCACTTCACCAACTCCCCTGCCGCATCGGTCCTAATTCGAGATTCGATCGATCACGGACTGCGCGGATGAGGACTGCCATTAAGGGGATGGCGGACTCTTAGTTCGACATCAGTCTAATCTGGGTCTGAGGAACCAAGCCTCTCCCATCGTGAACGAGAGGTAGAGCCTGAAAACCCTTTCGTGGAAAAGGAGGTTACTCTCCAACCCTCGGAAGCCATATTGAACTCCCACATCCACTGTTGCAGTGTAGCTTAGCGGCAGTTCTATGCCCGCAGTCGCGAACAGCTCGTCTACCTGACTTGGCTGACCCGAGGTCGTTGGCACGACGAACTGCGTCTTGCTATAGTAGAGCCCCGCTCTCAAAACACGTTTGGCGAAAAGCGATCTAATGCTTCTTCCTTGAAGATACTCGACGCCTCCTCCGATAAAGAGGACATTTCTCAGCGTCCCGGCAGGGGTGAACGAATCGTAATATTGAGAGAGCTTTTCTGTCCGCACATCAAGCATAGCGGCGAGACCATTGTCGAAAACCTTCGCGATTCCGATTCCGAATTCTGCAGGAATATATCCTGATGCATTTTGTGAAAATGTCGTGTCCAAGCCATCAGGAAAAATACTATTAATCTGATCCGCCCCGAGCAGATTGAAAGGATAGCGATAATATCCTGCGATCGTAAATCCCTTCAGGAAGCTGAGATGCGTCCACTTGTCGAAACTACCGAGGACCAAGCCAATGGTTCCGCTCGCGCCCCTTAAATAAAGGCTGTTATCGGTGTAAACACCCTGGAAGTTCGTGCTGTCAAAAGTCACTGTAGAAGTCGACTGAGTTCTGCCGAAGGCATACTGGAGTTCCGCGCCGATACCGATGCCTTGAATAGGGGAGAAACTACCGCCGAGGAAGGCTTCTCCCAAACCACCCGCGCCTTTCCTATCGAACGCGTAAGACGACCCGCTTGCTCCTGCAACAGAGTCAGTGGAGTTTATGCCATAGCTGTAGGATGTCATTGGCGTGAATCCGCCGGCAATCGAAAGTCCCAGCGAGCTGGCAAGAGGTATCGCGAAGATACCGCCTCCGAAATTTCCGTTCGCTCCGTATGAAGTACTGTTAAGACTCTTATCCACGGAGGTCACGCCGGCAAAATCGTAGGCCGCGGTCAGCTGCACGTTCTGGAGTCCGATCCATGTCGCCGGATTTAACCTGTTCAAATATCCGTCGCCAATAAGCGCGAGCCCCGCGTTTCCCATGCCGGCAGAGCGAGTCCCCGCGAAACTTGAAAATGCGCCGACGCCCCTGTCAGAGAGTGGCGAAGCATCCTGAGCGAGCGCCGTGGCTGACATCAGAAGCAACAGCATTCCTAATTGTGCAAATTTCTTCATCATCTCTTCGTAGGCGTATATGTTATCGTAAGTTTGGGCTTCAATGAATCAGGCGCGTTGCCGTTGTATAAGAACACCAGGTCCGCTGTATTAAGCTCGTTGCTTTGGACAAGCATGAAGCCATTGTTCTGTGAATCTACCATATACTGAACTATGCTCGTGACATTGAACTTGTAAACATTTCCGACTGGATAGCCGAACGACGGGAAGTTGCTATTAACCTGGTTGGAGGCCGCGTTGATTGTATAGTACGCGGTGAGCGTGTCAGCGACATATTTTCTCGTATATGGAAGCTGCGCAGCCGAATCGATCTGCAGCGTAAGCGTTGCTTGATTGATGATGCTATAGCTAGGAACATGGCTCAAGTCAAAAACCATGTTTGCTCTTTCACCTGTCCCTGCTTGCACGATAGAATAAGGCCCTTGCGGCGCTGTCGTCTCAATTGAGGTCTGAGCTACCGAGGTGGCATAGCTGAGCGTTACGGTGGTGGTATCGAGCGTGTTGTTCTTGATATAGATAACTGTGCAAACCGGGATCTGCCCAGCGACGCCATATACCGGACCGTAGACCGAAACTACGCCCTGATTATCGAGCGGCTTAATGATGAAACCGTTGTTCGGGACAGTGGTATCGTGAGTAGCTCTGGCCCACTGCCTGACTACCGATGAATCGATATTCAAGACTATTGTGGAATCGGTCACCTGGCTCGAGGTAATTATGTTCTGCGAGCCATACCCTATCGCGTTGACGCTGTCCCAGGTGAACGTCGTGGAATTCCAAACGGTATCCATCGAGTACCCGGCGAACGTCATGTTGTTGTAATTCTCGCCCCCGCTTTCCATCTGGTACGACGAGCGATACAAGGTCACCGTTGTGGAGAGGATCGTCTCTGCAGTGTCCACAGGATCCAGCGCTGAAAATCTAATAAGCAAATCAGCCTCCGTCCACGGCACTTTCCCGAGGAGCAGGTCCGAGCTCGTGCCGGTCGCCAATCCCGTGTTCACCTGCGTGGTCGTCACCTTCGCAGAGTCAGCAACCGAATTAAAATAAACGGGCACCAGCGCCGTGTCGCTCGACACCAGCCAAGCTCCTGTCTGGTTAATCTTGTTCGAGCAACCGACTACAAACATCGACAGAGCGAGCGCAAAAAGCGAACTCTTAATTATCAGTTTCAATCTTCTTTCGGATAAAATTTGTTACACTATCGAAAAGGTTCTCAGCAAGATAATCTATTTTGATTCCGCCGTCAATGCACCGCTGATAGTCGGCCTCACCGTATCCGGTTCTCACGAGCGAAGTGAAGGCTCCGGCATTTTCCCCGCATTTGACATCGCTCCACTTGTCGCCGACGACAAACGAACTTGAAAGGTCCACACCGTATTCCGCCGCCGCCCGCAAAAGCATTCCTATGCCTGGTTTGCGGCAGTCACAGTTGACCTTGTCCCCGTAGTTTGGATGGTGCGGACAGTAATATATCGCGTCAACTCTCGCGCCTGATTCCTTCAGAATCTCGACAAGCCTGGAATTGACAGAATCCACCTGCGCGGCGGTCATTATTCCCCGCGAGATGCCCGATTGATTCGAGATGATGACAACCTTAAGCCCGAGCGCGTTTGCAATCTTTATTGCCTCGGATGAGCCTTCTATCAGCTCAAGATCGTCCGGGTCGGTAAGGTAATCCTTGTCGATGTTGATCGTTCCGTCCCGATCAATGAAAACGGCCCGGCTCACTTTTCCAGAATTTTGTTATATAACTCTTCGTATTGTCTCGCTGAACTCGTCCAGGAGAAGTCCTCCGTCATGGCGTTGCGCATTATCTTCTGCCAGTTCTTCTGGTCACCGAAAAGCGCCACGGCTCGCGACACGGCCTTGACCATATCACCTGCCTTGAATTCCTCGAAGAAGAAGCCCGTCCCCGTCAATTTTTGAGAATTCACCTCAACAACGGTATCTGCCAAGCCCCCAGTTTTTCTGACAACCGGGATTGTGCCGTACTTCAAGGAGTAAAGCTGGTTCAGGCCGCACGGCTCAAACTTGCTCGGCATGAGAAATATGTCGGATGCCCCTTCAATCAAATGCGCGAGCTCGTCGTTGTAGCCAAGTTCGAGAGAGAAATGATCCGGATATTTCTTTGCCAGCGCTTCCAACTTGGTGTGGTACTGCTTCTCGCCTGTGCCTAGAAGAATAAACTGCACCTTCAACTTCATCAGGTCCGCGAAGCCGTCAATGACAAGGTCTATCCCTTTCTGTTCCACTAGCCTTGTCACCATCCCTATAAGCGGAACACCCGGCTCGAATTTCTTATCGAACCTCTTGAGCAGATACTTCTTGTTCTCGACTTTCGCGTCGAGCGTCTTCACGCTGTATTTGAACGGGATGAACTGATCTGTATCGGGATTCCACAGAGAATAATCGATGCCGTTCACTATGCCTGAAAATTTCTTTTTCTTCTTGGCGAGGACCCCTTCCAATCCGAAGCCGTATTCTTCGCTCCCGGATATCTCGTTCGCGTACGTGCTGCTGACGGTGGTAACATAGTCGGAATAAACGATACCCGCCTTCATGAAGCTGAACTTACCGTAAAACTCCGCCCCTTCCGGCGTGAACACGTCCGCCGGTAGTCCGGTTTTCTGAAATGTCTCTTTCGGAAACAGACCCTGATAAGCGACGTTATGTATCGTAAAGACAGTTTTAATGTTCTTGAAAAAAGGGTCTTTGCTGTAAATCTTTTTCAAATAGACGGGCACTAGACCGCTCTGCCAGTCATTACAATGAATAATGTGAGGCGCCCAGCCGAGCCGTTTCAAAATTTCAAATATCCCGCGCGAGTAGAAGATATAACGCTCATCGTTGTCCGGATAGTCGCGCTTCGTCTTCGGATCTTGATATATTCCCTGTCTGCCGAAAAATTCAGAGCTATCGATGAAGTATATCTGGACTTTCGTCCTATCGCCAATCAGGAACGATGATTTGACATTGAGTTTGGAATTCTTTTTCCCGATTGGAATGTCGATATCCTTCAGACGGATAATCTCATGTATTCGGAATTTGCGCTCGTTGACAAATCCGTAACGCGGTATTGCCAACCGGACCTCGTGTCCGATTTCTTTCAGAGACTGCGGTAAAGCGCTCGCAACATCAGCCAGACCGCCCGTCTTTGCGAAAGGAAATACTTCTGAAGATAAGAACAAGACATTGAGGGGTTGCGTCATCTCATACCATGGTTTGTTTACACCAAAATTACCAAAAAATTGGCTGATAATCAATCTGATTTCAGTTCCACGTCATCTTGCATCACTTGGAGAGGTGAAATATATTCGATAAAATCATTCGGGATAACCAATGCGAATACAATTCATCGGCGCCGCTCAAACTGTAACGGGCTCTATGCATCTACTCGAAGTCGACGGCAAACGAGTACTCCTCGACTGCGGTTTCTTCCAGGGCAAGCGGGCCGAGAGCATCAGTCTGAACAAAAACTTCACATATTTTCATCCCGCTGAGATAGACGCCGTCATTCTTTCTCACGCCCACATCGACCACAGCGGTAATCTTCCCAACCTCGTCAAGCAGGGGTTCTCGGGACCCATCTTCGCCACTCCCGCGACTCGCGATCTATCTGGCATAATGCTTACCGACAGCGCGAAGATACAGGAACAGGACACGGAGTTCCTTAACAAGAAGCTGGCGAAGCGCGGTGAGCCGCTCTTAGCTCCGATATACGACACGGAAGACGCGCTCGCGGTGATGCCGCTATTTGTCACTGTCTCTTATCATCACGAGATAACCGTCGTCGACGGGGTCCACCTCACTTTCCTCGACGCGGGACACATTCTCGGAAGCGCTATGGTACAGCTGCGGATCACGGACGACGGCAGCGAGAAAATTCTCGTCTTCACCGGCGATCTCGGAAGAAGAAACATGCCGATACTTAAGAACCCGGATCCGGTTCAAGAAGCAGATGTTCTCATATCTGAAAGCACTTATGGAGGTAGGCGTCACGACCCCATTCAAGATATGGAAGACCAGCTAAAGGATGTAATACTCCGAACGATCAAGAGAGGTGGAAAAGTCGTCATCCCAGCCTTCAGCATAGAAAGGACGCAGGAAATCACTTACACTCTGCACCGTCTCTTCGATCGCAAAGCCCTTCCGAGAATACCCGTGTTCGTCGACAGCCCATTATCAGTCAATGCCACTGAGGTGTTCAGGCTTCACCCCGAATGTTTCAACAAAGATATTTTTAAAATGGTGATCGCGCATGACGACCCCTTCGGATTTGAATTCATAAAGTACATAAGATCAGTCGAAGACTCCAAGAAACTGAACGACATGAAAGAACCGATGGTAATCATCTCAGCGTCCGGCATGTGTGAAAGCGGTAGGATACTTCACCATTTGGCCAACAACGTCGGCGACCCGAAGAATACCATCCTTATTGTCGGCTATCAGGCGCCGGAGACCCTGGGGAGGCGGATTCTTAACCACCAGCAGGAGTTGAAGATTTTCGGAGAGATGTTCCCGCTGAAAGCGGAAGTCGTGGAGATGCACTCTTTCTCCGCCCACGCGGACCACGACGATATTGTCAGCTTCGTTGAGAAGTTTGACAAAGCTAAACTGAAACAAATATTTCTCGTCCATGGAGAGCCGGACGGGCAGAACGCTCTAAAAGAGTCTCTGTCCAAATTAGGATTCAAGAATATCTCAGCGCCCAAGAAAGGAGAAACAATAAGCATTTGAAGAAGTTACTGATTACCGGGGGCTCCGGACTAGTTGGCAAATACGTCGCCAAAGATCTTTCTGCCGACTACGAGGTCGCAGTGGCCGACAAGAGAGAGCCGGACTTTGACGTCAAGTTTTTCAAAGTGGATGTTACAAAGAACGAGACATTCAAAGCCATTGACGACGATTTCGACGCCATTCTTCATTTTGCTGGCATCCCCACTCCGCTTAACGATCCGGAGGAATTCGTATTTCAGGTAAACACGTTCGGCACTTTCAATACGCTGCAGTTTGCCGCGGCTAAGAATGTTAAGAAGGTCGTTCTCGCGTCTAGCGAATCGACACTCGGCTTCGCTTTCGCGAGACGAGCGCACAATCCTTACTACTTCCCCATCGACGAGCAGCACCCTCTGGAACCTCAGGATGCCTACGGACTAAGCAAAGTATGCTCTGAAGAAGTCCTCAAGAGCTTCTCGCGCGCGTACGGCATACACACGATAGCTCTCCGCTTTCCATGGATTTGGGTCCCCGAAGAGAAGGAGCGCCAGCAGTACAGAAAACTCATTTCCGATTACCCAAGCTGGTACAAAAACCTTTGGGCGTGGGTGCATGTTCACGACGTGTCGCAGGCCTTCGCGAAAGCCATCGAGTTCGGGAGCGACAGTTTCGACAGGTTCTTCATCGTGGCCGATGAAAACTGGACGGGGTTCCCGGCCACCGAATTGATTAGAAGATTCTATAAGGGCGTCCAGACCGTTCATTCCCTGGAAGGGCCTAAGAGCCTGATTAGCAGTGATCTCGCTCGCGTAGTCCTCAGGTATACACCCAGATTCTCCGTTTCGGATATCTTCGATTGAAGCGGGTCGTCATTGACACCGATGCCGGCGTAGACGATTCGATTGCCATCGCCTACGCCTCGCGCTTCCCCGATGTGACAATTGAACTTATTACGACCGTCTCGGGAAACGTCCCAGTAAGCGAAGTAACGCAGAATGTGCTCTACCTAAGAGGTATTCTTGGTGTGAATTCGCCGGTCTTTTCAGGAGCCGGAGCGCCAAGATCAAGGGAACTTGTTACCGCACCGGAAGTACACGGAGAGGATGGCGTCGGCGGATATCGGAAGTCTGAAGGAATTTCATTCCGCGGATGGGAAACCGGCGGCGCGGCATCAGAGATCGTTCGGGCGGCGAGAAAATACGGCAGGAAGCTTACGATCATCTCGCTGGGCCCCATGACGAACATTGCTCAAGCGGTGATGCTGGATGCCGCGGCAATTAAAGGAATCGGCAACGTCGTTCAGATGGGCGGAGTGTTCTCAGGCTACGGAAACACGAGCCTGTTTACTGAGTTCAATATATTCGTCGATCCGGAATCAGCCTCGTTTGTGCTCGAAAGTGGAGTGAAGGTAACCTTCGTACCTCTGGACTTGACCGAGACTCTGTTCCTTCCACGGGAGCTGGCAAACGAACTCCTGATGAAAATTAACGAAAGCTCGCCGGACCTAGCTCAACTCTTCCGCAAAGCGCTCAATTACTACATCGATTATCATAAGCGTAATGATAAGCTTGACGGGTGCTTCCTGCACGACGCAATCGCCGTCGCGGCGGCAATTCATCCTGAATGGTTCCGCTTCATCGGTTCATCAGTATCGGTTGAGACTCAAGGAAAATTGACTGCGGGCATGACGTTGGCAGACTTCAGGAAAAAGGCAGGTCGGGAAAGTTCCAGGATAGCAGTCGCGTTCGATGGCGTGAGATTCATGACCGACCTGAGTCGCAGAGTATTCGGTTACCGCGTTGGAACATCAACCGTCAGCCAGAAGTGCCTGAGGGAACGATTTGTCGCAGATTTCCGAAATCATCTCAGATAACCGATATTATATTTTCAAATGTCCATCGAATTCAGAAACGTCACCAAGAATTTTTCCGGCTTCACGGCGCTTGATTCCATCTCTTTTAAAATAGAGAAGGGCACGGCGTGCGGCTACATCGGGCCTAACGGCGCGGGAAAGACTACAACGGCTAGAATTATCGTCGGTCTGGAAAATGCCGATTCAGGATCCGTCATTATTGGGGATGGTGCAGACGGGACTGATCTGCGGGCAACCCAGAGACAAATCGGTTACGTGCCTGATTCGCCAAAATTATATGAGTCGCTGACGCCTCGCGAAACAATAGCTATGGCTGCAATGCTCAGGAAATATGATGTAGCGAAGGCGATGCGCAGGCTGGAAGTACTTTCGGAGATACTCCGGTTCAGCGACTATCTGAAGAAGCCTATAGGCGGACTTTCCAAGGGGAACAGGCAAAAAGTGATTCTCAGCCTCGCCTTTCTCTTCAAGCCCTCAATTCTTATCCTCGACGAACCGACAGACGGCTTGGACCTGCAGGCGGTTATCTCACTGAAGCAGCTGATAAAACATTTTACCGCTCATAATGGAACGGTCTTTTACAGTTCGCATCTTCTTGATATCGTAGAAGGCTTATGCAGCGAAGTCTATTTCATCAACCACGGCCAAATCGCCGGTCATTTCAGGAAGGAGGAGTTCGAAGGAAAGAGAGGATACCTCGAAGAAGCTCTTTCGGAGAGCATCGGCACGACAACCGATCACAAGGTCATAGACGAATTCTTCGATGATGCGGACTAGTTTTGTTATAGTCACAATCATGTATATCACCACAAATGCCTTTTCACAGACCAATAACCCTTCCCTCAATACTCCGGGTGATTCGATATTGGCGGGATTCAATCAGGACTTGAGCACGCTAAATTGGCTCGGTGCCGTCAACAAGACGTGGCAATCGAAGGATTTCGGATTCTCGGTGAATGAAAATTTTCATTCTGTTCTGATAAAGTCCACGCCCAACCTCATCAGGGACGATCAGAGTTTCTCCGCCCGACTTAATCGCAGATTTTTCGGAAACATTTTCGGCTTTGGGTCGCTCGAATCGGATTACGTCAACGACAATCGTCAGGTTGGACTAAGTTCTGTCGGCGCCTCTCAGCTTCTCGGCGGTTTGTTTTACGCCGGCTCACAAGACACGCTCCTCGCGGGCGCGGGAAATAGGTGGGACAGACAAGCTGGGGTGAGCAATAGCGGATTTACTTACACGCTCCGCGGTACCGGCATTTATGCTCCCGTTCCGGGAAGCGAATTAGTGCCAACTCTATATTTGCATGACGAACAGATTTCGCCAAGAAGAAATACGGACAGGTCTTTACATTTGATATACCGGCAAATTTTTTCACCGGTGGCGTTCGTCAATTTTTCGGGCAGGTACACCGGACAGCTGAGGGATTTCTATTTTCCTGCCGATTCAACTGTTACTTCCCTCTTCGGAGTTGCAAACAACATCCAGGATAGAAATGACACAAGAACTTCATTCTCCTCGTCTATCTCGATGCCCGTCCTTTTTTTTCAATTGAGAGGGTTCGCTTCATACGCACAGCGGCAGATCGACTTCAACTACAGGTATCGACCGCCTTCCCCCTCGAATACTCTTTACGACACCAGGATACGGACGGCGAATTTTGACCTGCACGGGGATTTAATTTCAACGTTCTTCACCGACACTCTTCTGGTAAGCATGGAGCACAAGGAAAGGTCAGAGAGCCACACGATAATCAACGCGATCGGAAGCAGCCCTTTCACGCAACAGCAGATTCTAAACCAGCAACAGCTGGACAATTTCGGCTCGCGGAACACTCTGACAGGACAGCTCTTCCTGAACTTCGGCGCAACTTCCTTCGAGGTTACCGGCCTCGCTTCACTTTTCAGGTACAACACACCTAGCGACCTGAACTACGACGACCGCGATGAACTTACAAACACACTCGCGCTCAACCTTAATCACACATTCGGTCCTTACTTCAACGCCGGCTTCGGAGCTGAGGCGGACTTGATTCATATCGTCTACATCAAATCCCAGCGCAGCGCGAACAACAACAGGAATATCATCTACAGGTTTTTCCCCGTTATCACCTTTTCGGATGGAACGGTAAATTCTTACAACCGGTTCGAGGTGCTGGCTAATTATACCGTTTACGATTACGAAGCATTTTCACAAATTCACAGCTTTTCCTTCCGGCAGGCCTCGTTCCTCGATTCCACCACAGTCAATTTGACGTCAAAACTCTCCCTCTTTGTCCAGGCGAATCTCAAGTTG
>JAJYRM010000014.1 GCA_021794075.1 Bacteroidota bacterium | reverse complement strand
TGAAGTAGTTCTTTAGCATCACTCACTCCAGGTTTTAGTTCACAGAGCGCAAAGAGCGTGGCGCGCTCTTGCCGTTACACTCTGTGCTTTGCGTCATCACTCATACCTCAGAGATTCGATCCCGCAAGGCAGGATTTCGGCGCTACTCATATCGTAAGGCCTCCACCGGATTCGCGCGGGCGGCCTTCGATGCACGGGCGAATACCGTAGCTAACGCGAGTACCAGCATGGACAGGCCTACAAGTGGAAATATCCAGAGACCTACACTTATACGGTAAGCGAAGTTCTGCAGCCACCCTCTCATCACAAGATACGCGACAGGCCACGCTATAACATTGGCAATTATTACAAGCTTCAGGAAATCGGCGGTCAGGAGACCGACGAGCCGCGACACGGACGAACCCAACGTTCTCCTGATTGCTATCTCCTTCCTCTTCGTTTCGGCAATGAATGAGGTAACCGCAAAAATTCCCATGAGACCGATTACGATGGCAGTCGCCGATCCGAAGAGGATCGCATCAAACATCCGGTCCTCTCCCGAATACATTTCTCGAACATCGTCATCGAGAAAAGAATATTGCAGCAGGTGACCGGGATTGGATTTCGACCAGAGCTTACGCATATAACCCAGAACCTGTTTGGTCCTTCCAGCCCGGTACTTCACTCCGAGATAATCGAAAGGGGTAGTACTGAACTGGAGGACTACAGGCTCGACAGTGTGGCGCAGGGACGAGTAATTGAAATCCTTCACTATCCCGATCAGCTTCCAGGTGTTGCCGACAAAATGTACGAACCCGTCGGAGATATCGCCGGCGGCGTTCAATTTCGTGTAAGCTTCCCGGTTGAGCAAGACTGCGCCTGTATACACTCTCATGTTGAACGTAACTCCATGGAATTTCCGCGGACTGACACTCGACCACGCCGAATCAGATGAGAGCCCCGGATTGAAGTTCCGACCGTCAAGCAAATGCAGGCCGAGCGCAGGGAGATAATTCTCGTCGACGTCGATAAGGTTCAGCGTCAGAGACTTCCTCCCTTTGTCATACAGCCCCGACATGGTTCCGCCGATTCCCAATGTCGGGAACTCCCCCGCCTCCGTCACATCGGTGACATCGGGGTCCTTCCGCATCCCGTTTTTCAGTACATCGATCCGGCTCCCCGTGCTGGCGCGGTCTATTACGAGAAAGTCGGCCGGATCGAATCCAAGGTCCTTGTGCCTGATGAAGTTCAGCTGATCCACGACGACCACTGTACAGCATATCAGAAACGCGGCGATGCTGAACTGTAGTCCGGTCAGAACCATCCTCACATTTTTCCTCGGGTTGAGGTTGGCGAGGCGCCCCTTTATCAGTGACTGGGTGCCGATCCTGGCGAAGAAGTGGGTGGAGTATAAACTCACGGCGATGTCAACGACAAATACAGAGACGAAGAGAATAACTCCCGCGAGGTCCTCTCGGATAAAGCGGCCCTCCTTCCGTATACCGAGTGTGAAGTCGAATAGCGGGAGGAGGAGTTCCGAAATGCAGACGCCGCCCACGAACGAAACGACAGTAAGCATGGCGTTTTCAACCAGGAATTGCATTGCGATAGCCGCATGAGAAGCACCGGACGTCTTGCGCACGCCGATTTCCTTCGCCTTTCTCGTGAGGAGCGTGATATTCAGTCCCAGGTAATTGAACAACGACACGGAAAGTACGAGTAGAGCGACGACGGATATCAAGTACAGGTACTTCGGGTCGACGGTTTGGAATCCCGTCCTATAATCTCTCATGAAATGGATGCTGCTGATAGGAACGAGCTTCATCAAAGTGATAGATCGCGGGTTTCCGCCTGTAGACCTGATGAACGATGGGAAATTGCGCGACATCTCAGCGGCATCGGCTCCCCCTCTCAACTTTATGAAACAGAATGGAGCCAACGAATTCCAGTTCCATGCGTGCGTGCCGTTCATCATTGGGTCGCTACGGCTCGAAATGATTCCATCAAAGGAAATGCTCGACCGCCGCGGCAGGTTCTTCATAACTCCGGTGACGACGAAATTGTGCCGGCCGTCGTACTGATAAGCGCGGACCGTTTTCCCGATGGGATCGACAGGTCCGAAATATTCACTCGCGAATTTCCTGCTTATGACGACTGACCGCGCGTCGGTGAGACATGACCGCGGATTTCCCTGAATCAGCTTTATGCCGAGCATGCCGAAGATGTTCGAATCGGCGATGCAGAACGAGTGCCGCGTAACCGGACCGCCATCCTGCTCGATCGACTCAGGCATTATTCTGAAAGATGCCGCGGACTCTATCTCAGGGAAATAGCTTTTCATTTCGCGGTCGAGATACGGCGGCGTGATCGCAAATTTCTGCGTCGCTCCCCCGTATTTCTCATTCAACACCACTTCGTATATCCGGTTCTTGTCGGGAATGTTGTCGAAACTCAGCTCATACATCAGGTACCGAAGTGCCAGCAGGCACACGGCAAGCCCTACAGCCAATCCGGCGACACTCACCGACGCATACAACTTGGTCCGGAATAGGTTTCTAAACGCCGTCTTCATGTAGTTCCTTAGCATCACTGACTCCCGGTTTCAATTGTCAATTGCCCATAAACGATGGACAATGAACGACTAAGATCTCTCACTAGTAATTGATGACTGCTCATTGAGCACTGATAATTGATCATTCATAATTGCTTCTCACTCATACCTCAGCGCCTCCACGGGATTGGCCCTTGCAGTCCTAAGTACACGGAGCAGGACCGTCAACAACGCCAGGGTAATCATCAAAAGACTCACGATCGGGAAAATCCATAAGTCAATCCCTATTCTGTATGCAAATTCCTGCAGCCATTCTCTCATTACAAGGTACGCGGCAGGCCAGGCCACAACGTTCGCGATCAGCACTACACGCATGAAATCGAAAGAAAGTAGACCGATTATTCCTCGTACAGATGAGCCGAGGACTTTCCTGACAGCGATCTCTTTCGTTTTCGTTTCGGTCAGGAACGATGAAAGCGCGAATATCCCCATCAATGAAATCAGAATGGCGACTAGTGAGCCGGAAAGCAGCGCATCGAGCATCCGGTCGTCACTGACATATAGCTTGTTCAAATCCCGGTCAAGGAAAGAGTACTTGAGATCTTTATCCGGATTTATCTCTTTCCACTCCTCCCGCAAATAACTCAGAACGTTCTCTGCCTTCCCTTTCCTGATCCTGACGGCAAGCGATGGAGGATCGGCATTCGCAAATTGAAATACAAACGGTTCGACGTGATTTCTCAGCGACGAGTAATTGAAATCCCTGACGACCCCGACAACTTTGAAAGCCTCGCCGCCAAATCTAATTGAATCACGGAACGGATGAGAGATATTCAACTCTCGCAGTGTTTCCTCATTCACAATGGCCGCCCCCGAATCGGATGGAACCAGGGGATTGAAATTCCTCCCTCTGACGAGTTCGAGGCCCAGAGTCGGGACGAAATTCTGATCGACCTGAACGAAATGCAAGGTTATCGGCCGATGGCCGTTATCGAATTCCATCGACACTCCAAGGTAGTACCCCGTCGTCAACAGCCACCTTGTCTCGGATACGTCGAGAACATCCAGATTTTCCAGAAGAGTATTCTTCAGAATCTCCGCGTGGCTTTGCGTCCCGGCGTTATCGACCAACAACAAGTCGCGCTTGTCGAATCCAAGATTCTTATGGCTGATGAAATTCATTTGAGAAACCACGACGAGGGTACAAATGATCAGAAAGGCGGCGATCGCGAACTGGCTCGTGATCAGAACTTCGCGGACCCATCTCTTCAACCTGAACCTATCGTTCTCCCCCTGCACGAGTAAATTGATTTTCGCTGATGCCAGAATCCTCGTCGCATATACACTCAAGACTACATCGAACAGCAGAACGCAGAGTAGCAGAATGAAGGTCGTGGAGTTCAGTATTGAAATGTTAGGCCCACCGGCCAGGCCGAGCATCGAGTCGAACCAGTGAGAAGCTAATTCGGCGATGCAGATGGCTGATGCAAAAGCTATTATCGTGAGAAAAACGTTTTCAACCAGGAATTGCACAGTCAGATCACGCCTTGTCGCTCCGGTGACCTTGCGAATGCCGATCTCTTTAGTTCGCCTGGCGAGCACCGTGATGTTTATTCCAACGAAGTTGAAGACCGATACAGCAAGAACAAGCGATGCCAGGAGAGAGAAGATATACAGGTATTTGATTTCGTACGTTGAGACCAGCGGCGAAAGATATGTGGCAAAATGGATTTTCCGGAGAGGGAGTAATTTGAGACTTTCAAAGTCCGGCGATCCTCCGGTAGCCTTGACAAAGCCGGGGAGTTTGGCCGAAACACTTCCGATATCACTCGGGCTTATTAGCTTGACGAAAGTGAGAATGTCGGCAAAACGCATCCAGCTCAGGTTGTCATCGAACGGGTAGGAAGCTTTGTTCTGTCTGGAAAGAATACCGTCGAACGAGAAGCTTGAAATTTCCGGCAGGTTTCTTATTAAGCCTCTCACAATGCAGTCATGTCCGTTTATGGCAACTACTTTCCCTATCGGTTCTTCGGTGCCAAAGAGCTTCGCGGCGAGTTTTTGAGTGATTACAACCGAATTGTGGTCCTTCAGGGAAGTCAGGGCACTTCCTTTGACATACTGCATCGGAAAAATAAACCTGAAACTCGAATCGATCACGCAGAATCTCTCGGGAAAGATATCGTGTTCGCGCCAGCGGACAGGGAGAGTACGAATCAAAAACGCAGTGGAAGTTTCTATCCCAGGGATATCCTCTCGCATCGCGGTCGCTAGTCCAGGCGGTGTATTGCCTTGTTCAGTTACATGACCACCAGGGTTCTGAACGCTGACAACTTCATAGGTTCTGCTGGAATCAGGCCATTTGTCGAAGCTGAGCTCATAAGCCAGGTAACGTATCGCCAGGATGCAAGCCGCCAGCCCCATGGCAAGGCCGAGCGCACTTACCGAAGCATACAACTTGTTTCGGTAGAGGTTTCTAAACGCTGTATTGAAGTAGTTCTTTAGCATCACTCACTCCAGGTTTTAGTTCACAGAGCGCAAAGAGCGTGGCGCGCTCTTGCCGTTACACTCTGTGCTTTGCGTCATCACTCATACCTCAGAGATTCGATCCCGCAATGCAGGATTTCGGCGCTACTCATATCGTAGCGCCTCAACCGGATTTGCCGTCGCGGCTTTGATCGCATGTGAGCTGACGGTGACAAGCGCGATGACTAGCGCAAGCGCACCGGATGCGACAAAGAGCCACGGACTCAAGCTCGTCCTGTAAGCGAACAGGCTGAGCCACTTACTCATGAGCAGGTACGCGAGCGGCCACGCGGCAATGTTCGCTATCAAAACCCACTTCGCAAATTGTAGCGAAAGCAACTTCGTCACTTCCGGCGCCGAAGCTCCCAGAACTTTTCTGATCCCGATCTCTTTTGTCCGCTGCTCTGTTGTAAACGCAGCCAGCCCAAATAGGCCGAGGCATGCTATGATTATTGCCAGCGCCGAAAACAAGCCGACAATCTCTTCAGTTTTGAAATCGAGAGAGTACAGTTGGTGCAAATCTTCATCTAGAAACGAATAGTTGAGCGGCTCATTGCCTGCATACTTCTTCCACGCGCTCTGGATTGCCGCAATTCCATTTGGCTGATTGTCGGGCGCCAGTCGAGCCGTAACACAACTTCCTACATAGCCATCATAGCGTGGGAGAATTATCGCCAGCGGCCTTATCGGCTCGTGCAGCCAGGCATAATTGAAATCCTTCACTACACCGATAATGTTAAACGGCACCCATTCTTTCGGTCTCGGACCTGGAAAGAGAATGCGTCTTCCAATCATGTTTTTTATACCGTAGAATTTCGCCAACGTTTCGTTGACCACAACTGCACCCGTGTCCGAAGGATGCTCCGCCGAGAAGAATCTTCCTTCCGCCATTTTCAGCTGATACGTTTTTGCAAACTCATTATCGGAAACCAACACGCACGTGTTCTCCGGCTGCTCACTTCCAGAACCCTCGAGTCGGTAGGCATGGTTGCCGCTCAGGTGACTTGGTACTGCGGATGAGTTACTGAGGCTCATGACATTCTTGTTCCCACCAAGCTCGCGCATGAACGATTGAAATTGTCCCGAGAGATGATCCGCCCCGTTCAAGACGAGAAGGCCAGCCTTTTGAAATCCGATGTTTGCAGTCTTGACATATCCCATCTGAGAATAGATGACCAGTGTTGCTATAATCAGGATTATCGACGCTGCAAACTGAGATACAACCAGCGCATTCCGCAACCTGGACTTCCGTCTGCCCTCAGTCGCGCCTGACCTTAGCGCGATGGACGAACCGGAAGACGACAAATAAAAAGCGGGATAGATACCGGCAACTATGCCGACTACAACGATAAAGCCGACAAGGACCGGTACCAGGAGCGGATCGGCAAAAAGATCGAAGCCCATCTTCCTGCCGACGATGTCGCTGAAAAGTGGAAGGAAGAGTTCGATAATTACAACCGCCATGACTACCGAAATCGCCGTCATCAGAATCGACTCAGCCAGGAATTGCCCTAAGAGACGAGAACGGTGTGCCCCCAGCGATTTCCTCACCCCAACTTCCTTCGCCCGTTTCGCCGACCTCGCAGTTGCGAGATTGACGAAGTTGATCGTGGCAATCAGCAATATCGCGATCGCTATTGCAATGAAAACATAATCCAGTGGGGCATAACCACCCGGCTCTATTTCACCGAATGGCGATGTAAGGTGAATTGAAGTCAAAGGCTGGAGTCTGAACCCATATCTGTTCCCGGCCGCCATGAAATCTTTGTAAGAAGTGCCGGTGAACTCTTTTAGTTGTGAGGCTACATGATCTGTCACCTCCTGCTCAATCTTGCCTTGGAAATTTCCAAGATTCGTACCGCTTCGAAGGAGAAAGTATGTGTAGTAATTATTCGTCAGCCAGGCTGTGTTCCGGCTGTCGGCCAGTGTTGTGAGTGATGCGATGAAATCGGGATGGAAATGTGAATTCCGGGGGAAGTCTTTGAATACGCCGGTTACCACATAGTCATTCTGTCTGTCGACTGTGACGACTTTGCCGAGCGGGTTTTCCTTGCCGAAGTATTTGAGGGCAGTCGACTGATTCATAACTATCGTGTTAGGTTGCGTTAGAGCCGTCTTTGGATCTCCTTCGATTACCCGGATAGTGAAAACGTCGAAGATTGTGGAATCAGCCCAGAAGAATTTCTCCTCGTTGAAAGCTTTGTTGTTGTACGCCACGGTGTGAGAGCCCGCGAGATACAAGCGCGTGTAGGCCACCACATCCGGCACATCGTGCGCGACTTGAGGTCCGAGAGGCGCAGGGCTTGCCGGCCCGCTGAAACCGTGGCCGTTGACCCTGACGGCGAAGGCTGCGCGGTAAATCCGATCCGAGTTCTTGTTGAACTTGTCGTAGCTGAACTCGTCTCGAACAAAAGTGAGAATGGCGAGACAGCTGGCGATTCCGACCGCGAGCCCGGCAATGTTGATGATCGAAAAGAGCTTGTTCCTCAGCAAGTTTCTCACTGCGACTTTAAAATAATTACTCAGCATGCCCTGCCTCCCTATGACTTGCGCAAAGCGCATAGAGCATGGAGCACAGCATGCTGTAGTCCGCGCTCTGCCCTTTGCCCTATGCGCCAAACGTGTTTATTCATATCGAAGTGCTTCCACCGGATTTGCAGTTGCCGCTTTCACAGCATGCAGACCAACGGTAAGAATTGCTATGGCGAGTGCGATACAGCCCGACGAGATAAAGATCCAGACAGTGAGGTCAGTTCTGTATGCAAAGTTTTGTAGCCACTTGTTCATGATCAGATAAGCCAAGGGCCATGCGATCACATTCGCAATCAATACCCATTTGGCAAATTGCGCAGACAGGAGTGCCACTACTTCCGGCACGGATGCGCCGAGGGCCTTCCGGATCCCTATTTCCTTTGTCCTTTGTTCGGTGACGAACGCGGCCAGCCCCAGCAGACCGAGACAGGCAATGAAGATCGCAAGTATTGAAAATGCCCCGGCAATCTTGCTGGTTCGCTGATCCGCCGAGTAAAGCTTCTGCAATTTGTCGTCTAGGAAATTGAAATTGAATTCTTCATTGCCCGCGTATTTCTTCCATGCTCTTTCGATATATGAGATCGTGCTCAGATGATTTCCGGGCGCAAGCCGGACTGTAATATATGGCCCGGGAGAACCTGCTTCGGGCAGAAGTCCCATAACCAAAGGCCGAATCGGCTCATGAAGAGAATGATAATTGAAATCTTTAATGACCCCGACCACCTGCAGTCTCTTCTGCTCCGCCCTCGTTTCTCCCGGCAGGACCAGGTACTTTCCCACGATGTCCTTCACTCCGAAAGCTTTTGCAACTTCCTGGTTGACTACCACTGCGTCGCTGTCAGAAGGGTGTTGCGCAGACAAATATCTCCCACCTGCCATTTGAAGCCTGTAGGTCCTCGCGAAGTCGACATCCGTCCTTATGACTCTTAGATCAATAAGCCTTTCCGCACCGGTTCCTTCAAGCCAGAATCCGCTGTCACTGTACTGGTCTCCCGGAACACCGGTGGAGTTTGTCAAGCTAATAATATTTCCGTTCTGTCTGAGATCGTTTTCGAAGGATTGTATCTGAGCGCCCAAGTCATCAGCCCGATAAATCACAACACTTTCTTCCTTGTCGAAACCAAGATCTTTCGTCCGGACATACTTTAGCTGGTCGAAGATCACCAATGTCCCGATGAATAGAGCGATTGAGACGGTAAACTGGAATACCACAAGCGCATTCCGTAGATACGAGCCACTTCCCCCTCGTCTTTTATTGGATTTAAACACATCGATAGGATGAAATGATGATAGATAAAGTGCCGGATACGTTCCCGCTGCCACACCTACGGCGACCGCAAGCGCTACCAGGAGAGGGATCGACCACGCATTGGAGAGGAGATCGAGACTCAGTTGCTTGCCCGCGACATTGTTAAAAACCGGGAGCAGGAGTTCCACGATACCCACAGCAATTATGACTGACCCTCCGCTCATCATCACTGACTCCGCTATGAACTGCCAGATCAGGTGAGAACGAGGCGACCCGAGCGTCTTCCTGATTCCCACTTCCTTCGCTCGCTTCTCGGATCTCGCAGTGGCGAGGTTCACGAAATTTATGCAAGCGATTAGAAGGATCGCGATGGCTATCGTCGAGAAGACATATACAGTGGAAATGCTTCCGTTCTGTTCCAGCTCGTAATCGACATGCGAGTACAGATGTATCGATTTCAGCGGCTGCAGGTTGTACCCGACTCTGTTGCCAGCGGCGAGGAATTGCTCGATCGATACTCCGGTGACGGCCTTTACCTGTGGACCGGCATGATCGACCAGTTCCCGGTTGAGTCTGCGCCTGAATTCTTTCGCGTCGGCCCCCTTCTTCAATAGGAAATAAGTGTAGTAGTTGTTGCTCATCCAGTTCGGATTTCTGCTGTCTTTCAAAGTGCAAAGCGATCCGAGAAGGTCCGCGTGGAAATGCGAGTTTCTTGGGATGTCCTTTATCACCCCAGTGACTATATACTTACTGCCGTTTCCCACATCCAGTATCTTCCCGATTGGGCTATCCTGTCCGAAATACCTCCTGGCGGCAGACTCGGTGATTACAAGCGTATTCGGCCGATCAAGAGCTGTCCTGGGGTTGCCGGCCACAAATGGCAGCGTGAAGACACCGAATACGGTAGAGTCGGCCCAGATCAGCTGCTGGTTCACGAATGTTTTGTTGTCATACCTGACTAAAGTACCTCCTTCATAATGGAGCCTGGCATACGTCGCGACTTCTGGAAAATCCTGAAAGACCGTCGGTCCCATCGGGGCCGGGCTCATGGCTGACTCGATCTCGCGACCGTGGAAAGTCGCTGTGAAACCTGGCCTGTAAACTTGATCCACGTTCTTGCTGTACCTGTCATAGCCCAGCTCATCTCGCACGAAGAGCGCAATTATTATAAAACAGGCTATGCCTACGGCGAGGCCGACGACGTTGATGACGGAGTATGATTTCGAGTTCCTGAGATTTCTCAGGGCGACTTGAAGGTAATTCCTAAGCATCAGACCTCCCTCCCTGCGCATTGCGCAAAAGGCATGGAGCGATCCTCTCACGAATTCTCAGTGGAGGTTCCGCGCTATACGCCATGCTCTTTGCATTATTCCTTTTCGATCCATCCATCTTTCAGCCTGACGATTCTGTTTCCATACGCGGCGTTTGTCTCGGAGTGAGTAACCTGAATTATCGTAGTACCCTGCCTGTTCAACTCCTTCAACAGCTCCATGATTTCTGTGCCCTGTTCCGAATGGAGGTTGCCCGTAGGTTCGTCGGCAAGTATCAGTTTGGGTTGAGCGATGACCGCCCTCGCGATCGCGACAAGCTGCTGCTGCCCGCCGGAAAGCTGGTTCGGAAACAAGTCTTTCTTGGCGACTATGTTGAACCTGTCCAAGATTTCGGCTACCCTTCCCTTCCTGTCGTTCCCGCTCACCTTCTGATACAGAAGAGGTATCTCAAGATTCTCGTAGACTGTCAACTCATCTATGAGGTGGTAGCTCTGAAATACGAAGCCTATGTAGGTCTTGTGGAGCTCAGTCAGCTTCTTCTCGTTCATCTTGTGGACAGGCTCATCAAGGAAATAATACTCGCCGTTCGACGGAGCATCCAGCATACCTACGATGTTCAGAAGCGTCGTTTTCCCTGATCCTGACGGACCCATGACGGAAACGAACTCGCCCTGTTTCACTTCAAGGCTGATGTTTCTCAAAACGTAGGTCTTCATGGCCTTGTTGGCGAAATACTTCTCGATGGCACTGAGTTTAATCATTTTCTTTCTCCAGGTTACTGGCAAGGCGCTGACCAAAGAGCGCGTGGCGCGGTTCCCCGCTTCGTCCGCACTTCGCGCCGCGGTCTTTGAGTACTATAGGGTTTTCTTAAAATTTGTAATCATCCTACATTCCTTATCGAGCTTGTCAAGGAGATCGTTCAGTTTATCCTGCGCCAGGTGTCTCCGCCGGTTCAGGATTATAAGGATGTTGGCATTCTCGAAAGTTGATTTTCTTGCGATTGCCAGAAAGTTTCTGAAGTCTCTGGGCGAAGAAGAGCCAGATCCCTCTGCGATGTTGTTGCTCATGCTCATAGTAGCTCCCCTTAGCTGCTCCGCGAACCTAAACAGTTTCTTCCTCTCCAAATCATCCGCGATGTCCAGAAGGTCATCAGAAAGCTCGATCGCGAATTGCCAGATCTGAAGGTCCTGGAATCTGAATTTCATCGCCCCCTCCTTTGAAGCTTGTGAATAAACTCGACTTTTCCTGTAAGCGCACAAATCGCATAGCATTAAGCGCGAACCAGCTGTTACTTCGCGCTCTGCTCTATGCGCTATGCGCAATGCGGCCTACACGTGAAACTTCTCTTTATAATTCTCCGTCACCACATGCCCGTCGAAAAGATGTATAATGCGGTGAGCGAACTCTGAATCATGAGGCGAATGTGTCACCATGATGATAGTCGTGCCGCCATCGTTAAGCTGCGTAAGTATGTTCATGACCTCCTCCCCGTTGGCGGAATCGAGGTTACCAGTCGGCTCGTCTGCAAGTATGAGCGCCGGCTTCGCGACAACGGCCCTGCTGACCGCGACGCGCTGCTGCTGACCACCGGACAACTGCTGTGGGAAATGGTCCCTGCGATGCATTATCTGCATGCGTTCAAGAACATCTTCCACCATCTTCTTCCTCTCCGATGCTGAAATGCCGAGATAGAGAAGCGGCAGCTCGACATTTTCAAATACTGTCAGTTCATCGATCAGGTTAAAGCTCTGAAATACAAACCCGATGTTTCGCTTCCTGATGTTTGCGCGCTGACGTTCTGTGTATTTCGATACCTCCTCATTCAGAAAGTAATATTCGCCGTCGCTGGGGTTGTCGAGCATGCCGAGTAGGTTAAGGAGCGTCGACTTTCCGCAACCTGACGGCCCCATGATCGCAACAAACTCCTTCTCCTTGATATCGAGGTTGACGTTATCGAGGGCAGTGGTTTCGACTTCCTCGGTTGTGTAAAGCTTCTTGAGATTGACGGTCCGAATCATGATGGCTTTGTCCTTTCTTTAAGCGGGGACACGGAGAACGCAGATCGGACCACGGCAGCCCAATTTTGTGCTGCTTCCGATGTCCCGTGTTCCCATATTCTCAAAATTTGTCTTTTCTAGTCTTAATCAAGTTGAAGAGCATCGATGAAATTTTCCTGCACCTATCAATCAAGAGAGAGCCAGTTTCATCGGTGATGATTTGTAGATTAATGGCCAGATATAGCTGAGTTCGAAGCTCGCCGCACGAACCCTTAGCAATGTAAAGAAATTGGATAAACTCCTTATTTGTTTGCCGCTCAAATCCTTCCGCGATGTTTGACGGCACCGATACAACGGCGCGATGAATTTGATCCCGGAGTGAATAGTCCTTGCAGTTTCTTAGAAGGCCATAAATTTCTTTTGCCAATCCCATTCCTTCTTTCCAGACTTCAAGATCCTCAAAGCTTCCAATATGCTTACCCATGTTACGCCTCTGAATTCTCTAGTTGCATTTTCCCATTCACAAATGTCCCGTGACGGCTTTATAATGTTCGTGTTCCTTGTTCCGTGTTCCGTTCTCCTTTTCATTACTTTATCACCAGTTCCTTCACATTTCCGAAGTTATCATACGACGATGTCACGACCCTGTCGCCTGGCCTCAGTCCGCTTAAGACCTCGAAGTAATCCGGATTCTGTCGGCCAATACTGATGTTTCTTTTCACCGCGAGGTCCCCCGAACTATTGAGGAGAAACACCCACTGTCCGCCCGTCGTCTGGTAGAAGCCGCCTCGTGGCAACAGCAATGCTTTCGTCCGTTCGCTTAGCTGAAGCCTTATCTGTAGCGTCTGCCCTCTTCTTATTCCATCGGGGACTCTCCCCGAAAAGTTCATGTCAACCTGAAACTTCCCACTCGTAACTTCAGGATAGACTTTCGTCACTATTAGTTTGAAGTCGCTGTCATTTATCGTTACCGTCGCGTGCAATCCACTCACGACACGCGCAATGTAGAACTCATCGATATCGGCTCTCACCTTGAACCCATCGAGCGCGTCGATTACCCCGAGCTGGTCTCCCGGACTTTTCGATTGACCAATCTCGGCGTTCAGAGAAGTAAGTTGACCAGTGATCGGCGCCTTAACGGTGAGGTTGTCGATCGTCTCTCTTATCAATCGCAGATTCTGTTCCATCCTAGTGATCGAGGAAGCAATTTGCGATATCTGAGATACACCGAGTAGTGAATCCTGCTCGAAGTTTCTACGCGACAAATCTTCCTGCTCAAGCGCCTGATGATAATTATTGTATGCCAGTTCATAGTCCTGCACGGAGATGAGTTTCCGTTCGTACATCTTCTTCTGGCGCTCGAAGATCTCTTTATAGTTGGTCAGCTGATATACCGCGTTTACGAGAGCATTCTGGAGCGAGATGCTGTTCTCCTGAATCTGTAAACGAGTGTTCCGCGCGTCGTTTATCTGCTGATAAGCAAACGTTTCCTGCTGAAGTGCGTTCAATTGAACATTGGTGTTGGAAAGTTTCAGGAGTTTCTCGCCTTTCCTGACAATCGCTCCCTCTTCTACATATTTCGCCTCCACGATGCCCCCCTGGATCGCGTCAAGGTAATACGAGGTCTTTGGCATGACGGTCCCGGTTACCGGTATGAACTCCTGAAAGTCCCCTTCCCTCACCGTTGAGATCGTTATCTTATCCGCGTCGACATTCAGTTTGGATCCGCTGTCCGCGATTATCATCGCTATCAATACGATGAACAGAGCGACTCCGCTCGCGTATATCCAGAATCGCATCCTCTTGTAGAATGGCTTCTTTTCGATCTTCCTGTCCAAGTGAATTCCTTCTCGCTGAACTGCTGGCAGTTTAATGAACTTATGATTATGCTAATAGAAGTACAACCGGTGTGCCCTCAAACTGTCAGGAGGTACAGTGAAGATTCCTGTCTTTTTGAATAAATTTGAATGTTTCGTCAAATAATGTGAAGTTACGAGTGTTCGGAATCGGACAGTGGCGTCCGGAAACGAACGGAAAAGAGCGAAAAACGGAAAAATCGAGAACGGAAAAACGGAATATATTATCGATCCTTATTCTCCCAGTTAAAATCAGGAGGGCTGTACCATGGGTGGAAAGATCGAAGACTTCGAGGACTTGGAAGTGTGGCAGGAAGGAATGAGATTAACGGCGGATATCCACAAGCGTCTCAAAAACTGCAGGGACTTTTCTTTGAGAGATCAAATCTGCAGGTCGTCTGTATCGAATCCTTCCAATATCGCTGAGCGTTTCGAACGGCAAACCAACAAGGAGTTCTTTTTTTGCTTTACGTTTCGAAGGGATCATCAGGAGAGCCCACGACTCAAATTTACTTCGCAATGGAACTAATGATAATTGAGAAAGAAACAGGAAGAGAGCTGATCGACCGGTGCAGAAAGGTATCCTCCGTATTATGTAAGTTGATTGAGACTAGAACACGCGGCTTCTAACGGAGGGACGAGCCAGTCCGGAAGACGAAAAACACGTAAGATGGGCTGTGCATTTACGTCAGAACATTTAGGACAGAACATGGGCTACGCACACGTCTACTCATTCTCCGTTCCACCGTTTTCCCTGTTCCCGATTACCTAAAATAACAAAAACACCGAGATCCAAAGTTCATGGCCAATCAGACCGGCAAGCTTCTTATAATCGACGACGACGAAGACGTACTCTACTCGGCGCGGCTTCTTCTGAAGCAACACTACTCAATCGTCAGAACGGAAAAAGATCCGAAACAGATTTCATCTATTCTCAGGGATGAGCGGTACGATGTCATCCTCCTCGACATGAATTTCTCCGGAGACGCGACGAGCGGGACGGAGGGATTCGAATGGCTAAAACGAATATTACAGATAGACCACTCTGCTGTCGTGGTACTCATTACGGCATACGGAAATATCGAGATGGCCGTAAAGGCCATCAAAGAAGGAGCGACGGATTTCGTATTGAAGCCGTGGCAAAACGAAAAGCTCCTCGCCACAATTTCATCGGCAATGAAGCTCAGCGAATCCAAACGCGAAATTGAAGTCCTCCTCTCAAAGCAGAAGCAACTCACAAGCGATCTCGACAGCCAGTTTCAGGAAATCATCGGCGCGTCCGATGAGATGCAAAGAGTCTTCAGCACGATAAAGAAGGTTGCTGCCACAGACGCCAATGTCCTCATCGTCGGCGAGAACGGCACCGGCAAAGAGTTGGTGGCCCGGGCCATTCATAGAAAATCCAAACGCAGCGAAAACATTTTCCTCAGTGTAGACGTCGGCTCGCTCAGCGAAAGTCTCTTTGAGAGCGAGTTGTTCGGGCATGTGAAGGGCGCCTTCACCGACGCGAAAGAAGACAAAGCCGGTCGTTTCGAGACTGCTTCAGGTGGCACGCTCTTTCTGGACGAGATCGGAAATCTCACGAAAAATCTCCAAGTGAAACTTCTGACTGTGCTTCAGAACAGACAGGTCACCAGACTAGGTGCGAATATGCCGAATCCGATCGACATCAGGCTCATCTGCGCGACTAACCTTCCTTCTGAAGAACTTAGATCGGAAAACCAGTTCAGGCAGGACCTCCTTTACCGGATAAACACCGTCGAAATTCAGCTTCCCCCGCTCAGGAACCGGGCCGACGACATTCCTCTTCTCGCAGATCATTTCATCCGGATGTACTCACAGAAATACGGCAAACCGGTAAAACGACTCGACGAAGAAGCTGCGAAGCAGCTTCGCTGGTATCATTGGCCCGGGAACGTCCGGGAACTTCAGCACTTGATTGAGAGGATAATCATACTCAACGACTCTGAGACACTTACCGCAAACGATCTCCATTTGTCCCCCGGTAGCAACCAAGTTGAGATAATCCCCTTCAACAATTACCAACTCGAAGAAGCCGAGAAACTTCTTATAATTAAGGCAGTGAGCAAACATGATGGGAACCTGACAAGGGCGGCAAAAGAACTCGGCATAACGCGCGCAGCGCTCTACAGAAGGCTTGAAAAGTATGGGCTTTAGTAGGAAACAGTTGCACAGAAATAAAGACACACGCCAAACAATGCCGAAATGGTTTGCCATGCGACAATCCGAGCCACTAAAGAGAAAAACGAATTTCGGATGGTATTGAAACGCTTCAGTGTAGCGGTCTTCACGCGGACCATCATCTTATGCCTGAGTGTTTTTCTTCTCATATATCTCATTACCAACACATCGTTCGTGGCTACCCCGCTCATCGTCGCTCTCCTTGTCATTGCGCAATTTTACCTCCTCGTCCAATACGTTCAAAAGACCAACCGCGACATCGCAAGATTCTTTGACTCCATCAGGTACTCGGACTTCTCACAGAGTTTCCGTCCCACTGTCAAAGGATCCTCCTTCGAAGAACTTAACAACGCCTTCTCGAAAGTGATCGAGCAATTCAGGAAAACACGTGGGGAGAAAGAAGAACAATACCGGTACTTGCAAATTGTGGTACAACACGTAGGAATCGGTCTAATGGCTTTTACCCCTGACGGCAACCTGGAGCTCATTAACACAGCCGCCAAAAAGTTGCTAAGGGTAGACGGCGTCCACAACATTTCCGAGCTTAGAGGAACCAGCACGCAGCTAGTTGGCGTTCTCGAGGGAATCAAGGCCGGCGAGAGCCTGCTAGCAAAATACATCAGCGACAACGAGCTGTTTCAAATATCTATTTACGCGACCGAATTCAAGATGCAGGGTAAGCAATACAAACTCGTATCCTTGGCAAATATTCAGAACGAGCTCGAAGAACGGGAGATGCAGGCATGGCAAAATCTCATCAGAGTACTTACTCACGAAATAATGAACTCAGTAACGCCGATTATTTCTCTGTCGTCAACGGCCAGCTCTCTCCTCGAAGGGATAATGAAGGAATCCAGCAGAGATATCGCAAATACCGTCGCGTCGAATACGGATGATGGAACCGAGGAGGCCGCTGAGCCCCTGAACGATGTTAAAGGCGCCCTTGATACGATCTCCAAGCGCAGCCAGGGGCTTCTCCATTTCGTCGACGATTACAGAAATCTTACGCGAATTCCTACGCCGAATTTCCAGACAGTTAAAATAGACGATCTCTTCGCGCGTATACAAAAACTCTTTGCCGATCGTTTTGAGAAGAGGGGGATCAGCTTCTCCGCCACTGTAAGTCCGAAGGAACTCGAGCTCAGCGCAGATCCTGATCTGATTGAACAGGTTGTGATAAATCTCATCATGAACTCGATCGGCGCCCTAGCAAACCGCCCTACACCGGAAATACGACTGGTCGCAAAAACTGACAACCGCGGCGGGACCTTGATACAGGTGATCGATAATGGACATGGGATCCCCGAAGAACTTCATGACAAGATATTCATTCCCTTTTTCACGACGCGTAAGGAAGGATCAGGCATAGGGTTGAGCCTCTCGCGCCAGATAATGCGCGCGCACAAGGGGAGCATAACGGTAATCTCGAGCCCGGAAAAAGAGACCACCTTTACCCTCCGGTTCTGACACCCTCGACTATTTCGGTTTGTATACCCCCCCGGCGACCGCTCCGCTGAAACACATTTTTACTATGTCGTCGTCCGCGTTTGCGAGACGCTTCCTCATTCCGTTGTCCAAAACCTCGTGATGTCTGACATCGTTTAAGTAATCCCCGATGTAATCGAGATTTTCCTCTGTCGTAACCCAATTCTGCCTGTCGAAGCGCGAGAGGTCAACCGGATTTGAAAAACTCCGGAGCGTCATCTCCCCTTTTACGTTGAAATAGAACGGGAAATACGACATCGCCAGCTCTCTAATGCTCCTGAACACCGGGTCCCGGTACCTGAGCATTGTCGTATTTGATTTCGCCACGGCGCCGTAACATCTCCCCTCCTTGAAGATCGCTATCACATGATCATCGTCGTTACGCGCGATCATGTCGACTATCAAAGGTCGACGACCGAGCATCCTCAACGCCGCGGCGGCAAAGAGCGCCCCCTCGAAGCAGTTCGCCTTCCCCTCTTCCATAACTATCTTCGGAGAACTTGTGCCAGGCACTTCATCGTAACTAATGCCGTTGAGAAACCTCTGAATGTCATGAGGTTTTCTGAACCGTCTTAGCAAGTTGAGCTCCGCTTTCGTAAAGTCGCCCCCGGTCTTTCCATTCTTCATCATATCAAAGTTCCGTTCGGTTATTCAGTCTTTTCGATTAATCTACTATATTGAACGGACAATTCATCTTAATCTTCGAGGTTCTGACATGTACCACAATACTCTTCTCTCCAGATTCTCACTCTTCTTTGCAATGCTCCTCTTTTCAATAATCGTCGCCATGCAGCCGGCAGCGGCAAATGTTACAAGTACTGGTCAGGCTGTACCGACGCAAAAGCAGCTGTTATTGATCCCCACTCCCAGGTACGTTTCTATTCACAAGGGGACATTTACAATATCAGCTTCGGATAAGATTGTGCTTACCCGCCCTTCCAATGACGCGGACAAGTTCTCCGCCGCGCAGCTCGCCAGCGAGGTGCAGACCGATCTTAACATCAAACTCGAGACCGCGGCGAGATTCGCGGGTCAAAGTTTTGTTCTGGGCGACATCAAGGATGACCCTGCGATCGGCCGCGAACTGCGCGATTTAAGTATCGCGATTCCTGACTCGCTTGGCGAACAGGGATATATACTGAATATCTCCAAGGATAGAGTGCTCGTCGCGGCTAACACGTCGACGGGGATCTTCTACGGGGTTCAGACACTAAAACAAATCATCCGGGCCAATCGCGTGGGCGACCAGATCCCCTGCCTTACGATAACCGACTGGCCGACGCTAGAATATCGAGGATGGATGGATGACATAAGCCGAGGCCCAATCCCGACGATGGCGCTCCTCAAAAAGGAGGTAAGAAAGCTCGCCGAGTATAAGCTGAACTTCTTCACACTCTACACTGAAAACATTTTCAAACTGAAAGCATACCCCGATCTAGCGCCGCAAGACGGTTTGACAGCGGACCAGGTAAAAGAGCTGACCGCGTACGCGGCACCTTACCACATACAGCTCGTCGGAAACCTCCAATCCTTCGGCCACATGTACAATACCCTAAGCGACCCTTTCTATTACAAGATGCGTGAGACGGAAAACGTTCTCTGTCCCGTCGTACCGCAAACATATCAGTTCCTATCGAAAGTCTATTCCGAAATCGTCCCGGCTTACTCCAGCAAGTTTTTCAACATTAATTGTGACGAGACTTTCGACCTCGGTATGGGCAAATCGAAAGCGCTCGTTGACAGCCTCGGGATCGGAACC
The DNA here is from genome assembly GCA_021794075.1 of Bacteroidota bacterium. GTDB lineage: Bacteria > Bacteroidota > Ignavibacteria > Kryptoniales > JAKASW01 > JAKASW01. The sequence continues at coordinate 35,868 of JAJYRM010000014.1, read as the reverse complement.
GTCTACGCTGACCACATAAACAAAGTTTACGATCTTCTGAAACCTTATCACAAGACGATACTGATGTGGGGTGACATCGCCGACGAGGATACCTCAATCGTCGGAATGCTACCAAAGGACATCGTCATGCTTCCGTGGAATTACAGCCCCGCGAAGAGTTTCGACGGGATGATAAGACCCTTCGTGAACGACGGATTCAGATTCATGGTTTCACCCGGAGTCGGATGCTGGAGCCAGATATGGCCCAGCATGCAGAGCGCAGTCGTCAACATTTCAAATTTCGTCCGGGACGGCGCGAAGTTCGGCGCTATGGGAATGCTCAACACGGCATGGGACGATGACGGCGAAAATTTCTTCAACTATAACTGGTTCGGCATGATTTGGGGAGCCGAGTGCTCGTGGAAACCCGCGCCACCAGATAGCGGCGCGGCGGCCGACAGCTATCTGCAAGCGCGGTTGTCGCGTTTCGAAGACTCATTCAACGCGATTTTCTACGGCAACCCGGCCGATTCCGTTGCCCAGACATTTTTCCAGCTCGATTCGATTCGCAATTACCCAGTTAGAAATATTCTCAGCGACCCGGGTTTTTGGAAAGAGCCTCTCGATTTTACGGCGCTGGAAGCCAACGACTCGAACGCTACAAACAATCTCGCGGCAGGTTCTGCCGCGGAACGCGTCCTCGAAGAGCTTATGAATGAGAAAGAGGCCGCGAAAAGAAATGCCGGCACTTTGGATTACACGATCTTCGCCGCGAGAAGGGTGGAGTTTGAGACGAGAAAGAATATTTTCGGAATAAGGCTAAGGCAGGCGATGATTAACCGAGATTCAGTGTCGCTAGCGGTGATTAGAAGCGAGATCAATCCTCTATTAGACAGATTGCATAGTCTTAAAATGGAATACGTCAGACTCTGGGGCCAGGAAAACCGTACATGGTGGCTAAATAAAATACTCCACAGATATGACCAATTGGGCAAGAGCCTCATCAATCTCGATAAGACGGTCATCATCACGCCTTCAAGCGATGTCGTGAACGGAAAGAGAATCATCGCCCTGAGCACGGTATTTAACGACAGACCGATCTATTACACGACGGACAATACATCGCCAACGCTCGGCGCTAAGATTTACACTGGGCCCTTCGCCATCGACCACTCTACTCCCATCCGCGCAGGCGTCGAGGAATACGGACAGGTTGTGGAAACCGCCCACGCTTACGTGCTTGTCGATAAGGCAATCGGGAAGTTGTACAAGCTCGAATCTAGATATAGCTCATACGACCCGGCTTACGCTGCCGGTGGCGATTCCGCACTCGTGGACGGAGTCCTCGGTGGTATGAACATCCATGACGGTCGCTGGCAAGGATACCAGGGCCAGAACGTGAACATAATCCTAGATATGAAAAAAGAGACGAGCATCAGAAAGGTCGGGATACGCTTCTTTCAAAACAGTTACGGTTGGATTCTCCTGCCAAAAGATGTGAGAGTACTCTTTTCCGATAATGGTACAGACTTCCATCAGGTGGCCGACATACAGAACACGATAAGTCCTGAGATACACGGCACGGTCATACACGAATTCGCCGCGCACTTTACAGACGCGAAGACGAGATACATTCAGGTTATCGGAGTATATCCCGGTCCCCTGCCCGCCGGACATCCGGGAGCAGGAAGTCCATCTTTCATGTTCTCGGATGAAGTGATAGTCAAGTAATGCAATTAGGCGGCAGGCAAGCGTCCTGCCGCCTAATTTTAATTGTGGGCAACCCGGTATGTTCAACGCTGAGCAGAACACAACCTCTGAATTACTTTGTCGGCCGGCAGATTTCCCCTCGAAAGTGGGAGGAGATTACTTCTTTGCAGCTCCAGATTGGGTAATCAGCCAGTCAGACCATTCCTTTATGCCGAAACCCGTAGTACAGGACGTCTCGAAATCGATGAGCTTCGGATTGATCTGGAGAGCATTCCTCTTCAGTTCCGAGAGTCTGCAATTAACGTAAGGGACAAGATCTATCTTATTCATAATCAGGACCGAAGCGTTGCGAAACATCGCGGGGTATTTCAACGGCTTGTCATCCCCCTCTGTCGTGCTGGCAATGACGACCTTCATCGCCTCGCCAAGATCGTATCCTGCCGGGCACACTAGATTCCCGACGTTCTCAATCACAAGAAGGTCAATCCCTTTCAAGTCCATCTTCGCAAGAGCATCCTGCACCAATCTCGCTTCGAGATGACATCCTCCGTTCGTTACGATCTGCACGACAGGAACGCCAAACTTCGCCACGCGCTGCGCGTCCAAATCGGTCTGAACGTCTCCTTCAATAACAGATACCTTAATCTTATCGTTTAGATATTCCAGTGTCTTTTCGAGAAGGCTCGTCTTACCAGCACCGGGCGAACTCACGAGATTAATTACGAATATCCCGTGCTTATTGAACAGTTCCCTGTTCTGCCGCGCCAGCTCGTCATTTTTCTCAAGAACTTTCCGTTCAATAGTAACTACGCTCATATCAGACCTCAAATTCACCTATTTGCAATTCAATGGATGACACGACTCCGTTCCCTCTTCCCTATTGAACGTTGACGGGCGCACTCGTATAATATGACACCTACGGAACTCCCCACGTTGATCGAATCCACACCTCGCTGCATCGGGATCTCAACCATCGTATCGCAAACGGAGAGGACTTGCGGCGAAATCCCTTCGCCCTCGCTTCCGAATACCACGCAGACATCTCCGGAGAGATCCGCCTTTGCCACATCGACGGAGCCATCTCTCGGATTAGCCGCGACGACGCGCACACCGTGCTCCCTTCGCATCGACTCAATCGTCGTCACGAGCTTGGTGGAGCGAACTATCGGGAGACTGAATATTGTCCCCATGGAGTTTCTCACGGAGCGCCGGAGATAAGGATCGCAGGAGGTTTCGCCTACTATCAACGCGTCAACGCCGAAAGCCGCGCAATTCCGGACGATGACTCCCATGTTTTCGGAATTAGCCACGCCATCCACCGCCACAAACAAGTACTGTTCATCCGACTTCTTTTCGAGATCAAACTGGTCTGGCTTTTCGGGAACCCTTCCGATCGCCATGATTCCCTGGTGAAGCTTATAGCCGACGATCTCCTCGAGGAGTCTCTTCCCGGCCACGAATATGCCAGCTTCGACTATTCTTCTCTCGAGAAGTGGCGAATACTCCACCAACCACTCCTCGGTCAGAAGGATCGATACAATCTTCAGTTCACTTTCTACAAGCCTTCTTACTACTTTCTCCCCTTCCGCGATGAATATACCTCTCTCACGATGCCCAATCGGGCGACGCATGGTCAAGTAGGGCTCTAGTTCCGGTAAGTCGAGTGATTGCAATCGGGTTATATTCGCCAATGTTTTTCCTGCTGCTCCACCACATCAAGCTTCTTGTCTGGAACTTAATATGGTAGCCATTCGTGAATCTTTTAGCTGCCTGTGCCCTTCTCGGCCCAGATGTTGGAGATATTAACAATAGTATGAACCGACTTCACCATAGACCTTGCAGGGATCCACTCAAGCTTTCCGTGCGGATTCTCTTCACCGGCAAATATATTGGCCGTCGGCAGTCCCATGTAGGTTAGCTGCGAGCCGTCTGTACCTCCTCGCACCGGAAACCTTATCGGCTTCACCCTCGCTCTTTCCATTGCCTCTTCGGCAAACTTCACGACATCCGGATACTTTTCGAGGATGGAATTCATGTTGCGATAAGTGTCGATGATCCTCAAATCGATTCTTACCTTCGGAAATTTTTTCTCGGTCTTCTCTTTCATTTCCCGAAGTATTTCGCCCTTTTCTTCCATCCCAGTCATATCGAAATCTCGTATTAGAACTTTCAGTCGCGTCCGTTCCTCATTTCCGGTCAAATCGTAAGGATGAAGATAACCCTCCCTTTCGTCTGTCGTCTCAGGCCTCATGTCCTCCGGAAATAGGGATATGAAGTAGGAAGCGGCATAGAGAGAGTTGACCATGATGCCTTTTGCGTACCCGGGGTGTGTGTTCTTGCCGTTGAACGTTACGACCGCGGCCTGGGCATTGAAAGTTTCATCGCTCAGTTCGCCAAGCTGTCCACCGTCAACAGTGTACGCGTACTTTGCGCCCCATCCCTTGATGTCGAAGTATTTCGGACCGTTGCCTACTTCTTCGTCGGGCGTGAAGGCGATCTTGATCGTCCCGTGCTTTATCTCAGGTTGCTTAAGCATAAACTCAACGGCGGTCATTATCTCCGCTATTCCGGCTTTATCATCGGCCGCAAGGAGCGTGGTGCCGTCTGTGGTGATAATATCATCCCCTATGCTCTTCAGCAGGTTAGGATTCCTTTCGACCGTAATGACCCGAGTCGTGTCGTTAGGAAGTACTATATCGCCTCCACGGTAATCCCTGTGGATAATCGGGTTGACGTTGGCGTCAGACACCGAAGAAGAGGCGTCGACGTGCGCCATGAAACCGATTACAGGAACGAGAGCCGTTTGCTCCTCCGTGAGATTTGAAGGAAGCGTCGCGTATACGTAGCAATGCTCCGCGTCAAGCCTCGCATCAGAAAGCCCAAGCCCCTGAAGCTCCTTCAACAGCACTCTAGCGAGATCAAACTGGTTCGGAGTGCTCGGCACCTGCTCCACATCTTCCTTCGAATGTGTGTCGATCTTCGTGTATCTGACCAGCCTATCGACGGCTGCTTTCTTGATCCATTCATCGTCCACCTGTCCGAATGATACCTCCGCAAGGAAAAGTGACGACAGTAGAACTATTAACACTTTCATAACTCGCCTCCTGACATACTGAATGACACGTTTGTTTTCCCACGACTTACAGCTCAATATAAAAAAGGCTGTCCTGCATACCGGACAGCCCCAGATAATCTAGCGAGATGGCCGCCACCATCGAGAGTTGTTCCGAAGGTGACTAACCAGGCCGAAGTTGTTAACTCCGACCTGGATCGATGCCAACTTACGTTCCAGAACTGTAATCTGTCTGGTACTTGACCTGTTCCGGCGTCAGCTTGTCTATCTTGATGCCCATTGTGCGAAGCTTCACCATCGCGATTTCCTGATCCTGTTCTGCCGGGATGTCGTGGACCTTGTTCTCGAGCCTCTTTCCCTTCTTATGCAGCTCGACAATCCTGAGCTGTGACATGAACTGGTTGGCAAAAGACATGTCCATGACTTCGGATGGATGGCCCTCCGCGGCGGCGAGGTTGACAAGCCTTCCCTGTGCCAGGACATAGATCCTGCGGTTGTCTTTCGTCGTGTACTCCTCGTTGTTCGCGCGGATCTCGCGGACCTTCTTCGTCACTTTCTTGAGATCCGTTAGGTTGAGCTCGCAGTCATAGTGGCCGGTATTACAAACGATGGCGCCGTCTTTCATTTTTTCGAAATGTCTTTTCACCACAATATCCTTGACGCCGGTAGCGGTAATGAACACGTCGCCGATTTTCGCGGCTTCATCCATTGTCATAACCCGCATTCCCTCAAGAGTGGCCTTCAGGGCTGCTGTCGGCTTCACTTCGGTAACGATGACGTTAGCGCCCATTCCCTTAGCTCGCGTCGCCACGCCTTTGCCGCAATGTCCGTAGCCGGCGACCACGATATTCTTCCCGGCAAGGAGGACACTCGTGGCCCTTATTATGCCGTCGAGCGTCGACTGGCCTGTGCCGTAGACGTTATCGAAATCCCACTTAGTCTCTGCGTCATTTACGGCGATGACCGGGTAACGCAAGGCTCCGTCGTCCGCCATGGCGCGCAGCCTGTGAACGCCAGTTGTAGTCTCTTCGGTGCCGCCGAGTATTGAGGTCTCCGCCAGTTCAGGATATTTATTATGAACGGTGAAGATGAGATCGGCGCCGTCATCGAGCGTGAGATTCGGCTTCATCTTGATCGTCTCATCTATTGCCCAGTAAAACTCCTTCACGGACATCCCGTGCCACGCGAAGATCGAAATCTTCTCCGAGGCAAGAGCGGCCGCTACCGAATCGTTTGTGGAAAGCGGGTTACATCCGCTCCAGCTCACATCCGCTCCACAGGCCGCGAAGGTCTTCACTAATACGGCAGTTTCCTTCGTGACGTGGAGACACCCTGCAATCTTGTATCCCTTGAAAGGTTTCGTCTTGCTGTACTTTTCCTTCAAAGCCATGAGCACCGGCATCCTCGATTCCGCCCAGGCTATTCTCCGCTTACCTTCGTCGGCAAGGGACATATCGCGAACTTTATAAAGCCCTTTTACTTCATTCATCTAAAATTTTCTCCAAACTTTTGATTTCGGATTATTCGGTTGATTACCTGACCGCGGCACGAAGCTTATTCACAAGGTCCAGCTTCTCCCATGTGAACTCCTTCTCCGATCTGCCGAAATGACCGTAGGCAGCCGTCTTCTGGAATATCGGGCGGCGGAGATTGAGGTGCTTCGTTATTCCGGAAGGAGTTAGGTCCATGACTTTCCCAACTATTTTTGCGAGCTCGGCATCCGAGACGCTTTTCCCCGTACCGTTTGTGTCGACGAGTACGGACACCGGTTTCGCCACTCCGATAGCATACGCAAGCTGAATCATACACTCGTGCGCGAGTCCCGCCGCGACAATGTTCTTGGCAAGGTAACGAGCGGCATAGGCGGCGCTGCGATCCACTTTCGAGGGATCCTTACCGGAAAAGGCGCCGCCGCCGTGAGGGGCGTATCCGCCGTAAGTATCGACGATAATCTTCCTGCCGGTGAGGCCGGTGTCGCCGTGAGGACCGCCGGTTACGAACCGGCCGGTCGGATTTATGTGATATCGAGTGTCCTTCGTGAGATACTTCTGAGGAATGACTTTTCCGATGATGTTTCTTTTCACATCTTCGGCTATCTTCTTCTGCCACTTCGATTCGCTTACTCCCTTCGGCTCGGGGTCGTGCTGAGTCGAAATGACGATCGTGTCGACCGTTATCCTTCCACCTTCGTGGTACGCCACCGTCACCTGGCTCTTGCCGTCGGGACGCAGATAGCGCATCGGAGATTTCTCTTTAAGCTTCCTTACTTCCGCAAGACGCATCGTAAGCCTGTGCGCCAGAGCTATCGGCAAAGGCATATACTCTTCGGTCTGGTCGCAGGCGTATCCGAACATCATACCCTGGTCGCCAGCGCCGCCCGTCACGACACCGCGACTGATGTCCGCTGACTGGGAATGCATGACGTTTACGACTCCGCAAGACTCCGCGTCAAACTTGTACCGAATATCGTTGTAGCCTATCTCGCTTATAACTTTCCGCGCTATGTCGGCCACGTCAATCTTTGATTTCGCTTTTTCAGTCGTCGTGACCTCTCCGCCGATTACTACCAGTCCGGTCGTCGCGTAGGTCTCGCAGGCGACCCTGGAATTAGGTTCGATCGCCAGATGTGCATCTAGAACTGCATCGGAAATCTGATCGCAGATCTTATCAGGATGCCCTTCAGTGACTGATTCCGATGTGAACAGTTTGTACATTGTATCTCCAGTTGTTTGTTATAAGAAATCTATCTCGGTCGAATCGCCCGCGTTGACGCGTTTGAAACTCCCCTTAAGTTGAGCGTTCTGCCCTACAATGGAGCCGTCGAGAAGCGAATTCTGGATCGACGCCCCTGAGCCGATGATCGAATCACGAATCAAGGAATCAACTACTTCTACCTCGCTATCGATCGTGGCGTTCGGGCCAATGACGGAATTTGATATTTTCGCGCTGTCCGCGATGTAAACCGGCGGGATTATTACGACGTTATCCCGCTTCTTGAAATGCCTCGTCTTCTTGAGAAGGTGACGATTCGTGGAGAGGAGCGTCTCCGGCTTTCCGCAATCGTACCAGCCGTCGATTTCAAAATAGTTGATCACCTCTCCGCGGTCCAGCATTATCTGCAGCGCGTCGGTAAGCTGGTACTCGTTCTTGGTCTTGATGTCCTTTTCCATCGTCTCTTGTATCGCTGCTTCAAGGACAAGGGGAGACTTGATATAGTACAGGCCGACCACCGCAAGGTTCGAAGTCGGTTTATCGGGCTTCTCAATCAGTTTAATCACCCTGTCGCCGCTGATCTCGGCAACACCGAATCTTCTCGGGTCCTCGACTTGCTTCACTCCTATGCTGGAGTGCTCGCTGTTCAACAGCGGCTTCAAGTCGACGTCGAATACTGTGTCGCCGAGAATAATCAGGAGCGGCTCGTCGCTCTTGTCGCCGTTCAGCCCGACATGGGTCGCGTGCCCAAGCCCAAGTCTCTCTTCCTGATAAACGAACTTGAAATTCACTTTCTTGTAATTCGAGCGAAGATACTCTTCAACCATCTCGCCCATGTACCCGACCACCACGATGATGTCTTTGATTCCTATTTCGCTCAGATTGTCAACAATGTGGCCGACAATAGGCTTGCCTCCGACATTCAGCAACACTTTCGGAAGCGTGTAAGTATGGGGACGCAAACGTGTGCCCACCCCCGCAACTGGAATTAATGCTCTCATGTTCTCAAGATTGTTATTGGTGAAAAAAGTTAACACTCAGCGGCGGAACATGCAAAGAATGACGTGATTCGACGACATGCGGCTCAGATCGTTTTTTCCAAAATCGGAGAGAGCATCCGGCGAGACGCATAAGATACCGACAGCCCGGTTCGAGAAGCGATGCCGATTCTTTCCTACCCTCGTCGGTCAAGTTTATTATGCCCGCAGTCGGCCGATTAGTCTTGGTCGGCCTGTCCGCTAGCCCGTCGCCGCTGAACTTAACTGCCATTCAATATGTTACCTATCATGTCACAGGGTCGGGCGACGAAGCTCATCATTCCCCCGTTAACACGCCAAGCCCTTGTGGCGGTTCCATTGTTTCTTTACCCCAATTTTACGAAGTTTTTAAGAAGAGACGGAGAGATGTTGAAACACATTATAGATAAGATACGCGAAGGTGAGCGCCTTTCGTTTGACGATGGCATGGAACTCTTCGGGTCCGACGACCTCATCACCATAGGTATGCTGGCCGATAGCGTTCGCCGAAAGAAACACCCTGAGCCGGTCGTAACTTACATCATCGACAGGAACATTAACTACACAAATGTTTGCGTCACGGAATGTACATTTTGCGCGTTCTACGCGAAAGTTGGTGACGAAAACAAAAGCTACACTTTGACGAACGAGGAGCTTGGGAATAAAATCCAGGAGACCATCGATCTTGGCGGCTCGAGAATTCTCCTCCAGGGGGGCCTCAACCCGGACCTCGGCCTCGATTACTACGAAGACACGTTCAGGTTCATCAAGTCGAACTACAAGATCTGGCTGCATGCTTTGTCTCCGGAAGAGGTCGTGTTCATCTCCAGACAAAGCGGGCTGAAGACGAGAGATGTGATCAAGAGACTTGTTGAGGCCGGACTCGATTCGATTCCGGGCGGAGGGGCGGAAATACTGGTGGACTCCGTCAGAGACCGGATCGCCCCCAAAAAATGCACTTCAGACGAATGGCTCGGAGTTATGAACGAGGCGCACAGGCTCGGTTTAAGGACCACTGCGACGATGATGTTCGGGCACGTCGAGACGTACGAAGATCGTTTACAGCACATGATGGTCGTGCGCGAGCTTCAGGACCGTACGGGAGGATTCACAGCCTTCATACCCTGGACCTTTCAGCCGAGAAACACGGAGCTCGCGGAGAATCATGATAACCTTCGCGAGAAGTCGTCTGCCTTTGACTACCTCAAGACACTTGCGATCTCGAGGTTAATGGTCGATAACATCGACTCGATACAGGTAAGCTGGGTGACCCAGGGACTGAAGATCGCCCAGATCGCGCTGACTTTCGGTGCCGACGATTTCGGGAGCCTCATGATAGAGGAAAACGTCGTGAGCGCCGCGGGGACAAAACACTTTTCCGGCTTCAGTCTGAGTCATATAACCCGCGCGATTAAGAGCGCAGGCTACGAACCGGTACAACGATACGTCTGAAAAAAGGGGGCAAGATGGCGGGCAGGAGGGATGGTCGATTCAGTTTCAATCTTCCCTTCTACATCATGACTCTTTGTTATTGTCATTCAGTGTCGACCACGGCGCTGATCCCAAATACTCAACCTCCAATTGAATCCCGGAAGAAGCATGTGGTATAATTCTATTCTCGAAATAATCGGCAACACGCCGATGCTCAAACTGTCGCGCATCGCGCCTGCGATAAAGCCGACTCTTCTCGCAAAACTCGAACACCTGAATCCAGGCGGCTCAGTCAAGGACCGGATAGGAATAACTATGATCGAGGACGCCGAACGGCGCGGCATTCTCAAGCCCGGTGGGACTATCATAGAGGGCACGTCCGGTAACACCGGAATGGGCTTAGCACTCGTAGCCGCGATGAAAGGGTATAAATGCATTTTTACGATGCCCGACAAAATGAGTCAGGAGAAGATCGATCTCCTGCGCGCATTTGGCGCAGACGTTATCGTCACACCAACAGCGGTAGAGCCCGAAGATCCGCGAAGCTACCATTCAGTGGCCGTCCGACTGAGTAAAGAGATACCGAACTCTTACTTTCCAAATCAGTACGATAATCCGAACAATCCGAAGGCGCACTACGAGACCACCGGTCCTGAAATATGGAATCAGACCGATGGAAAGGTAACTCACCTGGTATGCGGAATAGGTACAGGAGGAACGATAGTAGGTGTCGCGAAGTACCTTAAGGAGAAGAATCGGGAGATTCGTATTATCGGCGTCGACCCTGAAGGGAGCATTTACGCCGATTATTTCAAGACCGGCAAACTTCCCGAGAGCCATCCCTACAAAGTGGAAGGTATCGGACAGGACTCGATGCCAAAGATAATGGAGTTCAACAACATCGACGAAGTGTTTACCGTTTCCGACAAGGAATCTTTCCTTGCAACCAGGATGTTGGCGAGAAAAGAGGGCATATTTGCCGGCGGCTCCGCGGGGTCTGCGATACATGTCGCGCTGAAAGTTGCTGGCACACTCTCTCCTTCCGATATCATGGTTGTAATCATTCCCGACCACGGTTCGAGGTACCTCTCGAAACTTTACAACGACACATGGATGAAGGACAACCAATACCTTGATACCGGGCTAAAGATATCGGCCGGAGAAGTCAGCCACGCGAAGCACGGGAAGCGTGGACTTATCAGCGTCGGTCCGGAGGCAACTCTGACAGAAGCGATTAGCCTTATGCAGGAAAACGATATCTCACAGTTGCCGGTCCTGCGAGGCTCCGAGATCCTCGGCAGCCTTACAGAAACGAAGGTTCTGTCCATGCTCTTGAAAGATCCAACCCTGCGCGAGCATAACGTCATGGAATTCATCGGAAAGCCTTTCCCTGTGGTAGATGAGAAGATGTCGGTTGAGAACCTCTACCGGCTTCTCGACAGCGAAACTTCCGCAGTCATCGTACGATCGGCCAATGGAGCCTCGGCAAAGAGCGGAAGTTTCAGCATAATCACGAAATCGGACTTAATCTTGGCAATTACGGAGAACCCCAAACAAATCACGGAGAGATAACACATGAAATTTGGCACCACGGCGATACACGGCGGTCAGGAGCCTGATAGTGCGACCGGCGCCATAATGACTCCAATTTACCAGACTTCAACTTTCGTCCAATCCGAGCCTACAGTTCATAAGGGCTATGACTATTCGCGGGCCGGAAACCCCACTCGGTCGGCTCTCGAGGCCAATCTCGCGGCACTCGAAGGAGGAAAGCACTGCGCAGCGTTCTCCTCCGGCATGGGAGCAATCGATGCGGTTATCAAGTTGCTGAAATCGGGCGACCACATCGTCGCCGGCAACGACCTATACGGCGGCACGTATAGGATATTCGACAAAGTATTCAAGCAGTTCGGCCTTACATGCACCTTCATCGACATGGGCAAGAAGGAAAACCTCACAAAGGCGATGAAGAACAATACCAGGATGATTTGGATCGAGACCCCCACTAATCCACTCCTCGGCATAGTTGATATCGAAGCCGTTACCGCAATCGCGAAGGAAGCAGGAGCGTTATCGGTTGTCGACAACACATTCGCTACGCCATACCTTCAAAGACCTCTCTCTCTCGGCGCAGACATCGTGGTACACAGCGCCACGAAATATATAGGCGGACATTCAGATGTAATCCTCGGCGCGGCCATAACGAACGACGACGAACTCGCGGAAAGACTTCACTTCATTCAGAAGTCCAGCGGCGCCGTGCCTGGACCTTTCGACTGCTTCCTCGCGCTGCGAGGCACCAAGACGTTGCACCTGAGAATGGAACGTCACTGTGAAAACGCGAGGCTTGTCGCCGATTTCCTCGCGGCGCACCCGAAGGTCAGACACGTCAACTATCCGGGATTCGCGTTTCATCCCAACCATCATATCGCACAGAAACAGATGAAAGGGTACGGCGGGATGGTATCCTTCACGCTTAAGAACGAAGACATTGAAGCCGCGAAGAGGCTGACAACTTGCACGCGTGTCTTCACGCTTGCAGAAAGCCTTGGAGGGGTCGAGTCTCTTATCGAGCATCCTGCCTCCATGACGCATTCCTCGCTTCCACGGGAAGTCAGACTGCAATCCGGTCTTGAGGATACGCTCATAAGACTTTCAGTCGGCGTTGAGGACGCGGACGATCTGATTGATGATCTGAAGCAGGCGCTTGAAAAAATTTGAAAGGCGATTGAGGTGCAGGTATGAAAGAATATTAACGTAAAATAGTGGAACCGTCGAAGATCGGGCTTTATCTTTGTTTTTGGATGACTAGCAAGAAACAGAGATAGATGATATCACGCAGGCGCAGGGCCGTCGGAAAAGCGACCCTATTCTTATACGTCTTTATTTCGGCGACTTTCAACTTCTCTCACAGGGACTATGTTCCCTTGGAGAGCGCCCGCGTAATTTCCCGCGCCCACACTCTTGACCACTATCTCGATACCGACGGCGGACAGTTCGTGTGTCCGGCTCATCTGTTCGGGCAATCCACGACCGCGACAGATCTTCATTCGCGCGATTTCTCCTCTCCGCAACATTTCTCATTTCTTCGAATACTCGACAGGCCGCAGTACCTCGCCAGGCCCCAGCTTACCGCGTCGAGTCGTGCCCCTCCAGCAGCATAGATTCCCCCTACACTGATATTAACAAACACGATCGAAACACATCGCTAGGAGTATATCTATGCTCAGGTATATGTTTATATCCCTGTTTACGCTGGGCTGTACGTACACTATCTCGTATGCCCAGGCACCGCCCGCCTCATTTGGCCGGGCAAACATTCACGGTAAAATCACAGAAAAAAAAGACGGTCATCCTCTCGCCTATGCCGAGGTAGCCGTGATGAAAGGTAACTCGGTTGTCACAGGCACGATTGCGAACGAACTCGGCGACTTTCAGATACAAAACATCTATCCCGGCCGCTACAAACTTGTAGCCTATATACTAGGCTATGAGAAGTCGGAAATCGACACACTGCTCAGCAGCGGGGATCACAAAATCAATTTCGCGCTCACAGCGAACGACATTCAGATGGAAGGAGTCACCGTAACCGCCAATCACCGCAGTCACAACCTTAATGCACCCGATCACACTCTTCGGATGATACTGACAGCTCCGGTTTTTCAGACAAGCACGGTTCACATTTCGCCGATGAGCACCCCATCGTCGATCATTCAACAAAACGTGCCCGGCGCGGTACAGGCACCGACAGGCGAGGTACATATCCAGGGACAGCATTCCGAATATTCGTATTACGTCGACGGCGTGCCGATTCCCGAGACGATGAGCGAAGGGATGACCGAATTGTTTGATCCTCGAACCGTAGACCGCATCACGTTCCTCGTGGGAGATCTCCCTGCGGAGTATTCCGACGCGCTATCGGTAATAGATGTGCGGACAAAAATCCCGTCGCAGAAGTTCAGCGCGCACGCCTCGCAGTACGTGGGAAGTTTCAATTCGACAGGTCAAAGCCTTTCGCTCGCCGCGCATACCGGGGACTTTTCATACTTCTTCGCCGGGTCACGGAAAGTCACCGACCGTAGAATCGACACGCCCCTGCCCGCTGTCTTCCACGATCATGGAACGGACCTTTTCGGCTTCGGAAAGGTTCAGTACATAATGTCACCGAACGACATCCTTTCACTCGACATCGATCAAAGCGGCTCCAACTTCCAGGTCCCGTATGATTCGACCGGTGGCATCACAAAGCATGACAACGAACAGTTTACCGACGGATTCCAGAATCTGATTTATCGGCATGGCTTCGGCTCGGACGGCGGAAGCGGCCAGTTCTATTTCGCGCTTTCCCACAGACAAGGGACCACGGCTTACACGCCCGGCGCGACCGACGTCGCCTCCTTTTTCTTCGCCGGCGACTCGATCCCCTACAACGTCAGAGACAGCAGACTATTTAACGTCTACGGCGCGCTTTCGTCGATCTCATTTCCTGAAGGAGATCAATTCTCCTTCAAGGGAGGAGCATCCTATTTCTACACGAAGGGCAACGAAAATTTCAGCATGTTCAACGGCAACCTGAGTGGACCGCAATCCATCCAGGCTCTTCAGGGATATGACCTCGGTGCATTCGTCCAGGGAGCCTATCAACCGCTCCCGATTTTCGAGATCGACGCCGGCGTGAGATACGATCAGCACTATGCGGGCGGTATTGGCACGGTGTCACAGTTCTCGCCGAAGGTAAAGTTGATTTACATACCAGGGCTCTCAACGCGGGCTTACGCGTACTATGGCCGGTTATTTGTTCCTGTTCTGATAGAGCAACTCCGCGAACTCACCGCGACACCGGGGCAGGTATCCCAGATTACGCTCCCCGTTAGAGGAGAATATTTCGAGGTTGGGATCACGCATTCATTCTCGCATTCATTGACCGGAAAGGTCGAAGGATATTACACACAGGAAAATCCGGGAATGGATAACAGCACAATACCCGGAACAAGCATTCAGACAGCTGTGAACATCCAGCAGATATACGTGCGCGGGATACAGTTCGGCCTGAACTACAGCCCGACAGGACCGTTCAGCGGCTATTTCAATCTTGCGATCAGCCATGCTCAAGGCGTGGGGCCAACGACCGGCGGATTTCTCCCTGCCGTGCCCACAACTACAGCTTTCGACCTTGATCATGACCAGAGGATAACATATTCATTCGGACTCAACTACCAAAAGAGCGGCTATTTTGGCAACCTGATCGGAAGCTACGGAAGCGGCCTGACCAACGGCCAGATCAACGGCCACGTTACTCCGCATTTGATTTTCGACGGATCAATCGGGAAGTCTTTCTACCTAGGCAGCTATTACATCAAGCCTGAACTTTACGTGGCAAACATACTAAATCACCAGTACCTTTTGAACGGCGCGTTCTTCAACGGAGCAAACTTCGGCGCCCCCCGCACGATATTGTTCAAGGTCGCGATCGGCGTGAACTGAAATCCAATTTTAGCGTGGGGAGAATCTATTTCTTCACTCTACCCGATCCCCCTTGACCCGTTCGCGCTTAGTAGATATATATTGGTATATCGGGCGACGGCCGAGAGGCTTCGCTCGGTTTTCCTCTGGCGCGAAAATGATACTGTGTAACCTAAGGACCATAAGATGTTAAGCAAACTTCTCAGTGACACCGTAGTACCCGTTCTTTTCAAGATCGGACCGGTAAGCGTTTACAGCTACGGGCTGACGATGGGAATCGCCTTTCTCATCTCAAATTATTTCATCATAAAAGAATTCAAGCGAAGAGGTTTCGGCGCGGACTTCGCTAACCAGGTAACTATCGCCGCGGTCGTGCTTGGCCTCGCCGGATCGAGGATCCTCTCGCTGATCGAGAATTGGGGAGACTTCCTCAAAGATCCGATCGGGATGGCGTTTGCCACCGGTGGATTGACATGGTACGGCGGTTTCATACTCGCAGGCGTAGTGATCGCCTGGATGGTGAAGAAGAAGGGATTCAAATTCCTAGACGTTGCGGACGCGCTCGCGCCCGAGCTCATTCTCGGTTACGGCATCGGAAGGATCGCCTGCCACGTCTCAGGGGACGGGGACTACGGAATTCCCACGAAACTTCCGTGGGGCGTCGATTACGCTCACGGCGTGGCGCCACCGTCCATAGCATTCAGGTACCTCCCGAGCATCGAGGCCCGCTACCCCGGCGGCATAGTGCCGAACAACACGCTTTGTCAGCCCACACCTCTTTACGAGTTCATCGCCTGTCTCGGAATATTCTTCATCCTCTGGCGACTTCGCGACAAGCTTAAGCCGTCGGGCGCACTGTTCATGCTTTATCTCGTGCTCGCCGGCGCTGAAAGATTCATAGTGGAATTCATCCGCTTGAATCCCAGACTCCTTTTCGGATTAAGCGAAGCGCAGCTCATATCGATACCCCTGATGATAATAGGATTGGCAGGATTCTTCTTTCTTCGTTCGAGGACACCGGCAGCTTCCACGTTGAGTGAGTAGACTTCGGTCGCCTGACCGATGCGCCAAGGTGCGCGCCATGAAGAGCTTACCTTCAAGGATTTAAGTCGAACCGATAGGGTGATCTCCCTATCCCTTCGAGTAGACTATTTCCGTCAGAAGTACTTTAAGGTTCTCACAATGCGTGACGCTCTTGTAAACGATGCAGGTGCGACAGTCGGTGGAATTGCAATCGAACCGCGTACCCGTGAGAAGCCAGCACGGCTGGGCGTCTTCCGTATATGCCGGGCACTTGGCCCTCTCATCCGTTGGACACTTTCTCATCTCCCAACACGGCATCAGCGCGACCATCCGCTTGATCGCCTCAAGCGTCATCCCTTTATGCGTAATCATATCCCTGACGCAGCCAAGCCAAAACAAATCGTCTTCCGAGAAAAGCCTGTGTTTACCTATCGTTCTGACCGGAAGGACTACTCCAGCCGCTTCGTATTTCCTCACCGTCGAAACCGCGACGCCAAGCTTATTGGCAACTTCGCCTATTTTCATCAATTTACCTGCTGTCATAACGTTCCTCCAATACAGAACCAACCAATGCTAACACTCAACGAATTCAGAGAGAGCGAGGCCAAATGGACCAGAGGTCTCTCAACCTGCGAACCAGCGTGACAAACATAAACGTGAACCGTAAAGAGCATTGCCCGACCGCCGGAGTCAGGCTCGGAAACATTTTCACTTTTTTTACACTGACATAAGTTTGCAACGAACGCGATTACTTTAGACAATCTTGCCAAAGTCCTAATTCAAATCTCGACAACGTGTCGCGCCAGGCACGTGGGTTCTGAATTTTCCCGGATTTCTCGCTTCAGAATATAGAGATTGTTTCAAATCCATCTCCTCTTCTTCGCAAAGCCGGTCAGTTCGTCTCGGAAATTCGGATGAGCAATGCTGACAAGAAGCTTGACTCTTTCGCTAATGGATTTCCCATGGAGATTAACAACTCCGTATTCGGTTGCGACGTAATGAACATCTCCGCGAGATGTCGTCACACCTGACCCTTCGGCAAGATGCCCAGTGATCCTCGAGACCGTTCCGCCTTTCGCGGTCGAAGGAAGCGCCATGACAGGCTTACCACCCTCAGCCCTCGCGGCGCCTCTTATGAAATCGACCTGGCCTCCGAAGCCGCTGTAAAAGTGATATCCGATCGAATCGGCACACACCTGCCCCGTCAAATCGATCTGAAGCGCCGAGTTGATCGCGACCATCTTCTTATTCTGGCTAATGATGAATGGGTCGTTAACGTAGTGCGAGGGATGAAATTCCGCTATCGGATTGTTGTGAATGAAATCAAAAAGCTTCTTACTACCTAACACAAAGCTTGCCACCATTTTTCCTGGGTGGAGCGATTTCTTCTCATTGGTTATGACTCCCGATTCAACAAGGCCGATGACGCCGTCGGAAAACATCTCCGAGTGAATGCCGAGATCCTTCTTTGTATGCAGCGACATTAGTACCGCGTCCGGTATTCTGCCGATCCCCAGCTGAAGAGTAGAGCCGTTATCTATCAGCCCTGAGATATTCTCACCTATTTTCCTGAACGTATCCAGCTCCTCTTGAGTTGTATCAGGTTCAACCTGGGGAAGCTCCATTATGGGTTCATCGACTTCAACAACACGATGGATCTTGCTGATGTGGATGAAGCTGTCTCCAAGTGTGCGCGGCATTTTTGAATTGACCTGCGCGATCACTACCCTTGCAACTTCCGTTGCGGCTTTAGTGGTCTCAATGCCCACGCCAAAACTGCAGAAGCCATGCTCATCGGGAGGCGACACGTGGATGAGCGCCACGTCTATCTTCATCTCTCCGGAAAGAAAGAGCCCCGGGATCTCCGAGAGAAAGACCGGGACAAAGTCGGCGACGCCGCTGTTTACCGCGTCCCGCGTATTCTTCCCGATGAAGAGGGCCGTGTGATGGAAATGCTTCTCCATACCGGGCCGCACATAATCCGCCTTTCCGAGCGAAAGAATGTGCATCACCTCGCAATTTTCCAGATCGTCCGCCCGTCTAACCATCGCGTCGACCAGTACCTCAGGCACAGCACAGCCGGGATGTATATACACCCTGTCTCCAGACCGAATTGCCTCAACCGCTTCATCCGCCGAGGCCACCTTGCTTCTGTATGTATCAGTCCAGGCCATCAGCTCACATTCCCTGCAAGATATTCTGATAGGGACTGCGGTGACGGCCGCCGGATGCGTTCTCCCGCAATCGTCTTCCTCCCTGATGCCCCATCAAGCATATTTGCACAAGCCGCCTCCTGACCTCGCTTTTCATTTTCCAATATGCACGTTTCAACTTCCGCCGTCCAGCAGCTTTCTGAGCGACACAAACTCTTTCCCAAAAATATTTTTCGCCATCTCCTGGGTGCAATGGCCATCAAAACTGCAGACGCCCCGCGCAAGCCCTTTGTTTTGTTTGAAAGCCCCCCGTGCGCCCTTCGCCGCTATTTCCGCGACAAAGGGAAGAATTGTATTCGTCAAGGCGTATGTCGCCGTCCGGGCGACAGTCGCGGTGATATTCGGCACGCAGTAATGAACCACATCATGGTACACAAACGCCGGGTTCTGGAGTGTGGTCGGCCTGCTTGTCTCGATACATCCACCCTGGTCGATTGAAACGTCTATTATAACCGCGCCGGGTTTCATAGACCTTACCACTTCCTCGGTAACCACGTGTGGGGCTCTCTCGCCTTTTATGAAAACCGCGCCGATGAGCACATCGGCATACGCAGCGCTCTTCTTAATGTTGACGTGTGTAGCAAGCGCCGTCGTGACCCGCTTTAGAAGAAGTCGATCTACGGCTCTCAGCCGTCCAAGATCGGTATCGAGCACGATGACTTGCGCACCCAGGCCGACCGCAGTTCTCGCCGCTTCAGTCCCTACCACACCCGCTCCGATTATCACTATGGCCGCCGGCGCGACACCGGCGATGCCTCCGAGGATAATACCGCGGCCATGGTCTCCCGTCTCGAGATATCGCGCCGCAAGAAAAACGGCAACCTGACCGGCTATCTCGCTCATCGAATGGAGCACTGGACGATCTCCGTCCTCACTCTCCACAAGCTCATATCCGACCGTCGTAATTTTTCTGCCTGTTATATCTTCCACAAATTGCTGCCGTGCCACGGGGAGGTTGAGAAAACTGAAGGAGGTCTGCTCTGCCTCCATCATTCCGATTTCTTCAAGCGAAGGGGGCGCCACCGCGCAGACAAGCTCGCATCGCCGATAAACCTCTTCTTTGGAGTAAACCACTATTGCGCCGGCATTCCTGTACGATTCGTCGGAAAACCGGGCAGCCATTCCCGCCTGAGACTCCACGTAAGCCGTGTGGCCGAAGCTCACAAGGTTCGCGACCGCAGAAGGCGTGAGCGAGACACGGTTCTCGTTTTTCATCGATTCGTTGGGTATGCCGATATTCATGACCTGTCCTTCATGTCGAAAAAAAGTAAAAAGCCGACGGCGACAAGTAGAATGAGAAAGAGGCGTTGGGATGCATGTGCCGGTCGGGTCTAAGATGAATGGGTACCATCTTCTTGCTATTCATTTTTCGCTCGTCACTTCTCAGCTCTAACTTTCAGATAATCATGTATCGCCGCCGCAGAGCGCTGACCGTCCTCCATCGCGAGGATGACGGTCGCTCCGCCGCGAGAAAGATCGCCGCCGGCAAAGACGCCTTCGCGGCTTGTGCGGCAGCTTTTGTCGACTACTACCGTGCCACGTTTAGACATGTCCAGCCCTGGAGTTGTCGCCTGAAGTATCGGGTTAGGACGCTGGCCGATCGCGAGTATGACAGTATCCACATCCATTATGAAATTGGAGCCCGGAATGACCACCGGACGCCTTCTTCCTGATTCGTCAGGTTCGCCCAGCTCCATCTTCACGCATTCCATACCTTTGACCCACTTGTTGTCGCCCGGGATTATGCGAACAGGATTCGTCAGGACATGGAATTCGATTCCCTCTTCTTCGGCGTGCTGGACCTCCTCTTCACGGGCGGGCATCTCGTCCCTGCCGCGCCTGTAAACCAGATATGACTTCTCGGTCCCGAGCCGATTCGCAGTGCGGACCGCATCCATGGCAGTGTTGCCGCCCCCGACCACCGCCACTCTTTTCCCTATCTTGACAGGCGTATCGAACTCCGGGAACTTGTACCCGCTCATGAAATTCACTCGCGTAAGGAATTCGCTCGCCGAGAAGACCCCCGGAAGATTTTCGCCCGGTATACCGAGGAATGTCGGCGTCCCGGCGCCAGTTCCAAGAAACACGGCGTCGAATCCGAATTCATCCAGCAGCTCGTCCACAGTGGCTGTTCGCCCTATGACGAAATTCGTGATGATTTCTACGCCAAGCTTCTTCACGTTTTCAATTTCAGAATCGAGTATAGATTTCGGGAGTCTGAATTCAGGAATCCCGTATCTCAAGACGCCGCCGGCCGCGTGAAGCGCCTCGAAGATGGTCACGTTGTACCCGAGTTTAGCTAGCTCGGCTGCGCACGTCAGACCAGCGGGTCCAGAACCCACTACCGCGACCTTTTCTTTTTTCTTGTCCTTGACTGCGAAACCGTTGAACGCGTCGTGCATCCTTTCGTAATCGGCGACAAATCGCTCAAGCTTCCCGATGGCAACAGGTTGATGCTTCTTCCCTATCGGGCAAACTGCTTCGCACTGTGTCTCCTGCGGGCACACCCGACCGGTGATGGCCGGGAGATAATTCTTTTCTTTTATCTTCCTGGCCGCTCCCAGATAATCTTTCTCGACTACAAGTTTTATGAAACCGGGTATGTCGATTCCGACCGGGCATCCTTCCACGCACTGCGGTTCCTTGCAGTCGATGCAGCGTAGCATCTCCTGCGAAACGAGGCTTTCGTCAAATCCGAAAGAGACTTCCTCGAAATTACGCCTGCGCACCTCGGCATCCTGTTCAATGGGATGCTGCCGCGGAATCTTCATCCTCTCGGAAGGTTTCAGCGTATTAGGCATTGGCTGCCTCCTTCGCGACGCTCCCGCATGAATGTCCCTCTAATTCTTCGTTGAACCTATCAAACGAAGCCTTCTCAAGATCCATGTACGATCTGTTCCTCGTCATCAGTTCCTCAAAGTCCACCTTATGACCGTCGAACTCAGGCCCGTCGACACAGGCGAACTTTGTTTCTCCTCCGACCGAGACTCTGCACGCCCCGCACATCCCCGTCCCGTCCATCATTATCGGATTCAGGCTTACGTAAGTAGAGATTCCCAGCGGTTTTGTAAAATCGGATACCGCCTTCATCATTATGATCGGCCCGATCGCGTAGACACCCTTCACGTTCGGATCTTTCTTGAGGTAATTATCGAGCGCGTTCGTGACAAGCCCTTTCATTCCATACGAACCGTCGTCAGTAGTAATAAAGTATTCGTCGGATATGCCTCTCAACTCCTTTTCGAGAATCACGAGATCCTTGGTCCGCGCGCCGACGATTGTGACGAGCTTGTTCCCCGCATTCTTCAGCGCCGTGGCAATCGGAAAGACTTCTGCCGTTCCAACTCCGCCGCCGATGCAGACGACCGTCCCGAAGTTGTGTATCGGGGTCGGGTTACCGAGCGGTCCGGCGACATCGAGTAGAGAATCGCCGGCGTTCTGCAAACTTAGGAGCTTGGTCGTCTTTCCGATGGTCTGGGCAATTATTGTAATAGTTCCCGCCTCGGCGTCCGAGTCGCAGATGGTAAGAGGGATCCTTTCGCCGTGATCGTTAACCCGGATGATTACAAAGTTGCCCGCCTTGTGCTTTCTGGCTACATACGGAGCATGAACGACGAACTTCGTGACAGATTGGGCAAGGTTTTCCTTGCTTAGAATCTCGAACATGAAATAGTCCTTTCATCAACTTGATTTGACGGTCTCACGGATCGCGTCGACCGTACAGACAGCAGCTGCGTCTCTGAGGAGCAACACCTCAAACTCGTTTGAAGGTTGTCGCGTGAGGAAATAAGAGTAGGCGTAATCCACACAATCAAAGAAATCTGGAGCGATGTTCTTGCATAGCCCGCACCCGTTGCATTCTTCGGTGATATAGAACTCGACGGATACAGCTTCGTTTGGCATCGAAGTTTTTGGCATGGCTTGTATCCTCCTTAAGCGAGGCTTGTGATTCAATCGACCCTGAGAATCGCCGGGACGCCGAGCTGCCTTGCCCTGGGCTTTTTCAGAACATGCATTTCGGTGCGTCGGGGTAAACCGACTGCTCGGATTTTTTTCCGAACAAACATACCATGGTCTCTACTACAACCGTTGCAATTGCACAAATCACGGGGTGCTTTTGGCGACCTCGAGGATAAATGCGGCAATGAGTGTGCCAACATTGTAACGGCGATAATCTTATATTCTTGGGTGTAGTTTCAACCATCAGGTCAATTCTCCGCAAATTCAGAGGCAAGATGCCTTGAAAAGTCGCGTTTCAAGCAGTGACAACTCCCCTTCGCCGATGAATCGCCTCCCATCGGGAATTTGCCGTCAGAATCCCACTTTTACAATTTAAGATAATTTTGGCTACCAGGTGGAAGAAGTGCTCACAATATCACTCAAAATGGACTCAAAGCGTGAGGAATCAGATAATGGTTGGCACTCAAATACTGTGAGTGCTTGACTTTGCATTTTCAGGTTTTTAAATTAGCACTCGACTTACAAAAGTGCTAAGAATCCACGAGTTCTTTCGGGGCAAAGCCCCGGGTTGAAAAAGTAAATAGAAAAGGAGGTTAGGCAAAATGAAGATTAAGCCGTTGGCAGATCGAGTAGTAGTGAAGCCACTTGAGGCCGAAGAAAAGACAAAAGGCGGTCTCTACGTTCCCGACACAGCCAAGGAACGCCCCCAGCAGGGAGAAGTTGTTGCCGTCGGAACAGGAAAAGTGAGCGACGATGGCAAGAACATTCCAATGGAAGTGAAAGTAGGGGACAAGATTCTCTACGGCAAGTATTCGGGCACAGAGGTCAACTATGACGGCGTCGAATACCTCATCATGCGTGAAAGCGATATTTTTGCAATTATTTAACTAGAAGGAGTCTGATATAATGGCAGCTAAAATTATCCAGTTTGGACCGGACGCGCGCTCGGCTCTGAAGCGTGGCGTCGACACTCTTGCGGATGCGGTAAAGGTAACGCTTGGACCGAGAGGCCGCAACGTAATCATTGACAAGAAATTCGGCGCGCCGACCGTTACCAAAGACGGCGTTACAGTGGCAAAGGAAGTTGAAGTTGAGGACACGATCGAGAACATGGGCGCACAGATGGTGCGCGAAGTCGCTTCGAAGACTTCCGACGTAGCCGGTGACGGTACGACCACAGCGACCGTCCTCGCGCAAGCTATCTTCCGCGAAGGCCTGAAGAATGTCACGGCGGGAGCGAACCCGATGGACCTGAAACGCGGCATCGACCTCGCAGTTGAAAAGGTCATCTCCGGACTCAAGACGCTCAGCCGCGAAGTAACCGACAAGAAAGAAATTGCCCAGGTCGGCACCATCTCGGCGAACAACGACAGCGAGATCGGCACGCTTATCGCCAGCGCCATGGACAAGGTTGGTAAAGACGGCGTCATCACGGTTGAGGAAGCGCGCGGAACCGACACCACGATGGAAGTGGTCGAGGGAATGCAGTTTGATCGCGGGTACCTCTCCCCATATTTCGTTACCGACACTGAGAGAATGGAAGCCTCGATGGAGGATCCGTACATCCTGATCCACGACAAGAAGATTTCTGCGATGAAAGATCTCCTCCCAGTTCTGGAGAAGGTCGCGCAGAGCGGTCGTTCCATAGTCATCATTGCCGAGGACATGGAAGGCGAAGCCCTTGCTACCCTGGTCGTCAACAAGATCCGCGGCACCCTGAAGGCCGTCGCCGTGAAGGCTCCCGGTTTCGGCGACAGAAGAAAAGCGATGCTTGAAGATATCGCCGTCCTCACAGGCGGACAGGTAATCTCCGAAGAGAAAGGCTTCAAACTCGAGAACACTACACTCGCTCTCCTCGGCACCGCGAAAAAGGTCACCATCGATAAGGACAACACTACGATCGTCGAAGGAGCCGGCAAGAAAGATGATATCAAGCGTCGCATCAACGAGATCAAGGCCCAAATCGAAAAGACTACCTCCGACTACGACAAGGAGAAGCTCCAGGAGAGACTCGCCAAGTTGTCCGGAGGAGTAGCCGTTCTGAAAATTGGCGCCACCACCGAAGTCGAGATGAAAGAGAAGAAGGCCCGTGTCGAGGATGCGCTTCACGCGACTCGCGCGGCAGTCGAAGAGGGCATCGTTCCAGGCGGCGGAGTGGCACTGGTCCGCTCGATCGCTCAGCTCGACAACGTTAAGACAGCGAACGAGGATGAGAAGATCGGCGTCGAGATAATCAAGAAGGCGCTTGAGGAACCTCTCAGATGGATCGTCAACAACGCGGGTCTCGAAGGTTCAGTCATCCTTAATAAGGTGAAGGACGGGAAGGACGATTTCGGCTTCAACGCTCAGACAGAAACGTACGAGAATCTGCTGAAGGCCGGCGTCATTGACCCGACAAAGGTAACCCGCACAGCGCTGCAGAACGCAGCCAGCGTGGCGAGCCTCCTCCTCACGACCGAAGCGGTTGTCTGCGAGAAGCCTGAGAAGGATAAGGCACCGGCGATGCCGACGCCTCCGATGGGCGACATGTACTAAGCAACAAAGATTGCGAATTGCTTCAAACGCGAGTCGCATTCATATTAGATAGTTATGAAAAGTCCCGCCGATGGCGGGACTTTTTTTGTCGGACGTGGCTCATCTCATCCCCTAGCCAATTATACTACGCGTAAGTTTTGCTACAGGTAGCCAACAGGCTCGTTTGAGAAAGAATTAAATAGCGTGCAGCTACCATCCACGAAACATCCGCTTCGCTTTACGGATATTGCGAGAATACAGTATGAAGTAAACCGACGGTGGGATATCAGCGGCAGAGCCTGAGCTTGCTACTCCAGTTCAAAAAGGAATTTTGCCAATTCCCCTATCAGGGCGGTAGGGGATTCCAAATAATATCTTGCGTGAGTCTCTCTCTCCAGACCGCCGACATAGACGCTCACCCCCTTGAGCGAGTTGACCATCTCAAAGCCGAACTCGTCAGTCATATCGTCGCCGAAGAAAAATACCTTTCCGGTGCGCCCGGTCTTCATCAATATTCTTTCGATGGCCTTCCCTTTATCCCATTCGACCGGGGCCTTAATCTCAACGACTTTCTTCCCAAGCTGAAGCCTTACCTTTCCCGACCTCACAGGTTCGCTCGTTATCAAATCGAGATCATCGAGAAGCTGTCGGACCAAACGAGCTTCGACGGTTCTGTAGTGAACCGCGATAGAGTACTTCTTGTGTTGGATTATCGGTCCGTAAGGCTTAAGCTTCCTCTTCAATTTCGGGATGAGGGTGTTCAAATACGCGACCGACTTTGCAGAATTCTTCTCGACGAATCTCAATCGAGGTCCCTCGATCTCAACGCCATGATTACCGGAATAATATATTCCCTTAATACCTATAAGCTTCTTGATGTCCGGGAGGGCGCGTCCGGTTATTATGCCGACCGAAAAGTGTCTTGAGAGTTCCTCAACGATGAATCTCGCTATCGGTTTGAATTTTACCCCGTCAGGAGTCCGTTCGATTTCAGTGAGCGTGCCGTCAAAGTCGAAGAAGAACAGCGGGCTTTTCCCCTTCTCGCGGGCCAGGAGCTCGCTTCTCAGTCTGGAAGGTGTGGCTGTCAATTCAGAGATAAACTATGTCTTTATCGTGGTACAGCGAAAGCGAGAGGAGAAGGTAGTCCCGCAGATGACGGGTGATTAGAAAGCTTTGCCGTATATGTTCCTTGCCGTTTTTCCCCAGTTCGCGGGCAAATGCCGGTTCGTTCACGAGCTGTTTCATCCAGTACGCAGTTCCCTCGATGCTGTGCGTCAGTATTCCGCTGTATTTATGTTTTATCTGTAGCGGGATTCCCCCCACCGCAGAAGCTATCACCGGCTTTCCCTTCCAGAGCGCTTCCGCGACCGTCAGTCCGAATCCTTCTCTCAAAGATTTCTGAAGAACCACGCTAGAACCTCTTTGCAACGCGTTTATCTCCAGGTCACTAGACGGCGGCAAGAGGAGGACGAATATATCTTTGTCTCCGTCGGCCGCGTTCCGTACCTCGGCAAGCACCTTCTCGCCTTCAGGATCATCCGTCGCGCCTCCACCGGCTAGCACCAGCTGACAGTCGATGTAACGCTTCATAAGCTTGTATGCCTTTATGACGCCGACTGGGTCTTTCAGATAATCAAACCTTGAGATTTGCGTGATCACCGGACGCTTGCGATCGATCCCGAATTTCTCAAAAACACTCCGAACATATTCGTCGTCGAGCTCCTTGTTCTTGTCGCTCAACGGATCAATCGAAGGCGAGATCAGGAATTGCCGGGTATTAAGCGGACGACTGAAGGCAGGAGCCGAAAATATGGCGCCGTCGTAGCGTTCGATAAAATCTTTCAGGAACAACCAGACATTCTCGCGGGGCTCCGAGAAATCTATGTGACACCGCCAGATCCACTTGTTGTTTAAGTGAACTCTCTCTTCGACGAGCCCGATCGGCTGTGGATCATGAATGAAGACAACGTCGTTTTCGAAATTCATAGACCTGGCGTTCTCACGATCGACTTCCATGAAATGCGCCCAATCTTCATCGTTAAAAGTCTCGGGGACACCGTGGAGAGCGTTGTGCATCTTCTTGGTTATCGCGAAGAACTTCTCTCCCCCTTTTATGACATCCCATCGCGCCTGGACGCCCAGCTCGTTCATCATCGGTACGAGGCGCGTTAAAATTTCGGCGACGCCGCCCCCCACCGCGGTTGAATTCACGTGTTGTATCTTCATCGATCCGGCTTTTTCGCCGATTTCGAAGAGCTCATCGATTACCGACTTTCCGACTATTTCAGTGTAATCTTTTACTTGTGCCATAAGAAAATCCTAATTCATAAGGATGCATGTCAAAGGGACCGTCCCTCCTATTAACCTTCGCGCTCTTTAACTCCAGCATTGAACCTTCTCCAGGGAGAGGTCCGGCAGAGAGCGCTATTTCGAATTCCCGACGATTGTTAAAATTTTGTCCCGTAATCCTTCAAGCGTGAAAGTATATGGATCGAGCCGAGAAATCTCTTCCGCTTCCTTTTCCCTTCCCGCCGACCGGAGCCAAATGGAAAAGTCGTTATCACCCTTCTCCAAGCGCAACTTTGCCTCGAACACGTGGAAATATATTGAGTGTATGCTGACCGTTTTCAGCAGCTCTCTGAACTCATTGACGCTTCCCGCCACGTGTCCGGTCGGGATAATAAAGATCCGCGAGCTCATGAAATGGAACTCCTCGCCCTCAGGGCATTTCCCGCTCACCTTGTGACTCACCGATTTCAGGTAACCTTCGAGAAGTTCCAGGAACCTGTTCCTCAGGTCAGAGAGCCTGACGAATTGCATCACATCAATGCTCGCCAGCATCTCTCCGGCCACATCTTCGTTCAGCATATTAGTAACCCAATAGGCGAAATCGTTGGGCGGCTCCGGAGATAGAAAGTGATGCTGCTGTAGAAAGCGATGGGTATGATGATAGATCGACGATAACGGCACGTTCCTGATGCCGTCAGTCAGTTCAGGAAGCGTGGCCGCCCTCCTGCCCAACAGCTCGGTCAATATCAATCTAGACTTAAATTCAAATGGAGTGAAGTCCAATTTAATCTGTCTCTTTGTTCATGACTATTGTACGAACTGGGAACGGGATGTTTATTCCTTCCCTGTCGTATCGTTCTTTCAATCTTTTTATAAACTCATGCTTAATGAGGTACTGATCCACGAAAGAATTTCCCCTCAGTATGACGGAGAAATTTATTGAAGAATCGCCGAACTGGTTGAACCTCACAAACGGCTCATGATCCTTCTTCGCGCCATCGACGGTTCTCTGAATATTGCGCGCCACCTCCACGGTCACATCTTCAACTTTTTGCAGGTCGCTCGCGTAGTCGACGCCCAGGTTGAAAACGACGGATATATCGCGACTGGGCCGCTCATAATTAGTGACGATCAGGCTGGCAATATTCTTGTTGGGAATTATCACGTGATTTCCCGAGAGCGTCCGTATCACAGTGGCTCTCCAATTCAGATCTTCCACGTACCCCTCGTCGCCGCTGCTGAGACGTATGTAATGGCCAACCTGTATCTGCCTGGCCGCAAGTATCTGGAGTCCCGAGAAAAAGTTGGACAGCGTCTCCTGAAGTCCGAGCCCGATGGCGAGTCCACCCACGCCCAACGCCGTAAGAAGCGGGGCGATGGAAATATGCAGATCGTCCAGGATTATGAGGATTCCCACCGAATATACCGTGCCCCTTATGATGTTCTTGAGAAGGCTGGTGGCAGACGCGAGTCCCGATATGACAGACTTGTAGTATTCGATTATCCCTGTCCCGATATTCGAGATAACCACGGTGACGGAAAAGATCACGAGAACGCCCAACGCCTTTGATGACAAATCGGTGACCGCCCTTGACAATCCCTGTGTTTCGACGATAATGTCGAGCCCGAGCGCGAGAGCCCAGAATATGACCGAACTCCGAACCGATTCGATGACGATGTCATCAAACCGCCACTTCGTCCGCGCAGCCAGCTTGGCCAGATAATTCATCACAAATTTCTTAAAGAACACGCCCAGCAAAAGCGACCCGACGAGTATTCCCACCGGGGTAATCAACTGTTCAACTAACGCCGACTTCGGAATCATACTCCACAAACTCAAAATTAAATATCTCGCTGAGGATCTTTGCCGCCCACCTGTAAACGTTCTGTCGCTCGATGGCGTCGCGCATCCTGGTCATGCGCCTTCGCTGCTCCTCTATCGGCATCTCGATCGCAGTCTTGATAGCCTCGGCAAGCCCGTCAATGTAGTACGGGTTCACCATTATAGCATCGCCGAGTTCTCTCGCAGCACCTGTGAACTCGCTTAATATCAGCGCACCGGAGAGGTCGTTCCTCGACGCGACGAATTCTTTGGCTACAAGGTTCATACCGTCGTGAAGCGACGTCACGAGTGAGACGTTTCCGATGCCGTTCCAGGCTGTCACGGACTCCTTCGAATGATTGGCGCGCGCGAAAATTATGGGCTTCCATCCCTGTGACTGGTACTTTTCGTTTACGCTTACCATCAGCTGGTTCAGGTCGTCGTTCAGCTCGCGGTAAGCGGGAAGCTGCATCCTGCTCAGCGCGCCGAGCTGGACATACACGAATTTCCCGATATATTGCGGATTGTTCTCAAGGAATTTATCGACCGCCCGGAATCGCTCGAGTATGCCTTTGGTATAATCGATGCGATCAACTCCCACGGCCACAACCTTATCCTTGAGTCGGTATCTTTTGATGAGCTCTTTCCTCATCTCAAGGATTTCCTGGCTTGCCGAAAGCTTAGACACATGATCGAAGTCTATGCTAATCGGGAATGCGCGAAGTAGTGTCGTACGACCGCCCCTGTTCACGCGGGACATATCATACTCAATGCGCGATTCGATGTACCTGTTCACCGTGTCGAGAAAATTTATGACATGATACTGCACCTGGAAGGCGAGGAGATCATTGTAAAGAAGATCGTCGAGGAGCTCTTCCTTAAACGGGAGTATCCGCACAACTTCACTGTTCGGCCACGGGATATGCCAGAACTGGGCCGTGACGACATTTCTGACTTTCGATTTCAGTATGCGAGCCAGGTTCGCGAAATGGTAATCTTGGATGAAGACAAATGCGGGGCGGTCCCCCACAATTTCCGCGATAGCGTCGGCATATTTCTCCTGGACCGCCTTGTACATTTCGTAGTCTGCGGCCTCAAACCTCGGACGGATGTACGCAACGTGGCACAGAGGCCACATTCCGCCGTTGGCGAAGTTGTAGTAGAATCCGGTTATTTCTTCTTTGGTGAGGAAAACTCTTTTGAGAGTGAAGTTTGGATTCTCGGGAGGACAGCCGACTTCATTCTTCTCGTCAACGACCAGGTTGTCGGCCTCTCCGGATGCCTGAGCGACCCAGTACCCTCCGCTCGCTTCCATGATAGGTTCGAGCGCGGTTACGAGACCGCCCGGAGGAACATAATACTTGATGTCATCGCCGTCAAAGACGTGAACGTAAGGCTCACGGTTGGATACGACGATGAGTAGCCTGTCGCCAAGCTTCGATTTTATTAATTCTGATAACCTGTCTCTCGTCCACATAGTTTAATTCAATATAGAATTTAAGGCGAGAAAACCAAGAGAGATAAAGGGTGAGATGTGAAAAGCGAAAGGGTTGCCTCTCTATTTACCTTCTACTTTCTACTTTTCACTTTCATATAGTGGAGATGCGGGGACTCGAACCCCGGTCCGAAGATAGGACTCCATGAGCCTCTACGTGCATAGCTTCGACCAAAAATTTCACCGCGCGCTACTCGCGAAGCAGAGCTGTGAACGGCAATCCCGGCATAATATTTCCGTCAGCCCACCGGGCGCTGACTAACGAAAAGCCTGCCTGGGCGACGCCCATTTCGGTGCCGACAGACAGAACCTCCGAATGGACGGGTTACCTTTTTTTAATTAGGCAGCCAATGCGTAGTTGTTGTTCGCATTTACGTTTTTACCGATTTTTTTACGCGGCACCGGCAACCGCGACACGCAACCCATGAATTCCCAAATCCCCGTCGATTCCAATGTCATCCCCAAATTCAAACTATGAAAAACCGATCCAACTGATTCCGACATTTTCGCGGACGAAGAATTGTTCTCAGATTGTCAAAGAACTATCAAATCGGAAATTCTCTTTACAAGCGACGCCGAATATTCTAAACTCTTTTCCTCGGATGAACGTTCCAAGTCGGCGGCTACGCTCGAGACCTCCGGATAACCGAAGGACTTGGCCGTTCCTCTGATCTTGTGCGCGATAGCGCTCACTTCGTCCCAGTCCGCATCTCTAACCGCGGCCTCGAGTGCTTTCAGCTTCTCCAACAAGTCGGCCGTGAACAGAGTTCTGAGATCCTCAAAACCGTCGTCTCTAGTCAAGAATTGTAAATGTCAAGAATCTGCTTTGCGAAAGTTTTGGGCTCAATCGGCTTTGGTAGATAGCCGTCGAATCCCGCCGCCTCGAACTTCTCTTTGTCTCCGCGCATCGTGTAAGCGGTGAGCGCGATAATCGTTATGTCCTTTGTAAGGGAATTCGAACGAATTCGTTTCAATATTTCCACGCCATCCATCTCAGGGAGCTGAATATCAAGAAGTATCACGTCCGGAATCGTTCCGCTAAGGAAAGTAAACGCCTGCCGGCCCGATTCGGCCTCGAAAACGTTATATCCCCCTTTCTTCAGGAGATACACCGCAAGCTGTCTGTTGATGGCATTATCGTCAACGACAAGGATGTTTTTCATCACTTATTTCCCTAAAAATATACTAACCCCTCCCTCCAAAGGCAACCGCCGAGGTTAGCGACGCTTTCAATAATTGCGTACAACTTCATTGCTTTCGATTCAGATTGAGATCGGAACAGCTCCCCTTCAGGTGAAGATTGAGATATTGGGTGTAAATCCTGTAGAGAAGCAGCCTGCTCGCTTCGTTGTAAACCGCGCCGTGAGCGCCCGGGGGAAATATACGCAAGCTCGCGTCCTTCCCCGCGTTCGTCAAAGCGGTCAGGAGCTGCATCGTGTTTATCGGGTGAACATTATCGTCCATGTCGGAATGCACGAGGAGGAGCTTCCCTTGCA
This sequence comes from Bacteroidota bacterium, assembly GCA_021794075.1. Taxonomy (GTDB): domain Bacteria; phylum Bacteroidota; class Ignavibacteria; order Kryptoniales; family JAKASW01; genus JAKASW01. The sequence goes on along the minus strand of JAJYRM010000014.1, from coordinate 3,672 downwards.
GACTGTCGGCGTAAGTCATACAATCACTCTTTATATACCCCTCTTCGTTTTGACTCAATAACCCCATATAACGTTCCGTGTATATGTCGTCGTAGAGCCGCCAATCGGTGACGGGAGAATTCGCGATGCCAACTTTGAACACTCCCGGATGAGTGAGCATCGTGTAGACTGTGCTGTAACCGCCGTAGCTCGTTCCCATTATAGCCATCTTATCTGCATCGACGTAAGGAAGCGTCGCAAGGTAGCGGGCAGTCGCGACGAAATCATGGCTCTCCCAGTAGCCGAGCTTTTCGTAGACAATCTTCATGAAGGCACTGCCGTAATCTGCAGAGCCGCGATTGTTGACATCAACAACGATATATCCATTTTGCGCGAGCCACTCATCCCATCCGGACGCCTCGAATGAATTGTAGACTGAATGCGACTCCGGCCCCCCGTAAATAGTGAAGACAACTGGATACTTTCGAGTCGAATCGAAATTGAAGGGCTTTATCATAGAACAATCGAGTCTGACGGAATCGGGAGTGACAAAACTGAACAACTCTTTCGGAGAGTATTCGTGAGTCGCGATATATTTTTCAACCGAAGCATTCGCCTCAAGCTTCTTCACCATTTTGTCGCCGGTCTTCCAGAGCTCGACTTGCATCGGCAGCGAAATGTTGGAATACGAATCGACATAGTATTTGCAATTCGGCGACATATTGAAGTGATGAAATCCAGGGACTTGAGACAGGCGCTTTTCATGTGTCCCGTCGAACCTCACAGAGTAGAGTTGCACCTCGAGTGGCGAGGCCTGTGCTGACGTGTAGTAGATGATTTTCTTTTTCGGATCGATCCCGTCGACCTTTATGACGTCCCAGTCGCCGTCTGTCACCCTGTTGACCAGCTTACCGTCATAATCGTATCTGTAAATCTGATAATACCCGCTCGTGTCCGAAACCCAAAAGAACTGACGGATTCCCCGAGGGAAGAAGATCATGTCGTTGACGTTCGTATAGAAATTGAAGATCGAAATCCATGTCTTGCTCTTCTCTTCCATCACCAGTCTGCGCTCCCCCGTCTTGACGTTGAAAAAGAAAAGCTTCATATCGTCCTGCGCTCTGTTCAACGTCATCATGGCTAGTATGTTCGGTTCACTTGTCCAGTAGAGGCGCGGAATGTAGTAGTCACCTTTCAGGCCGGTGTCAAGCCAGATGTTCTTGTGAGTCATAACGTCCAGGACTCCAACCTTGACGATCGGGTTCGGATCGCCGACCTGCGGAATCGGAATCTTGACCCACTTGTTATGGAGGCCTTCATAATTTGTTATCTGGATAATCGGGACTGGGCTCTCGTCAAAATGCCAGTAAGCGAGGTACTTGCTGTCCGGAGACCAGTTCCATGCCTGTGGCTGCCCGAACTCCTCCTCGTACACCCAATCAAAGTGGCCGTTGAAAATCTCTCTCGTCGCGTCGTTTGTCAATTGCGTTTCGCTTTTCGTCGCGAATTCGTAGACGAACATATTACCTCCCCTTTCATAGCCGACCATGGAGCCGTCGGGAGAAAGCTCGGCCGTGCGCGCGTTCATGGCCGCAGCCTTGAGAGATTTATCGGCGAGGGAATAGACGTAGTAATCGGATTCGCCGGACTTCCGGTAAATCTTCCGGAAGTTTGTCTCGAAAAGGATATGCCTTGAATCGTGTGCCCATTGAAAAGATCTGTAGTTGAACGGCGTCGCCGTATCAGGGAAAGTCACTCCCTTCGCATCGAAGATCAGCCGGTCCTTTCCATTGGCGGGATCGAATGAGCGTATTTCCTCCCTGTGGGTCGAGTCGTTCGTTGTGATGTATGAATAGCGATCCCCACCGTCGATCCAATTAAGGCTTTTCGGACCCGACTTTCCCTGAAATTTCTGAGACGCGGCAATCGCATCGCTAACATTTCTGAAGTTCTCTTTCTCCTGAGCGCGGAGCGTCGCAGAAAAGACGAACACGATGGAAAACGCAATAAGAATTCGCACACGAAAATTGTTCATCCCACCACCTATTCTTGTTGAAGGCGCTTTAGACAGATGCCGGATTTCCGGACAAGTAGAATCGACTCCTCTGGCACATGTTTTAACACGAAGCAATGTAATGAAATTAAATGTTCGCTCGTGAATACTCAAGAAGAATAGCAATCGTCCAACGGCCGGCTCGTGATCGCAGTACATCAGGACATTAAACAAGATACCTGGGTAGCCACTGACATACCCGAACAAAGAATCTATATCCGGCGGGATATGCTGCGTTTCAGTGCATTATCTGCGCCACAGAAGCACCATCTAGCAGATTCTGCCAAACGAAGATTTGAATTTTCAGGCCATGTTTGATAAATATCAAGAAATGGAGAAGAAAATGAGGCGGCTAGTTTTCCTTATCGTAAGCATGGCAATCATCACCCCCTCGATCGCGCAGACAAAAGATCAGGGCCGATCTGAGATTACGGTGAGCGCGACATCGAGCGTGACCGCGGAGCCGGACATTGCGGAGTTTCGGATCAGTATAATCGCAAGGCAACAACAGGCCACCATGGCATTCAAGTCTTACGTCAAGACGTGCAATGCACTGCAGGCGTCGCTAAGGAGTGTTGTCGATTCCACAAAGCTCATGACCGACAATCTTCTTGTAACCCCTTTCTTCGATTACAAGAAACCGGACCGTGTGACGCCGGAGTACTACCAGGTTAGGGCATCCATGTCTCTCTCAGTTCCCATTCCTGATTTGAACAAAGCTCTCGGAAGCATCACATCGGTCGAGGGAGTCACGATAGACGGCATTCAGTTCAGGGCGAAGTACCCTGAGAAACTCGAGCTCAAAGCGCTCGACCAGGCGGTAAAACAGGCGAGAGAGAAGGCTGAATCGATTTCGAGACTCGAGGGGATGACCGATCTCAGGGTGAAGTCCATGAACACCACGACTTCCCGGCCGCCGATCATGCCAATGTACGCTGCCATGTCTGTGGACGCCGCCGCCCCATCCGTGAACGCCTCTTCCGTCTCTGTCTCCGCGACAGTCAACGTGACGTACACGGCGGAATCTAAGTGAAGCTCATTCTAAGAAATGCCGCGACGATAGCAACCTGCTCCGCTGCCGGAAAGAGGTGCAAGCGAGGCGAAGAGATGCAAGACGCAGGCGTGGTCGAGAACGCCGATGTCGTAATCGAAGATGGGATTATCAGAAAGATAGGAACTGCCGGCGTCATACCTGATGCCGAAACATTTGACGCGTCAGGCAAAACCATCGTGCCGGGTTTCATCGACGCGCACACTCACGCGATTTTCGCCGGGACGAGGGAGCATGAATTCGCGCTTCGGGCGAAAGGGATGAGCTACTCTGAGATAGCTTCGAGCGGCGGCGGTATACTTAGTACGGTCTCAAACACGAGAGAGATGCTAAAGTCGAAATTGCGATCTCAGGCGAGAAAAAGGATCGACAAAACCCTTCAATACGGCACCACAACTATCGAAATTAAGAGTGGTTACGGGCTTGATTTCAGAAACGAGATAAAGATTCTTGAAGCGGCAAACGAGCTGCGAGAGGAGTCTATTTCCGAGATCATAGTCACGTTCCTTGGCGCACACGCACTACCGCCTGAGTTCTTGAACGACAGGAGCGGTTACATCGAGTTGCTAACCCGCGAACTGAGATCGGA
>JAJYRM010000115.1:1353-12521 GCA_021794075.1 Bacteroidota bacterium | reverse complement strand
ACTACACTTATCCATCAGGATACGCGAGCGGTTCGGCCGATATTTCCGAGTTGCGAATATCTCCTACTTCCAATGGAGACTCTCTATCATTTGTGCTGAAGTTCTCGGACGTGGCGAGCGGAACGGCGGCCTCGATAATTATCACATCTTCAGCGGCGGGTAACCTGGTCCAGGACCCGATCGTGACCGACCTGCTCGAACCCGAATGGCAGAGCAAGGGCGTTTACATCGCGCTCTGTCCGGCTATTAGTGGTGGAAAATTTCAGACGGCTTATTCCGGGCGAAGCCCGCTGACTAAACTGCTCGATGTAGCCGTAAACGCAGATGCCGAACTTTCTGACAGCATAGTTTTCAAAATCGCGTTATCCGATTTGCAGGAGATACTTGGTTCGTTTACGGGAAAGTGGTACGTCTCCGCTTTCAGCTACCTCGTGGACAATTCCGGAAATTTCGTAAAGGTGAAAAAGTCGAACGGTGGTTCTGACAATATCGGAAACCCATCCGTTTTCAATGTTCTCAACCTTACTCCGAATGCGCAGGCAAGGCTCCTTTCGAATTATCTCGCGCCTTCCTCCGGCGCTCCGGTGCTTGCGAAACTCGATAATGACGGGCGCGGTTTCGCGGGAATAACTGCCGCCGATATGGGACTCGACTATTCCGGTCTTCCGAACGTCGCTATACTGACCCAGCCGGCCACAACCCGCAAGGGAGCGTGGACTGTTACGGGTAGAATTGTCGGGGCAAACGGCGGCGCTGATAGCAGTATATCATCAGTGACTTTTTACGTCACGCAAGGAAGTAAGACTACGGTAATGAATGGTGTCGACGTGCGCGGAGGTATGTTCAGCGAGTATGTCCTCCTTTCTCCAGGCGACAATAAAATTCAGGTGAAGGCCGTAGACTCGCTCGGAAGGAGTTCGTATTCCGCGGCGCTCCACATCGACTACGTCGTCGACAGGTCGCCATACGCCTCGATGAATTTCAAAGATAACGGCGCCTCCATAGAAATTTATGGAGATTCGAGTAGGTCTATAGTCGGCGGGCCGCTCGCTTACCGGTGGAATGTCGACACCGTTCTCAGTGCCTCAAAGCTAACCATATCCGGAATTACGACATCGTCCGAGATAAGCGTCCCGCGTCCGAAAGTATCCGGTGAATATTATTTCACTCTGACAGTCGTTGACTCCACGAACGACTCCGACGTTACCCGGAATTATTTCTCTTATTTCGCGACAGGCGACAGCATAAGTGTGCCGAGTGTCGGAACGGTACCCGCTTTCGTGAAGTCGGGTCGTGTCTATCAGTTATTCGTGAAGTCGTTCACTTCAGAAGGGACGATCGCCGCGGCAACGAAAAAGCTGAAATACATACATGACCTTGGATATAACGTTATCTGGTTAATGCCCATCATGCGGAATCAAAATCCCATTGACGGCATGGGAGGCGGATATAATATTACCGACTTCTATAGTGTTGCGCCCGAATACGGAACCTTGACGAACTTTCATGATTTCATAAGTGAGGCGCACTCTCTGGGCATAAGAGTAATTCTCGACATAACCCCAAATCACGTCTCGCTTTCTCACGAATGGGTGAAGAGTGCGGTCCGCTACGGGCAATTTTCTCCATACTGGAATTATCTGCAGCATACTTATGGAAACTATTATGATGCTCCGGACGGAATGGACGAGCACATAAGTGCCGACGGCGCGTATTTCCATTTCAGCGATTGGGCGCTCGCTAATCTAAACTGGAACGATATCGATTTGAGATACGCGATGCTCAACGTGTTGAGATACTGGTTGAACGAAGGTGCCGACGGATTCAGGCTGGATGTTTATTGGGGACCGCACCTGAGGTCAGGGGACGCGAACTTCGACCGCCCTCTCCGCGACGCGGTTAAGCACAGAAAAATGGACTCGTTCATACTCGCGGAAGCTACGGGAACGGGACCCGGCACTGAACAGTATTACGCAGATCAGGGAGGTGGAGCGGACGCATCGTATGACAGAAAGATGTGGCAGACGATGACGAACGGCGGGGCACAGAACGGCACTAAGCCGTTTACCGCGGGATTCGTCAACACGATGGACCTGCAGGTAATGAACAGCGGCTTCTATCCAGGACCAAATTCATATTTTCTCAGGTACATGGAAAACCAGGATGAGTCGAGGCTGGCATACGATTATGATAATGTCAATCAGACAATGCCGCTCGCGACAGTCCTGATGACGGCGCCCGGCGTTCCCATGATATATGCCGGTCAGGAAGTCGGTTTCGGCTCAGACATGGATCAGTTCGGCGGGCGACGGAATACAATTGATTTCGGTACCCGCTACGCGAAACTTCTTATACCGCATTACCAAAGGCTCGCGTGGATAAGGTCATCGTTTAAAGCTTTCTATTCTCAGAAGATGACGCGCCTGGCAACCGGAAACGACACGGTCTACGGCTTCGTGAGGCCGTATCAGAATCAAAACGCCGTTGTGCTTTCCAACTTCAGTGCCTCCGGCGCTTCGGTAGCCGCGCATCTCATTGGAACGGGGAGTTCGGCGAACGTGGATATATCGGGTGGCGCGGTCGACAACAAAACATATTTCATGAACGATGTATATAACGGTAAGTCAACCCCGGTCTTGTTTTCGGGCGGGGAGGCGTCTTTCCAAACGACGCTTTCGGGGTACGGAACGGCGGTCTACATACTTGCTGATTCGGAGATCCACATCGACGTTCCTGTTATCACGGCTGTTGAAGCCGGCCGTGACAGCCGGGTGCCGGAGAAATATGATCTCGCGCAGAACTACCCGAATCCATTTAATCCGACCACCAATATAGAATTTCGGATCGCGCATAGCGGATTTGTATCGCTTAAGGTTTACGATGTGCTTGGGCGCGAGGTCCGGACTCTGGTGAATGAACTCAAGCAGCCCGGAAGCTATGAGGTGCGGTTCGATGCTGGAGAGCTCTCCAGTGGAGTATACTTCTACAGGATTCAGGCAGGGGCTTACATCTCGGCCAAAAAGATGATGCTCCTGAAGTGAAACGGCCTCTGATGAACCTGAGAAAACAATTCGGCCTTCTTGCTCTATTCATGTCGTTTGTCATCGTGGCCTTTTCAGCCGTTGCATTAGCGGGCCAGAAAAAAATCAGAGCTGAAAGCACGGATGGTCCCGACACACTCGCGTTTGTGAACGGCGAACCAATAACGAGCGGTGAGTTCCTTAGCCGCTTCGAGATGTCGCTCTATCCAGGCAAGGATGACCCGACGACGCTCGAGAAGACGAAGCGCGAATTTCTCTACTCGATGATTGCGGAAAGACTCCTATCCCGGGCCGCGGCTAAGTCGGAAGCCCCGTACACCCCTTCTGAAATTCTCCTCAAGGATGAAATGGAAGAGATTTTCATGCGCGACGCGCTCTTTAGGAAAGAGATTGTCCCGAAAGCGACAGTCACCGGGAATGAGATACGACATGGTTTTGAAATATCAGCTTACAGCTACCTTGTCGACGCATTCTATTTCGATGCCGACACATCATTGGCCCGCAGGTTTTATCAATCGCTCCGAGCAAATGCCAAATCTTCGCCGTATAAGCTTGCCAAGAGTCTGAAAATCAGGCACGACACGCTCGATATCCCTTATGGCGAATCTTCCAGTCAGATTGAGAATGCCTTTTTCGGACATAATATAGGATACATTTCCGCGCCGACGGTCACCGTCGACGGAGTGATCGTGTTTCGGGTACTACGACGCGATCTTGATAGCCGGTTCACGTCAGGTACAACGGCAGACAGGATGCATCGAATAAAGGAGCTACTGGTAAACAGGAAGCAAACTGAATTAGGTAATGAGTACGTAGAGTCGGTAATGAAAGGCGTAGAGGTCAGGGTTAATTACGCGATCTTCAGGCCTCTTGTTTACGCGATATATAAGATCTTCAAAGGACAGAAGCCGTCGTCGTACGATCCGTACTATCGTCTGTTGCCTGCAGACCTTGTAGAGCTGGGACGCCGGTTCCAATCGCGGTTGAACGAGCCGTTGCTTTCATTTGGTGATGGCTCGATATCGCTGGAAGACGTTCTCCGGAGAATTCCGACGGCGATGTTCGCTTCGGAAGACACAAGCCTCTCCGAAATAACCTTCGCTCTTCACGGTTCGCTCAGATTCATCTCGCAGAATTATTTCCTGGTACAGCGTGCCAGGGAACTCGGCCTTCAGAATTCCTGGGAAGTGAGACACAACGTCGGAATGGTGGTCGATGCATTCAGGTCGTATCGAATGGCAAACGCGGTAACCGATACCGTAGCGGTGACGCAGAAAAATGTCGATGAGTTCTTTTCGACCCACCACGATGAGGTCCTGAATTCCATAAGGCTGAGATTGAATACCGTGGAAGCCGGTAGCATAGGCGGAGCTATCGACGCATACACTAAACTGAGCGGCGAGAGGGGGATGACTGTCGATTCGAACGACACGAGCGCCCATTGGGTGAACGCTTACAATCTAGGGGAAGCCGGAGCGGTGCTATCACAGTTGAAGATCGGAGACATTTACGGCCCCGTCGAGGTGAATGGGAAATATTGCATTTACAAACTTCTCGACAAGAGATCATCAGTGAACGCCTCCGTCATCGAGAATAGCATCGACGTCGCGAAACAAATTCTACTCGCGAAGGAGAAGAGCGAAACGCTTTCCCGATACATTGCCGGCCTCGCGGAGAAGGCAAACGTTCGGATTTTGGGTGATAACGTACTGACACTGAAAGTTACTCCGTTCCAGATGCTAACTTACCGTCTTATCGGTTTCGGCGGCAGGATCCTCGCGGTCCCAGCACTATATCCTCGCGAGAGATGGATTGACTATTTCCGTGAAGACAAAAGACCGCCGCAGCCATGACGAAATATTGGAATAGAGGAATGGTGGAATATTGGATTTAGGGATAAATGGATTAATTGTTTCAAATGCCCAGAGATTCGGGGGAGAGCGTTGAGGTATTTCCTCGCGGTAGCGCTTTGTGCCGTATTCCTTTCTTCTTGCGCGAAGAGCACGCTCGAAGATCCGCACCAGATCGTGATTTGGCATCAGCTGCGGCCGGACGAACGGCTGGTTCTCAGATCTCTTCTGGATAAATATATGGCAACGCATCCGGGGCTGAAGATTACCGCACTATACAAAGAGACCGAAGAGCTCAGATCGGGTTTTCAGATCGCCGCAATCGGAGGGGCCGGGCCAGATCTGGTTTATGGCCCTTCGGACCAGGTCGGTCCTTTTGAAGCGATGGAAATAATCCTTCCGCTTGATACGCTGTTCAGCCTGAAGTATCTCTCTCGATTCGATCCGAAGGGTCTTATCTACAGTCACGGCCACTTGTACCAGATCGCGGATCGCGTAGGCAACCACGTTATGCTTGTGTACAACAAGGCGCTCATCAGCAAACCTCCTCAGACCATGGACGAGCTTATAAAATTCGGAGAGAAATTCACGCGGCCTCCGAACTACTATGGCCTCGTCTGGAATTACACGGAGCCGTATTTCTTTATCCCCTTTCTTACGGGCTACGGCGGCTGGGTAATGGACTCGGTCGGAAAACCGACGCTTGATACGCCTCAAATGGTAGAGGCCCTTAAATTCATGAAGGCGCTCCGCGACAAGTATAAGATCGTCCCCAAGTCGTGCGACTACGAAACCGCCGACGCGCTCTTCAAGGAAGGGAAGGCGGCGATGATAATAAACGGGCCCTGGTCTTTCGGCGATTATAAGAAAGCAGGGATCGATTTCGGACTCGCGAGGATTCCGCTCATCAATCAAACCGGAATGTGGCCCGGTCCGATGGTGTCGCCTTTGGGCTTCTCTATCAACGCGGCGGTCCCGCGATGGAAAGTGCCGGAAGTCGTCGAGCTGATGAAATATCTTCTCAGCCCTGAAGTTCAGCTGACATACACGAAGCAGTTTGATACAATTCCGACACGCAAGGACCTTTATGAAGATCCCGCGGTCCGCGATAATCCACTCGTTCGAATGTCGGAGTATCAGATGGAAGTCGGAAGGACGATGCCGATAGTCCCTGAGCTGAGGGCGGTTTGGGATGCGATGAGACCGAGTTACCAGGCAGTCCTCGGCGGTACGGAGACACCCGAACAAGCGGCGAGGGAGATGCAGAAGAGCGCGGTGGAAAAGATAAAGGAGATGAACGAGTGAAATCGCCGTCCGGGCTTGTCAGAGCGCTTGACTCGGAGAGGTTCTCCCCGAACACATTCGCCTATATTCTCATGATACCGGCGGCAATTGTCATGTTTGGCGTCGTAGTTTACCCGTTTGTATATAACATCGTCCTGTCGTTTTCCAACATGAGTCTGAGGCACTTCAAAGACTGGCATCTCATCGGTATGAGGCAGTACGCGGAAGTATTCAAAGGCAAAATATTCTACGTAGTTCTCCTCAAGACTTTGGTCTGGACGTTTGTCAATATATTCTTTCATGTCACGATAGGAGTGTCGTTGGCGCTGATACTCAACCGAAGGATTTTCGGAAGGGCGGCAATCCGGACTCTTCTCATACTCCCCTGGGCGATTCCGCAGGTGATCGTCGCTCTGACCTGGCGGAGCATGTTCAACTACGAATACGGCTCGATTAATCTCTTCATCGCGCACTTCCTGAACATGGCACCGGTGGAATGGCTGGGAAAACCTCTGGAGGCCTTCAGCGCCTGCATAATAACGAACGTGTGGCTGGGGTTCCCGTTCATGATGACGATAGCTCTCGGAGGACTGCAGAGCATTCCTCAGGAACTGTATGAAGCCGCAGATATGGACGGTGCGTCAGGCTGGCAAAAGTTCTGGTCGGTTACCGTCCCTCTTCTGAAACCGGTGATGATACCGGCGATCACTCTCGGCATTATCTGGACATTCAACAACGTGAACATCATTTGGCTTGTGTCCAACGGTGGCGAGCCGTCCGACCAGACTCACATATTGGTCTCGTACGTCTATAAAGCCGCTTTCAATCTTTACCGTTACGGTTACGCGGCCGCGCTCTCGATGGTGATATTCGCCATCCTTCTCACGTTCAGCCTGGTATTCTTGAAACGTACAAGGGCGTCGGAAACCGCATATTGAAATGAATCCTGAATTGTGAATTTTAAATTCTTAATTATGAACCACATCATGAAAACGACTGGCAATAAATTCAAAATTAACAATTTACAATCGAGAATTATCAGCTTGTTTCTCTATTTCCTGCTTATCGGTTTTACGCTTGTGGTGCTCTACCCGATATTAAATGTATTCAGCATCTCGCTTAGACCGGGTGACAGGCTGCTGTCGACGTCGCTGAAACTCATTCCGGACGGTGCGTCCTTCCACGCGTACAAGGTCCTATTCGCTCAAACTCCGTTCCTGTTATGGTTCTGGAACTCGTCTCTGATCGCGGCTGCGGTAACCATAACCGGGGTAGCGCTCGCCTCGACCGCTGGATATGCCTTCAGCCGATTTAATTTCTACGGTAGAAAAAGCGCGATGGTCGGCTTGCTCGTGACACAGATGTTCCCGCCGACAATGCTTCTTCTCCCGATGTATATAATGCTTCTGAAATTACATCTCATAAATAGCTATCTCGGCGTAATCGTCATTTACACTTCGACGGCCCTGCCGTTTTGCGTCTGGCAGATGAAAGGATACTACGACACTATCCCATTCAGTCTCGAGGAGTCTGCGCGGATAGACGGCTCGACGAGATGGGGGGCGTTCAGAAGAATAGTCCTTCCGCTCGCAGCTCCCGCGCTGGTGATCACCGCGCTCTTTTCTTTCATGACCGCCTGGTCGGAGTATATCGTCGCCGCTCAGGTTCTTCAGGACACAAGCCTTTTTACGCTACCTCTCGGTCTCAAGCAGTTCGAGGCGAGCATGTCCACGCAGTGGGGACTTTACGCGGCGGGCTCACTGCTGGTCAGCGTACCTGCGGTGGCACTGTTCCTGATACTCAGCAGGTGGCTGATATCAGGTTTGACATTGGGTAGCGTGAAAGGGTAAAAAGAATTTTAAATTTTCAATTTTGACTTATGAATGGCTTGTTCGAGATCTTATTTTTAACGTTATCGCGATCAAAACCAACAGAAAGTAACCAGAGGAATTTGAAATGAGATTAGCGGCGGTCGTCATCCTTTATTGCGGTCTGATGATGGGACAAGCAAATGCGTTCGAAGGACCCCAGGGACAGGTACATGTCCTGGATTGGGCGAAGAAAGCGGTGTGGTACCAGATATTTCCGGAAAGGTTTCGAAACGGCGATCCGAAAAACGATCCGACCGCCAAAGACGCGGAGGTGACGAATCCGGATTGGCGCATCTCTCCTTGGACGAGCGACTGGTACAAGCTGCAGCCGTGGGAGAAAAAAGTGTCGGGCAATTTTTACGATGTTGTTTTCGACCGTCGGTACGGAGGCGATCTCGAAGGGGTGATGGATGAACTCCCCTACCTACATAAACTTGGCATCAACGCGATTTATTTCAACCCCCTGTTTGAATCGCCTTCTCTCCACAAGTACAATACCGCGAACTATGCTCACATAGACCACAACTTCGGTCCCGATCCGAAAGGTGACCTTAAGATTATGTCTGAGGAAAATCCGGACGACCCTTCGACTTGGAATTGGACCGCTGCCGACAAAGAATTCCTGAAACTGATTAAGAAGGCGCACTCCATGGGGATGAGAGTGATAATCGACGGCGTCTTCAATCATGTCGGCACCGACTTCTGGGCTTTCAAGAATGTCGAGGAGTATCAGGAGAAGTCGCCTTACAGAAGTTGGTTCGACGTTAAGAGTTGGAACGACTCCGCGAAAGGGACGAAGTTCGACTATGCAGGCTGGTGGGGGATTAAATCGCTCCCGATATTCAGGAAGGACACGATTACCGGACTCGTACACGGACCTTATGAATACATAATGGCAATAACGAAGCGATGGATGGCGCCGAACGGAAATCCGAGGGATGGAGTAGACGGATGGAGGCTCGACGTTCCGAACGAGGTGCCGCATCAGTTCTGGATCGCCTGGCGAAAGGTTGTGAAGGGGATTAACCCGAACGCGCTCATCATCGGCGAAATTTGGGACGACGCCGCGGCGTGGCTCAAAGGTGACCAGTTCGACGGGGTGATGAATTATGAATTCGCGAAAGCGGTGATGAAGTTCTTCATCGACAAGAAGATGGCCATTACGCCGTCCCAGTTTGACTCGACGCTTGCCGCCATCAGGCATATGTACCCCGATAGCGTCGACTACGTTCTGCAAAACCTGGTGGACAGCCACGATACCGACAGGCTCGAATCGATGATCGTAAATCCGGACCGAGCATACAATGCGGACGCCAGCCCGAGGAATAACCCGAACTATAGCGTCAGGAAACCCGATACGGCAGAGATACAGCGGCAGAGGCTCATCGTCCTGTTCCAAATGACATACGTCGGCGCGCCGATGATTTACTACGGCGACGAAGCCGGGATGTGGGGTGCCACCGACCCGGATAACAGGAAGCCGATGTTGTGGCCGGATATGAAATACAGGGACGAGAAGACGAGTCCCATTGCGGGTGTAACGCGTCCGGACGATAGAGATGTTTTTAACTGGAACCTCTTCGATTATTACAGCAAGCTTGTGCACGAACGCGAAGCCGACCCTGCATTGACACTGGGAACTTACAAGACTCTGGTCGCCGACGATTCGAAGAAGGTCTTTGTGTTTGAGAGAGCATACGGCGGGCATGTCGCGATCGTCGGTTTCAATCTGTCCGGCGAAAGGGAAGTTGTGGAAGTGGCCGCCGGCGAAGAGAACGGCAGTTACCGTGACGTATTGAACAAGAAGGAACTTCATGCGCGGGAAGGCAAGCTCCATTTGACTATCGATCCGGGCTGGGGCGTCCTTCTTGTAAACGACATCAAATAAATCCACGAGCAACATGAGTTTAAAGGGAGCTGAATGTGGCCGGAGTAAGACTGAGCGGCGTGACAAAGATTTATGACGGCGGTGTCATTGCGGCAAAAGATGTAAACATCGAGGTGGAGGACAGAGAATTTGTCGTGCTTGTCGGGCCGTCAGGCTGCGGGAAGACGACGGTTCTAAGGATGATAGCCGGCCTTGAGGAAATAACGAACGGTGAACTATACATCGGCGATCAGTTGATGAACGATGTGCCGCCTAAAGACAGGGACATCGCAATGGTGTTCCAGAACTACGCGCTCTATCCGCATATGAGTGTCCATGATAACATGGCTTTCGGGCTTAAGCTGAGAAACTATCCGAAACCGGAAATTGAAGAGAGAGTGACGGAAGCGGCGGAGATCCTAGGCATACGGGATTATCTCTCGCGGAAACCGAAAGCCTTATCGGGTGGACAACGTCAGCGGGTCGCGCTTGGAAGGGCGATTGTAAGGAAGCCAAAAGTCTTTCTGTTCGACGAGCCGCTCTCGAACCTAGACGCGAAGATGCGGGTTCAAATGCGCGCGGAGATCTCAAAACTCCACAAGCGGCTCGACGCGACGATGATATATGTTACGCACGACCAGGTCGAAGCTATGACTATGGGGGACAGGATCGTGGTGATGAAAGACGGCGTCGTCCAGCAGATAGGAAGCCCTCTCGAGCTTTACAACAATCCCGGAAACAAGTTTGTCGCGGGATTCATAGGCACGCCTGCGATGAACTTCTTCGAAGGGCGCGTGAAAAAGGAAGAGAGGCTCTACTTCGAAGGGAAGGAAGCGGAACTGAAAATTGAAATCCCGGCAGAACTGGAAGGGAAGCTGCCGGCTACCGCCGGCAAGGATGTTTATCTGGGGCTGAGGCCTGAGCACATCGTCCCGGAGGAGGAGAGCAAAGGAAAGCTCCGTTCCTCATGCAATCTCAAGGTGGAAATATCAGAGCCGATGGGAAACGAGGTCTTTCTTTATTTCCAGTCCGGTTCAAATCCTATTGTGGCCCGCGTTACCGCTGCCATCAACCCTAAGCCGGGCACCGAGCTGAAAATGTATTTCGATACGACACACGCTCACTTCTTCGACAAAGATAAAGAATGCGCGATCGCGTAGACGTGATCTGTTCGCCGGCAGCCCTCCGGTTACTCGGAGAGCTGTGCAGTGATTAAATATGATCTGTCCGTACTTGCCGGAACTTTGACATAAAG
>JAJYRM010000115.1:0-1253 GCA_021794075.1 Bacteroidota bacterium | reverse complement strand
TCTGTCGAGTCGCCGAAAGCCCATGGCTCGGTTCCGCCGAGGGCGTCATAACCATGTGCTCTCATCACCGGGCAGAACGCGCCGAACTCCAACCACCTGATATAAAGCTCCGGTGTCGTCGGCTTGTTTCCCGTAAAACCTCCGATGTCTGAATTGTGATAAGCCATCCCGGACATACCCATATTTAGCAGAATGGGAAGCTGCACTGACAGACCGTGGAATGTTTTCGCGACATCTCCGGACCATGTCACGGCCCCGAACCTTTGTATCCCGGCGTAGCCTGATCTCGTCAGGTTGAAGAGCCGTCGGTTGGGGAACGAGCGGTTGTAACCGTCGAAGAGAGTCTTTGCCCAGAGAAAGTCATACACGTTGTGAATCTCAAGGTCGGGCCCATCATGGAACATCATCTGTGGATAATCCCGCTCCGGCTCCGCGAGATCGGTCCATATCCCCGATACGCCTGTCTCAAAAATGTGCCGATAGTGTTTCCACCACCACCTGCGCGCCGCGGGATTGGTGATGTCAACAAGGCCGGCGTCGCAGCCGCATGCCCAGAAATGGTCGAGAAGGTAACTCGTTCCCGCCGAATCTTTGGCGAAATATCCGTTTCTTTCGGCAATCTTGAAGTTCTTCGAATGCCGGACAACATACGGCTCGGTTATGACAATGGTCTTAAACCCGCGGGAGAGAAAGCTCGATGTGACCTGCCTGGGGTCCGGCCATGCAGCGGTGTTCCATGACAGGTCTCCCATATTTCTGAACCAGTATAGATCCAGCACGATAGCGTCGCATGGGATGTTGTCTTTCCGCATCCTGTCGATCATCCGGGATGCCTGGGCTGAATCTCTGTAACCGAACTTCGACTGGATGTAACCATATGCCCACTTGGGGAGGAGTGGAGCTTTTCCCGTAAGCCAGGTATAATCGTGAAGCAAGCCCGCATACGTAGAGTCGTAGATGAAGTAGTACGACAACTTTCCACCGTAGGCGCTGTAGCCGAGTATGCTTGGATTGACATGACCGATATCGAAATGTCCCTTGTATGTGTCATCGAAATAAATGCCGTAGTGATTTGACGATACGATGAAAGGGATATTAACATTCATTGTCGGCGGCATGCCTCCGTTCGGGTACCCCCCATGCTGCTCGTTGAAGCTGTCAAACTCCAGGCCGCGAAGGTCCAGACTGATTCCACGCTCACCGGTTCCATAAAAATGTTCATTGCTGGTGATGGAAAATCTCGCCTCCGTGGT
>JAJYRM010000114.1 GCA_021794075.1 Bacteroidota bacterium | reverse complement strand
GCGCGCGAAGAAGAAAGCTTCGTCATTCAATTCAATGCCGTAGACCTTTCTTCCCGGTCTCACCTCTTTGAGAGCTTTGCCGAGGATTCCGGCACCGCACCCTACGTCCAGGATATTCATCGCCTCTGCCGATACGGCACTGAAAATTTCCTTCCTGAGATGCTTGTAGTATTGCGGAAGCCTTTCGAAGCGGCTTTGCACTTCGGCATCTTCAGGAGGCTGAAATGCCTTCAGGCATGCAAAGTCATCTGGCCCGCGCTCCTTCCAGCACAGAAGAACTATTCCCTGCTCATCCGTCAGATGGTCGTAATACCCTTCGGCGGCTTGAAGCGGATCGTGTCGCACGTAGAATTGTTTCTTCTGCTCTCTCGGGTCCCGTGCGAAATAGCCGTAGTGTTTGACCCGTATGTCGCTTTCGAAGGCCCTCCCGGGCATATTTGAAGGCACGCTCCCGCAATGAAAGTTGCTGCCGTGTTGTGTCGCCTGGAAAGTAAGAGCATCGGGCTCGATCCCGCTCCCCTTTACCCTGAACAGTCGCGGGTGATTGATGCCGGAATATTTTCCGTCGTACCGGTACAAGTTTTCGCTGTTCCACATATAGAGGAAGTCGACTCCAATAACGGTTACGTCTTCGGGAACCCTGGCAAGTAGTACAGGGATGACTTCCGCGGCAGCATCTTCGAGCACCTCGTCACCGTCAAGCGCAAGAATCCAATCGGGGTTGTAGGACAGTGCCAGTTTCAGGAGCTTGTTCTTGTCCCTCGCCTCATCCACGGTGGTTTCCTGCTGCATCTCGTAATGAAGGATGTTCGGAAACGATTTGCATATCTGTGGAGTTCTATCGGTCGAGCCGTCGTCGAGGATCACGAACCCGTCTACAATTGTCGACGCTTTCTCCAGTACCCTGGCGATCCACTTCTCCTCGTTCTTGATCCGCATCATTCCGATGACCTTGCTTCCGTCGGGTTTCGCGGAGAATGCAGGAGCGAAAGTGGAGCGCGCCGAATTGGGGATCGTCCATACCTGTCCGGGTTTCGGCGGATCGAACGGATGAGTTTCTCCTATCTCGGCGACCTTCCTGGCGAGGTACCAGAAATGTCCGGCAGAGGACCTCCCCTCTCTTTCCACGATGAAACGTGTCTTGTAAAACATCTCGCGCATCTGAGGCGGGGTCATAACGGAGAAGTGCGAATCGTCCCTGATCCATTCTTCCCATGGTATATTGATAAGCGCGTATCCGCCCGGCCTCAATACCCTGTTCATCTCACAGAGCGCAAGAAAGGGCGCAACGGAATGTTCGAGAACTTCCCTGCAGTATATCAGATCAAAACTCTTGTCGGCGAATTTGAGATCGTGCATGTCCTGGACTACGGCCTTCACACCGTACGCGGCGGCGTGAACGGCCTCCTTCTCGTTCGAGGTAACGCCGGTTGCTCTTTTTCCGAGCCTGGTCAGCTGATAAGTGCTCCAGCCGTCGCCGCATCCCAGGTCGAGTACATCCGCACAGGACTCCGGGATCTGTTTGAAAAGCTCGAGGTGCAGCGCCTGGGCGTCCTTCCACTCGGAAGTGGATGAATACTCGTTCACATCGTTGTGCACGTACCGGTTCCATTTATCCTGTAATCGCGATGGTGATACCTGCGCTTTGCGGTCTGTTGTGGATGCCATATTATCGCCTTTTGTGTAATTGAATATTCGCTGCTCGAACTCTTTGAGCTTTTCCAGCGGCCATTCTTTTGTGTAAACCTTGTACGGTTCGTCCGAAAGCCAGAATGAATCGTCGATATAGCCCCTCTTCTTCGTTTCGAAGAAGACTTTGGTTCCCGGCAATATCCAGAGGCCGCCGGCACAACCGATGTCCTGCGGCCCGGTGCGACGTAGGAAGTCGACCGTCTCCTGTACCGTCTCCTCGGTCTCTCCGATATTGCCCACCATTATCAACGCGGTGACGATTATCCCCGCCTTTTTTGCAAGACTGATTGCCCGCTCCGAGTGTTCGATGTCGTTTTCTTTCCCGACTCTCTCAAGGAGTGTCGGAGATCCGGTTTCGATTCCGAACGCGATATTGTAGCAGCCCGCCTGACTGAGCTTGTTCAGTACTTCCTCGTCGACGCAATCGGTTCTGGTGGTCACATGAAATGCGATATGAAGCTTCCGTGAAATGATTTCGTCGCAGAGCTGAATGGTCGCGTCGCGGTCTGCAGTGAGCGTGTCGTCTGCGAAAGCAAAATGACGGATGCCGTATTTCGTATAGAGCAGCTCAAGCTCGTCGGCCATGTTACCGGCGGAACGATGCCTCCATCCCTGCCAGATCCACCAGGTAGAACAGAACGAGCAATGTCCGGTGCATCCCCTTGAGAAAATCACGGAGATCCTCGGCTCCCTGGTGAGATCGATGCCGCGGAACACACCCGGACCACGTGCCGGATATTTGCGCACGTCGATCAAATTCCACGCGGGGAAAGCAAGATCGTCCAGGTTCCCGACAAACTCCCTGTGCTGGGTCTTGACGACTTTTCCGTTTTCGAGATACGCAATTCCGCTTATCCCGGAGCGCTCCTTCCCCTTGACAATTTCCAGGAAAGTGAGTTCGCCTTCACCGAGCACGATAAGGTCGACAAGATCCGGATACTCCTGGAGCATCTGCCGGAACATTATGGTCGGATGCGCTCCCCCCATCACCACCGTGGTGGAAGGATTGTTGGTCTTGGCCATTCGCGCGACCTCGAGAGCCCGTTTCCTGCCCGGCGTCAGGCATGTAATGCCGACTACGTCCGGATTGAATTTCCGGATTGCCCCGGCAATCGCCTCCTTCCCATCAAGGCAGCCGTCCGTCACACGGACATCAAAGCCGTGTTTCAGAAGCGTGCCTGCAATGTAGAGGAGTCCGAGCGGAGGGTTGGTAAATCCAGACTGCTCCGTCTCGTGAGGATTGACAAGAAGAACCCTTTTCCCGTCACCCGCAGCCCGTTCTTTGCCAATGCATTCCGAAGGACCGGGTGAATCGACTGCTATCCTGAAACGGGCACGAGTACCATGATCTGCAGTTCGATTCCGATTGGCTCTTGTATCGAGACGAAAATCCGCGTCTTCCCTGTTGAGTTTGCCCTGTTCGATCATTCTGAGGAACTCCATTAGTTGCGGAGTCTTTCCCGAAATGGACATCATAGACCAGCACAACTGCTCGGCCTGGGACCAGAGCCCAAGTTCGATCAACTGCCCAATCACACCGAAGCTTTCCGCCATGGGCACGTTACCCGGCAAGTTCCCGTGATTCCGGCAGTCGTCGACTGCTGTTATTTCAGTGGACAATTTCTTCACAAATAGTTCTTCTTTGATAATTTCCAACGTCATTCACAGTTCGTTCAAAGCCCATGCCGCTGCATTTCGGTACAGGGGCATGTAAATTGCGCGCGATCTAGTACGAAGAGGATATTATTATCCACGCTGGCTAATTCTGCGCAGCCGCGAAATCGGATATCTAAATTTTATGAAGTGGCGCCCCGGACTTTGGACCGGGTCATGCCGTTACAGCTTCGGGGCAGAGATCTCCCCTCACGCCCCCACGTCATGCTGTGGCCCGCTAAGACAGCCTCGCGAACGCCCCGGATTACGGGTAGCAGATATGGTCGAGTTTCTTCGAACTTACCTCGTCATTTGCAGGCGTGTCAGAAAGGTAGATATCTCTGTTTTTCGAGACGCGACGCCGGTTGTACTTCTGTTCCCACCACCCGTCGCCGCGAGGATCAAATACCGGACTCCCGGTCCGCCTGAATATGGCCGTGGTCGAGACGATCGAAACGAGTTCGAACATATCGTCTTCTGCAATAAAATCAGCAAGGCGGCCGATCGTGGGTATATTCACATCGTCGAGGACAAGGATCCCGCCGCTTATTATGTGAGGATAGAAATAGTAATACTCCAGCTCCGGAAATGGGTAAGCGTGGGGGCCGTCTATCATGACAAAGTCGTATGATGGATGATTCTTGTAATTGGGCAACGTCTCCTGGGTCGGACCATAAATCGTTTCGATACGGTCGAGTTTCGTCAAAGGGCAATCGAGAAAATAGTTTACGGAAGAGTCGGCTCCCGAGGCCCGATCATCGAGAGCGAATACCTTGTGGGACTCGCTGATGTTTGAGAAGAGTATCGTGGATTTGCCGCATCCGGTCTCGGCCGACGACTTCGCGCCTTCCGGAAGTAGTCCCTCGATTTTTCGCAGCGATACGGATGAAAAGACGCCGCATGAATGTTTTCTGCGGGGGGTGTTCCTCTCCCACCGAAGGTACTCATCCATGAAATACGTTTGCGGGGCACTTGGCATGTGGGCCCGGAAATGCTCGGGAGGGGCAAGCGTTTCCTGAACCGGACTTACCTCCCGACGGCGAAGCGAATTGTTCAACACCTGAAGGTTGTTAAGTGCGACGGAGTCCTTCCCGTCGACCGAGAGCACTCTCGATATCAAAGACGAAGCAGACGCCCAATTCTTCACGACAATTTCCGCCACCGCCAGGTCGTTCAGCGCCGCAATGTTCTGCGGTTCTTCGGCAAGTACAGGCAGCAGTCTCATCTTCGCGTCTGCAATATCGCCCGATTCCAGAGCGCGCTCCGCCATAGATATTGTCTCGCTCAATCCAGGGTCTCCCTGATCAGAATAGCCATTCATTGGTTTCTCCGAATTATGTCGTTACCGGACTTTCCTTCTCGAAATGAGAATCGATGTCCCCGCCAGGATTCTGCCCGAAAGTGACAGCAGCGTCCGATCCGGCAGAATCAAGAGACACTTGAATTGATATGTCAAAGGCTGTGCCACTTTCATCGACAGAGAATCGAGTGAGAAACGTCTATTATTGCCCGTACAGTTAGTCTGCCGCACAATATTATCCACCTGGCTAATTTTGTGCATTCGCAAAATCTGGAAAATCATTTCCTCTGGACGCCTCCGGTCGTTATATTTTCCCCGAGTGATTTGGCAACCAGGACCGAAAGAACCATATGAGGATCTCTTATAAGACATTACAGCTCGATCTCAAACACACATTCAATATTTCACGCAGTTCGAGGTCGGCGGTTCCCGTCGTCATACTGGGACTTCAGAAGGACAACCCGACCGGTTCGGGAGTTGAAGCCATCCAGGTCTCTCTCGATTCAGGCAAGACATGGACGAACACGACGGCAATATCACCGGTCGATTCGGCGATCACAGACAGCGCGTTGTTCAGCTTCACCGCCCCGAAGAACGGTTCAGCTTCAGCGATGGTAAGAATCTACACCAATGCGAGCGACACCGCCGAAACGGGCTTGTTCACAATCGGAACCGGCGGTGCCATATTCTCCGTCCCGACGGCCTACGGAAGTCCCGGCGAAGTAGTGGCTGTGCCGATACATGCGCAGGACTTTGCGGTTGCCGATTCCATAAGCTCATTCGATTTAAGAATGAACTACGATACCACTTATGTCACATTCGATTCGGTCAGCTGGTCGCCCCTTCTGAAGAACCCTTACTGGGTAGCGGTGGCGGTAGACTCGGTGGCCTCCACCGGTGGTGATTCGAGCTACGTAAGATTTGCAGCCTTCGAATCTACTGCAGGCTACGGCATAACTGATTCGACAGTCGCTAAGGTGTACTTCTCGGTCAAGAACAAAGAGAGCATCATAGGCCAGGTGGACACGCTCAAGATAGTCAACCCGGTCCTAGCCGCTTCGGGCGACAATGCAATTTCGCTGAACGTATCCAGTTCGACCAACGGCCTGTTCAAGGTCTACTCGAGTATTTCCGGTAACGTCAGCTATTTTGTACCCGATACTTCAACCGCATTCTATTCGATATCGGGCGACAGCCTGATGGTCTTCCACGACAGGATAATTCCTGCCAACGACACGTACTTCACTTCCGATAGCGGCAGGTACGACATGACCAATCTCGAGCCCAACGACAGCGTCACGTACTATCCTTCGGCAAGCGTCTACACCGCCGCGGGATGGAATTCGATCAACGTCGTCGATGCCGATCTTGCCTTCCTCAGTTTTGAAAATCCATTGAGCACAAGGCAGTTGATCGCCGCGGACGTGAACGGAGATTCCGTCGTCAACTCGACCGACGCAGAAATGATCATGAACATCGCCGTCGATTCGACATACCTGAAGAGTCTTGGACTTTCCAATTGGATATTCATAGACTCTACTGCTTTGGTAGCCGTCGAACATTCGAGCGACTCATTATCAGCCTTCTACAGCGCTGAGCAGGATTCTGATTCCGCCCTGTTGACAAACCAGCTAACGAATCAGAATTTCTTCGGAGTATTGCGCGGAGACGTCAATTTCAGTTACGGCGACTCGATCAACAACATATCGACCGCAAGAAGCATGACCATGAAGCTGAAAGGTGCCCCTCGCCTTGAAGTCGTCGCTTCCAGCTCGGTGCTGTTCAGCACGAGCGCAGAAATCGGTGCTCAGGCGGGAGATACCGTTTGGATTCCGTTGAACATCGATCCGGGAAGCGACTCTCTTGGCGGCTTCGATGCTACCATCCAGGTGAATCCTCAGGTTATGACGTATACCGGCATCTACAAGATGGGACCGGTCATACCTCAGAACACCAACTGGTATGTCGCGGCACATTGCACGAAGACCGGTTTGCTGAGCATCGCAGCGTTAGACTTCGCGATACACATCGCTCCGATCAAAACGAGCGGGACGGCACTCGAGTTCGGGTTCGTTGTAAACAGCAACGTCGAGAATGGGACTTCGTTCGGGATAACGATCCAGACGCAGACCGTTGTCAACCCGGCCATGCAGAATGTGCCGAGCAGGACTGAAGGCGGACAGGTACAGGTCACTGGCAACGGAGTTGCCGTTCCGAAGTCGTTCGGCTTGTCGCAAAACTATCCGAACCCCTTCAACCCGACGACGACTATCAGGTTCGATTTGCCGGCGGATAGCAAGGTCAACCTGACAATCTACAATGTACTCGGTGAGAAGATCGCCACGCTTGTCGACGGCACGGTAAGTGCGGGCTATCATTACGCCGTATGGAACGCGTCCAGGTTTGCCTCCGGAGTCTACTTCTCCGTGCTGAGATGTTCATCCGTCACCACCGGACAGAACTTCCATTCCGTAAAGAAGCTCATGTACTTGAAATAAGCATCGACAAATAGTCATTCAAAAGGTGCACACTCCATCGCGGGGTGTGCACCTTCTCTTTTTGTTTGCCAGATTGAGACGGCTATGGGACCGTGGCGCCTTCGGGGCCCGAGCGTCAGGCCAGACCCCGGCTACCGCACAAACTAAACCGGACAGGGACGCGAAAATGTTCATCATTGACCTGTCCAATGGTTCCCGACACGATTGGAGAGATGCCTCAGCGACGGCGGGCCGGACGCCGACGCTTCCCCGGATGAGAGGGGAACCAAGCGGGAGGAAACGTAATTGCCCAATTGCCGGGGACGGAAGCCATAGGCAGCCCGCCGCCGGGTACAACGCCTTGATCCGGGAGATTCTCGCACACCCGAATTGAGTTTATATTCCGTGTGATTAAAACGAGCCCGCCTGTAGACTTAGGTGGCGGTTAGGCCCCCGGCGCGATTATGAGGTAGAAGGGGGGAAGCGCCTCAATTCGCCTACGGATTTTCCATCGCATTCAATATTCTAGTCCAATAAGAGAGTTCAGCCATCGCTTATTGCATCCCGCCGTTCCTTCTAGCGATAAGCTTGAACACCATTTCCGACAGCTCCTTCAGCCTCGGATCCGCTGGGCTTTCCTCGAGCGGCGTGAAACATGAAATGATGTATTTAATCTGCCCGTTCGTCACTATCCCGACATCGTTGGTCCAGGTGTTCCACCATCCGGTCTTGTGATAGAACATCGTGTTATGCGGAAGCCCCTCAGAAAGCTTTGTCGTATCGAGTTGTCTTCCCAATAGCGCCTTCA
Organism: Bacteroidota bacterium; assembly: GCA_021794075.1. GTDB lineage: Bacteria > Bacteroidota > Ignavibacteria > Kryptoniales > JAKASW01 > JAKASW01. The sequence goes on along the minus strand of JAJYRM010000114.1, from coordinate 4,595 downwards.
GCTGCATGCTTACCCATGGATTGACGAGTCGATTGGTGTAAATGCGGTACATGAAATCCGCAGCGTGTAAGGCGCACGTATTCGTACCCCTTATATTCTTGTATGCCGAATCTTCATATTCCCTGCTCAGAAATTTCCTCGTGACTTCGCTCCCATACCAACCATAATCGTGCATAGTCTTGTTTATGCTGTCCCTCCTCGCAATGTCTATCAGACAATTGGCGGCAGAATTGTCGCTCCTCGTTATCATGAGGTCAAGGAGATAATTGATAGTCACCGTGTCGCCGACTTGAAGGAGCGGACGCGGATCCCAGCTTATCTCTCTTGAGGAGTCTACCGCGTTTGGAAATGGCACCACGTACCGTGTCGTCATATAGTAGTCGCCATCGCTGATTTCTTTCAGCACCTGCATCGCCACGTACATCTTGTAAACGCTCGCGGGATAAATGAACTCTTTGTAGTGAACACCACCGAGGACTGGCCGCTTTCCGGTAAGGTCTACAACGGCGAGCGAGATTGTCTCGGGGCCGTCGCTGGTTGTGAAAGTGCTGTCGAGACCAACGGTTTTGACGATCGCGTGAAGTGAATCGGACATTCCAGAATCTACTGTGAAGTAATCGGGAACATTCACCTCCTGCGCGCTGGTTACCGGCGCAGCGAAATAGGGCGCCACAAAGGCGATGATATAGAGCACAAATACGATTCGTCGCATCTCAACTCCTCCCTTTTCGAATTGAAACCTTATTCCCTATTTAACACACTCACAACAGAAGCAGTCTTCAGTGATCAGCTCTTTCGCTCCTTCGATGTCTTTCGGCGGCTCATCTCCGAAAGAATTATTGACGCGGCCACACCGACATTCAACGATTCCATCTTCCCCACGCGCGGTATCGCGATAGTCGCGTCGCATGCGGCAAGGAGGTCCGGAGCGATCCCTGACGCCTCAGAACCAAAAATCACCGCGCATCGCCGAGGATAGTCAAATTCCGCGTAGCTTTGCATCGCTTCCTGCATGGCAGCAACAACGACGAAGCCAAAGGACTTCAATTCGCCTATCGCGTCAGAAAGCTTAACTTCCTGCGCAACTTCAACCTCTGAGAGGGCAGCCATAGCAGAGCGGATAACTTTTGGATTGTACGCGTCCACGCTTTTTTCTGAAATGAGCACTCCGTCAATGCCGAACCACGCCGCCGACCTGAGAACCGTTCCCAAATTTCCAGGATCCGATATCCTGTCGAGAAGTAGCACCGAGGCGTTTCGCCTGGGACGAAGTGCTGATAGGAGCGCGCTCGATGAAAGCTCCCGCATTGCCGCGACTCCTATTACGCCCTGGCTCGATTCCGTGGACGACAGTTTCCTGAACTTGGTGTCTGGAAGTTCCTCGATCTCAATTCCCTTCTCACCGGCGATCGTGCGTATCTCAGGCATCATCGACTCGTTGGCAGCAAGGCTCACGATGATTCGCCTGATCACTTCGCTGCCGGTCAGCGCTTCGAGGACCGCCCTCTTCCCTTCGATGAAAAAGAGGGATTGCTCCTTTCTGCCTGATCGTTCCTTCAGCTCTGCGAGCCTCTTGATATCAGAATTCGTCGTCATCAATTCGTGGGAATTTGACTCAGGAGTAGTTTCTTCTCGTACGCCTGCGTCGCGTCGGTCAGATAAAGCATCCCGGCAAGCTGGTTGCCATCTCTGACGACGGGAACCGAGGGAACGCCGGCGTCAAGCATCATCTTCATCGCCGACGAAAGGTCCTGGTCCTCCTGGACGCTCAGTTTCGTCGGATTCAGAATATCCTTCACTACGAGTATGTCAAGAAGTTCTTTAACCGCGTCGTCAGTAAGAGCCTGCCTTATGTCGCCGTAAGAAATCGTCCCCGAAAGCGTACCATCATGCTTGATGACCGGAAACACGGTTGTACTACTCTCCGGTATCATATCAATCAGGTCGGAAAGGCGCGTCGACTCCGAAGCCGCGATGAGTTGAGGCTTCATTACTTCCAGAACGTTAATAGAGCGAAGGATGTTCACGTCTCTTCCGTACACGTCCAGAATTTCCCCTCTCAGTTTGAGTCTCACCGTGTATATCGAGCCCGCCATGTACTTCCTGGATACGTACGTCGCCATCACAACGGCAATAAGAATGGGTAAGATAGCCTGATAGTTGTCTGTCATTTCAAACACGAGTATCGCCGATGCGAGAGGGGCCTGCACCACCGCGCTTGTGACGGCTGCCATTCCGATGAGGGCATACGCGCCTGGGGGTGCCGCTATATGGGGAGCTATAAAATTAATTACGCTCCCAAATACGCCGCCGGCCATCGCGCCGATAAACAGCGAAGGCGCAAGAGTGCCGCCGGCTCCTCCGCTGCCGAGTGTTACCGATGTCGCGATAGGTTTGAATAAAAGCAATGCCGCGAGAATAACGAGAGAGTCGCGGCTGTACAACGACTGGCTGACGGCCTGGTAAGTGTACCCGAAGACTCCAGGCAGATAGATTCCGATTATCCCGACGATCAATCCGCCAAGGGCCGGTTTCCAAATGTGGCTCTTGATAGGAAACTTCTCGTTGTCGAAGAATTCTTCCGTCGCGTAAAACAATTTCACGAAGAAAATGCCGACAAACCCCGCCCCAATGCCCAGGATGACATAGAACAGGAGTTCCCAACTGCTCCTCAAGGAGAAAGTCGGGATCACAAATATCGGCTTGTTGCCGAGTATACTCCGCGTCAGGAATGTGCCGAAGACCGAGCTGATGATGATAGGCGAGAACGACTGCATGTTGAGACTGCCGAGCACGACTTCCATGGCGAAGAGAGCGCCCCCGATGGGGGCATTGAACACTGCCGCAAGACCCGCTGCAGCTCCGCAACCGACCAGAGACTTTGTCTGTTCTTCATTTAGTCTGAACACCTGTCCTACAATGGACCCGGCAGTGCCGCCGATGGCTATAGAAGGTCCTTCGCGTCCACCGGCGCCGCCGCTGCCGATGGATATTGCGCTCGTGATCAGCTGTTTGATTCCGACAAAAGGACTTAAGATGCCGCCTTTCTTTGCCACGCCATCGATCACCATCGGAACGCCTTCCCCTCGAACATCAGCGGCAAGCTTGATGGTTATCCACCCGACTACCAGGCCGCCGAGCGCAGGGATGAGAGGAATTATCAGGTACCTTTGCCAACCGTTAAGATCGACAAGGTTCGACACCCCAAACAGACCGGCAGGCGCATGAAACAAAAGCTCCTCGACGACGACTATCATCTTGTAAAAGACGATCGCTCCGAAGGCCGCGAAGATGCCGGTTACGACGGCAAGCAACAAATGCAAAGGTTCTTGGGAAATCTCCGACTTGGAGAACCATTCTAATAGTTTTTCCTTGATCTTGTAGAAAAAATCCATCTCAGTCCTTGCTAACTTGTGTCAACTTCAAAACGGAATCAAAGACTTTGGAGACTTCTATCGTGTTGATGTCTCCGCCTTTCCCAAGTATGAACTTGTGGCGCCTTCCCAATGGAGCCCACTGCAGTGGATCGGTCGGTCCGAATAGAGAAATCGTGGACGTCCCGACGGCAGCGGCAAGGTGCATTATACCGGTGTCATTTGTAACAACGACGTCCATCTGCTTAAGCAACGCGGCCACGAACGAGATCGCCTTGTTTCTCACTCTCACAAAAGGCACAGTCAGGATTCCGGCGAGACGGTCTATCACTTCGTGATCCATCGGACCCTCTGTGATGAATATATCGGCATCGAGTTCGTCATGTAACAACTCCGAGAGCGCGGCAAAACCGGCGACATCCCACCTGTTGGGGGGTTTACCGGCGCCGGCGTGTAGCGCTATTTTCTTCGCACCGCCGCTCCCAATTCGCTCTACCATCGAGCGCACATCGGCAGCCTCGACAGGATCGACGGTGTATTCCAAACCGCCATCATCGTCATTTCGGTTAATTCCAAGCGGTTCCGCGACCTTCATGTTCCTGTAATACTGATGCGCGACCGAATTCTCCCAATCAAGATTGACGGCGACATCATACACCGAAGCTGTTCTATTGGCCTTACTTTCCAGGGAGCCGGGGCCAAGCTTGTACTTTGCCTTCACGAAGAAAGACATTACGTCGTTAGTCAGAGAAATTGACACGTTGGAGGGAACTAGAAGTAGATCGTACCCTCGTCTAAGCTTCCTGACGAACTCGAGGAATAACGACGGATGCCTGTAAAATGCAAGCTTGTCGTAGTTGACCAGATCCGTAACTTGTTTACTTCCGGCGAGCGCCGAGATATTCTGCGGAGAAACGACGACCGCCAGTTCATCTAGGTTGAACTTCTTCCTCAGCGCGCGCAGGAGAGGCACGGTGCATAAAACATCTCCGAATTGATTATGCTGGCGAATAACGATCACTTTCTTTAACGAGGAGGGATCGATGTGGAGTGCGGAAGAAGAATTACGTCTAGATGAGAGAACGGCAAGGAGCTTCCGCGCGAGCCGCTTGACCAGCCGCTCGGATCTCTTCCCATAACCTTCCTTTTTACTACCGTCGCCTTTCAATTGCAGCGGCTCCTACTTGAGGTCTTCGTACTTCGCATCCTCAATCTTCTTGC
>JAJYRM010000013.1 GCA_021794075.1 Bacteroidota bacterium | reverse complement strand
CAGATCAAGAAAGAGCTGAAGCCCTGACCATGGAAGGTTCTGCTTAACTTGGGCGTCCCACTCCAGGTACGGCGCTGTAGCCGATCGCAACCCCGGCCAGAAATTGTAAGCACTGAAAATATTGCTCGTGTATTGCATGGCCACTCGCGCGCCGAACCCGCCAAGATCGTAACCGACGGTTAAATTCACTATGTCGTTAGGTTGATCAATTAATCTGTCGGGAAAGTATGTGTTAATAGTGTCGATCACCACCGGATAGGTGGGGTGGACTGCATCGAGGTAAGTGAATGGATACTTCGCCGTTGAGTTTATGTGCGTATAATTGACGTTCAAGATAAGGCCGGAGAGGAGTCCGGGTAGGTACCAGAAGTGAGTTTGCCAATCAAGCTCGACGCCATAAACATATGCTGGATATGGGTCATTGACGTAAGTGTATAACGGATACCCGTCAGCATAATTGGGAACTCCAGGATACTGGGCAGCATTGATTACGTATGTTTCCCCAGTGCTGAAAATAAGATTGTCGATCCTCTTGTAAAAACCGTCTGCCGAAAGAAGTCCAATTGTATTATTGTACAAGGAGACAATGGCATCGTAATTTGCAGAAGTTCCAGGTTTGAGAAGGTAATTGTGATACTCTACAGAATTTGTTGAAACAAAAAGCTCTGGTGTAATATCGATAAAATCTGGATAGGTTATGGTGTTTGTGTATGCAAGGTGAATCTGGAGCCAAGGAGTCGGGTCGTAGATCAAATGAACCATGGGAAGCCAGAAACCGTGGGATAAATCCATTGTTGTATCGAAGTGCGGATATTGAAATACCGCATCCGGGCCGATCTGCGCTGTCCCCCTTGGAGCGCCGTATAGAGTCTGCAAAACCTGGTATCTAACCCCTGGCAAGAAAGTCAGGTCATGGCCGAAATGTACCGTTACCATTCCATAACCGGCACTCCTGTATTCCTTCCCCCAATAATTGTTGGTTACCGATTGGAATGAATTAAAAACCCATGACTCCGGCGTCGCTGTTCGTTGTAGAACCTTCATCACCTGTTCCATGAGACCCAGGTTTATGGGGAGACCCATTTTGTATTTGCCACCCAGAAAATTGCCGTAACTAAATGTGCTGTCGACGAATAAAGGGAGAATCGGACCGTACGAATTGATGGTCGCCTGCATCCATGGATATTCTTGCTCGAGTTCCTTGATCGCACCCGGACTGCTTATTTTGCTCAGGCCACCGCTCGACTGCATGGAATTATAAGATCTGTCTGCAAATGTGAAAGCTCCCCCGAATTTCAGGACGCTTGTAATATTGCTAGAAAAGTCGATGCCTCTCTTAATGTCAAGCGAAGCACCTAAGTTGTCCTGCCGCAAAATGTTGTATTCGTTTGCCGCGCCGCTGAAGTTTGTAATCAGCAGGCTGTCATTAGCCAAAGCCGGAATCTCTTGCGGACTGAGGCTCTCGTCCGCGTAGGTACCGTAACCAGTTGGGGATCCTTGGGTGAAGGACCACGAGTTTATGTAAGGCGAGAGGTTTTGAGAAAATGAGTTTGAAAGCTTCAGGTGCACGTTCAGCGCCGATACCTGCTGTTGGAAATCAAGTATACTGGTTGCTTCGGTTAGATCCGTCTCACTTGCATTGAGCGCGTATATGTGGCTGGTTCCGTTATCGCCTGTACTGAGGTTGAAGCTCTCACTGCGATCAACAGTGTTAGCGATTCCATAACTGAAAAAGTTCATAAGACCTATCTTACCATCGGGTAGACGGTAATCCATGGTCAAAGTGCCATCATACCGTCTTTGGGTTTTGGGGATGTCAGCCAAAGTCATACCGAGAAGGAGAACTTTGTTGGGGATGCCGAAGTTTTTTGTATCGACTACATAGTCAGCCCCAAGCTCATTTGCAGATAAATCCTGCCGTTCTGCATCTCCCTCGGCAAATAATCCAAACTTATCACTGAAAAAACGCTTCTCAAAAGTTGCAACGAACTTGTAACCGTTGTGTGTGTTCATCAGATTGTCGTACTCACCCTGGGCAAGAAGATGGATTTGAGGCTTGTTCGAAGTGGCTTCCCTCAGCGTAAAGTTGACGACGCCGCCGAGTACGGCTGCGTCCATATCTGGCGTGATTGCTTTTGTAACCTGGATGCCGCCCAGCATGCTCGAAGAGATCATGCTTAGGTCAACCGCACGATCAGAATAGTCATTTCCCGGCATTCGGACACCGTCTATCGTTATCAAATTATACTTTGGCTCAAGACCGCGTATAACAACTTCCGTAGCCTGTCCACCTTCTCTGATTAGTGAAACACCAGGAAGCCTGCCAACTGACTCGGCAGCATTGGCATCCGGAAGTTCTTTGATGAACCCCGCTGATACGACGTTCTCAATCCTATCAGAGGAAAGCTGCTGGTTGATTGCACCATTCTGTCCGCTTGCCTGTCCCGTGACTATATTGTCTTTGGCCTTTAAACCGACGCCTCGCAGCATGATTATTACCCTTGAAACTGCACCCGACACAACCTTTACAAAAACTCTCTTTGTTCTATAACCCACGAAGACAGTTCTCAATTTATAAATACCAGGCGGTACATGTCGAATTGTGAATCGCCCATTAAGATGAGTTGCCGCGCCCATGCCCGTGCCGATAAGCGTCACCGTTGCACCCGGCAACGGTTCCCGCGTCAGAGAATCGACAACGGCACCTTCAACAGTCGCAGACGATGCGAAGGCATTTACGGTGGTTAATATGCCAATGAAGAATATGGCATAAAAGAGTCTTATGTAAATTACAAATTGGACAGAATGTCCTTTAATAGGAGTGTTCGAATTTGAAATTGTTCGCACTGGCAATCCGCCGCCGAAATGAGACTCCTGCGTGTCCGAATGTTGTCTGTCATATCGCTCAATCATAAGTGATTAGTCGCCTCGTAGAATAAACACAATATCATCTAATCCAAAATTGTCGCGAATAATCGTATGCGGTCATGAACTCAGATTCGCTCGCGTTGGTAGACAGCTCACGCTGCCTTGACCCGTCCCCGATTGATGTGCCAACGATAAGTTAGTGTTCCGGTCAAGAGTGATGCAAATGGCTGGCTGATCCAAATGGGAACCTGAGAAGGTGGAGAGCTGACCATTGAGGAGGATGGGGTCCCTTCGGCTTGACTTGATAGAACTGACTCCATGCAAATGATGAAATTGCAGGTTGGATTAGTTGCGTTACGACCGGCAAATCGCATCGATTCACCAACATTTCCGTCTAACAGGTGGGATTGGTTCACCTCGCCAGCTACCTACCAGTCTTTGAAGTGCAACGCTCAAGGGCAACCAGAGTTGCGGTTAACAATGCCTGGACTAGTTTCCAAGGAACGGACGAATTGTCGCGTCAAGACGCGAATTAAAAGCTGACAAAGTAAACCTGCTCAGACCTGCCTGAGTATCAGAAATGACTTGAAAACGCAGCGGCGGATCATCAATAAGCCGCTTGATTTTGGATATTAGATCTTCTGAACTGTTGAATCTCAGGTCACTCCGTTGGACTATTTCTGTTGGCCCGCCCGAGTCGTGAACCATCACCAGGCAGCCAGCGGCAACCGCTTCGACGACCGCTATCCCAAAATGTTCATTCACTTTCCCTTGAACATAATATTTTGTCTTCTCAAGATACGCTTTCATCTCTCTGTCCGAAAGATCCTTGACTATCTTCAGTCGAACGCCGAGCTCCTTGGCCCTTAATGACAAAAGGTTTTCATATCCCGTGTCATGGCCTCTTCCCAGTATAGCGAAGTCTGCACGAGGAAATTCTTTTTGCAGACTAGAAAACAGATCTATCAGTGCAAGTAACCCCTTGTCGGCAGCGATCCTCGAAATCGTCACGAATCTCTCCTCGCGCTCCATCCAGGAACTCCCGCCAATATTTGACAAGTCCACGACCGCTGCAGGATACACTACTTCGCTGCAAAATCCGTATGCCCGTGATACCAAATCTCGCATGAATACTGAGTTGACAAGGGTTAGGTTTCTTGCGAAACCTATCTCAGTATCTCCAGAAATTCTCGAAACAATTTTGCGATGTATCAATTCCAGCTGAGGTACCCTGTCCAGCACACTTTGCCGTCCAAGTATGTGCATCTCCTTCAGGAGCGCCCTATTGGCAAAGGATGGATGATGGATATACTGGATACCAGGTTTGCCAAAATCAAGTTCGTTATAGGTACTAACGCACACTTCAAACATTCCGCTGAGGGCTTTTGCACTTCGATGTAGAAACGCAAGTCTAAGCAAATACATCGATCCGGGTGCCTCTCGGACAAAACCTGGACAATTAGCTGTAGCCAGCTTTAGGCGGCGAACGATTTCAGGCGCTACGCCAGCCTTCTCGAGCGCGCTTGCGCTAGGAGGGAAAAGGGAGAGCAGAGTGACTTCCATCCCGGCATTATCAGCGAGCCACTGAATGAAATTCCCGGCGACACGTTCTGCTCCTCCTACAACATTAAAATCTGGATGGACAACCAGACAAGTTTTCATTTCTTACACACAAAGACCAGATTCTCGCCAATGGGCCACGGCAAACTTCCGAATAGAACGGATACGGCAAGGTTGAACGGAATCAGCACCAACTTCTGAAGGTGGATCGGTACCTTTCTAGAATATGGCAGGTCCCAAAGAGTGTCTGAGTGGAACCGCACAATTTGAAAACCCGACTGTCTAAACAACTCCTTCCATTTTTCGGGACTCAAAAGGCTTACGTGTGTTGGGTCCATATGCATAGAAGGCACCATTCCGGATGCCCCACCCTTAATTCTATTGCCAAGCGACCTTGTATTCGGCACAGTCACAATGAGAGAGCCGCCCTTCCGCAAGACTCTATAAGCTTCAGCAATAACACTCTCGGGCTTATCGGTGTGTTCCAATATGTCGAACGCCACTATAAATTCGAAAGCTTCCTGGCGAAAGGAAAGCATCATAGCATTACTCTGAATGAAGTCGGTGCCACTAACCCTACCCTTAGCTGCCAGAAGCGGGATGACTGAGATATCGGTACCGAAGTAGTGGAAAGATTTCGATGCCACTTCGGACAAGTATCCCATTCCGCAGCCTACCTCGAGAAGACGCGCGCCCTTGGGATGCCTCCTTGAGGCATAACGTATCCAATACTTGAATTGAGGGAGGCGCCGTCCTCTTTCAATTCCGGAATATCTTCCTTTCTCTTCATACTTTTCAAAATATTCTTTTGAATATTTAAGGTCGCTCAAGAAGTCAACTCCAAAAGCAGGTCGTGCATTCTATCAGCGAACCGGGCCGACGAAAACTCCTGCGCGCGGGCTTTTCCTTTGCAAGCAAGTTCAGCATTCAATTTTTCATCACTCATCAACCGGGCAATCATTTCGGCAAGGGAGCTATGTTCATTCTCCCTGAATATTAAACCTGCTTCGCCGATGACGTCTGGAATTGCCCCCGAGTCCGACCCTATCACTGGGATCCCAAGGCTCATACCTTCCACCAACACGCGTCCAAATTGCTCTTTCCAGACTTTTGTAGTTCTCGAAGGCAATACCAAGACGCCAAACTTCGAAATTATTTGTTTCGTTTGAGATGAAGGAACAGCTGGAACAAAAATAACCCGGGACTCGACGGAAAGTTCAGATGCAATACACCTCAACCGCTGTTCATCGGGTCCACTGCCCAAGATAACCAAAAACGCATTGCTTCTCAGCAGCGGCAGCGACCTTATTAGGAGATCTACTCCTTTCATGTGAAGTAATCTTCCTGCATATCCTACCACGAAAGCCCCTTGGGGCAGTCCTTCGAAAACACTTTTGGCATCATAACTTTCACGTTGCGGTGGATCGACATTCACACCAAAATACAGCTTCCGCACGGGAGTCGCGTAGGCCGAACGAAAGTAATTTGTTCCTTCCTCGCTTGCGGTGAGAAGCATGTCGGCACGTTTCATCACTCCCCTCTCAATCGCCCCATAAACAAAAGCAGGACGATAACCGTAGTCTTTGCCCTTAGCACGGTTATCCCAACTGTAAAAGACGAGCTTAGCCTTTGACGCAAATAGCCTGGCCAAGAATGTGGTCTGTAGTGCAAAAAAGCTGAAAGGTTCTTCGAAACAGACTATTATATCAGGCTTGAATCTTCTCATCTCCCTAGAAAGCCCTTTGAGATAGAATCCGCGATTTTCCTTTCCTTTCCAGACGGTAGGTAAAGGAGTCACTGAAAATTCCTTTGCAAAAGAATCTGAAAACCTCACTAACCTGGCATTCTCGACCCACGTAGCAGGCGTTATGCCACGAAGGACCACGCCGGCTTTCTTTGAGAGCAGGTCCCATTTCTGATAGTTTGAGAAGTCTACAAGGTTTTTGTCAATTAGGAGAACTTTCATACCGCGATCCGCCACAAGGTGCGAAAGTCCCCGAATGTCAGCACCTTCAATGCGAGATATCCACCCAGCATGGCGATCACCACCAGGCCCACCTGAAGCGGAAAAGTCAATTCTCGAGCCGGTGTAAGCAGGAGCAATCCTGCTAACACCGCCGGGACAATCGACCGCGCCGAAAGATCAATCAGCTTCCGCCACGGGATGTAGTCGTGCACGACGAATAAATTACAAAGTACCAGCAGCGTTTCCGTGATCACCGTGGTTAACACAGCACCCAGTACGGCAAGCTTCATTATCATGAAATAATTAAGTACCAGATTGAGAAGGGTCACTGTCAACACGAAAATATTTGATTTCCCTTGCCTATCAAGAGCAGCTACGAGTGTGCCTGCACCAAAATTTACACTTATCGGTATCATGGTCAGGGCCAGAATTCCGACAGAGTTAGAAGCAAGCTCATATCCCTTACCGAAAAGCAAAAGCGTCGCCTTTTCTCTGAAGAGAAAGATCATAAATCCGACCGAGACCCCTATCAGTAAAAGAACTCGCGCCGCTTCCACAATAACACGTTTGATCTGCTCAGAATTCTCCCGGTTCCTAGAAATCACCGGATAGATGGGGGCCACTATTATCGTCGGGAAAAGCATGAAAGACTCGACAAGTTTGTACCCCGCATTATAATACCCGACCAGTTCCTCCCGCCCAGTCAACGCTCCCAACATAAGCGTACCTGACCTGAAATAGATAACAGTAAATAAATTCAAAACCGCAAACGGGAGAGCTGGCTTCAAGACGTTTTGCCAAAGATAGGACATTTGAGGATGAAAAGTGGGCAACCCAATTTTCACACCGACTATTACAAACGTGGCAATACTTGTTATCACATACGCGACGACATACCCGGCCATGTATGCGCGGAGGCCCATGTGCATTAGCAGAATCCCGCCGCAAAGAATGATGACTGCCCCTTTCTCGAGAATCATCGAGATCGCTTCATATTTTAATACCTCGAAGGACCTGAATATAGACCTGAAGTGCAACAGAAGAGTGTTTGAAATACTGTACAGCGACGCAAAGATCACTAGAACAGTTATCTCGCGCCCCATCTTCAAAAGGAAAGATGCTGCAATAGCCGCAATCGAGCTGAGAATGCCTGAGGCAATTTTGATTGTCGCTGTATGCCCGAAAAATTTCCTGAACTCGTCCGGTTTGTTGGATAACTCTCGCACCGTCAATATATCGACACCACCCTCCAGCATGACCGATGCCACTGATACAAAAGAAATTGCCAACATAAACTTCCCGAAGTCAGAGGCTCCAAGAAGCCTGGCCGTAAGCAAAAGCAGGACGAACCATAGCGGCTTTACCACCACATTTCCAAGTGCAAGCCACCCGATGTTTTTTCTTATGCTCTGACGCTCCGGCATTAGGCAGCCCCTTCCAGCATTGATTCCCCTATTCCCCAAACGATTGCTAATATCATCAGCGAACCACGGTCGAAAAATTGTGGAGAGGTTCCGCTTAAGAACAGCATCATAAGAGGGATCAACAGAAGGGCGGTTACAAATGAGTTATCCGGCGTTTCCAACTTTCTCTTCCAGAGCTCCCATAATTCCGAAACTCTTTTGAAATACATTGAAAGAAACATTATGAACCCAACGATGCCAAACTTGAACAGTAGAAAAACATAAGCGTTATGAATGTACCAAGTTCTCAGCGACTCATTCGTGAGGATATTGTAAAAAGTAAAAAGCGCTCCCATTCCGTAACCAATCACAGGATTCCGAACAAATTTCCCTAATGCTGCTTCGGATTCCACTAATCGGGAGCGAATGGTAAGAGCATCCGGCGAGATTGAGCCCGCTCGTTCAATTATTCCCGTGATCAGCGAACCGAAAATATGAGGAAGAAGGAGAAATGCAACGGCCGCACTGAGCAGCCCGCCCCCTACCATGAGTGCAAGCAATCGCTTCCTGGCTTTTCCGCGCATGAAAAACGTGGACGCCACAACACCCAAGAACGTGGTGATCCAATACCCCCTTGAGAAAGTTATGGCCAGGGAAAACAGTTCAATACCAATCAGGAATAGATTGAGCGTTTTTGAATATTTATTTCCGACAAGGAAGGCGAGCAGTATAATGATGCTGCTCATATAGAGACTCTCCTCCTTTTGCTGTCGGTTGCTGATCACCTGCCAGAGGTAATGTGCGGCCATCAGATCTAGCTTATATCGAACAACGATCACAAGTCCGACGGTGACGGATGTCAACAGGAGAGTCCATACTATGAGTTGTGCTCCTTTGTTTTTCTTGGCTTCTCGTCTTACAGGGAAGATCAAAAGGAGAGGAACGAAAAGCAGAAATTCCCGAATGCCTTTCTCTACGGAAAATCCCTGGTACGCCGCAAGCCCTATACTTAGGAATGCATAAACAAGGAAAACAAATACAACAACATCAGCCCAGCCTTCAACTATTTTGTCGCGGGACCTGATTCTTCTAAAGAACCACAAAGCCAATCCAGGGAAGAATACAACGGAAAAAAGGATGTCAGTCAAAGCAATTGGTGTAACCGCGCTATTTCCACCGGACGAAGAATGGACAAACAACAAAACGTGGGAGAAGATGGCAACGAGCAGCCATCTCCTGTCATCCGCGAGAATATAGCAGTACGCCACGAGCCCGAGTATGGTGCCGGCTGCAATTGGTACAACTAGCATCGGAAGAAATTGGGATTATTTTTCTTGCACACGATCACTGGCGTGGGCCAAGCTTGTGAGCCAGTGAAGTTGAGAGATCCCTGTACTTTCGTCGCAACTCACCTGCATTAGCTTGGTCCCGAAGCCCGGCGTCCACAAATAGCATTAAAAGTACGCATAACGTCAATCCCAAGACGAACGACGAAATCACTATCAACGCCCTCAGCGGCCTCGCTTTCTTCTCGGGCGGCACCGCGTGATCGAGGACCAACACCGTTGGAGTCTCTCGCGCTTCTTCAAGCTTCGCCTGCTCGTACATTGGATAAATTATTTCCATCAGCTTTGATTGTATTTCCACTTCACGATACAAATCGAAATACTGCATCGCCCTGCTTGGCATCTCCTGGAATGGGAGCAACACACCGGCACCGTTCGTCCCCGAGATACCTTCACCTGTCCTGAGATCATTAATCTTCTGACGCAGGGCCGCGATCTGCTGGTTCAATGTCTCGAGCTCCGGGGCGTTCTCCGCAAGCTGCTTCTTGTAAACTGAACGCCGTACCTGCAGGAGTATTAATTGAGATTCCAGCTCGGCCCCCGCCGAAACCGAAGCTCTCGCTTGATCTGGAAGCGAAAACACGCCGTACTTCTGCTGAAAAACCTTCATGCTGTCTTCAGCGTTCTCGAGATCGCGAACGTTCTTCATGTACCTGGATTCTAGCACCAGCCTCATGTTCCTCGCATCTTCCGACGAGAGGGACCCGTTTATTTTATTAAGTACGTCGACAAAATAATTGGCCATCGCCGCTGCCCTAATTCGACTGTGGTCGAAGACTTCAACCACAACCGCGCCGTATTTGTCGATTTGGAAGTCGACGTTCCCACGGAGCTTCTTTATAGCTGCGTCTACAGATGAGTCTTTTATGTCGTAGACGCTCACGAGATCAAACTTCTTCACAACCTTTAACATTGCATCGCGACTGTTGAGAATCGCAAGATAGCTGTAGCCGCTTCCAATTTGGGACTCGCTTCCTCCCACAAGTGGCGCGAACTGCTGCGCCAGTTTTGAGACGGTCGAGCCACCTGCCCCGCCGAGCATTCCGAGAAGCCCCATGTTTTTTGACGGCAGTACGGAGGCTACTCCCTCGTATTGAATCGGCAATACGAATGCCAGTACAACTCCGAGAACGGTAAATACTCCTGTGACTATAACGATGAATTTCCTCCAGGAATAACACAGCTCGAAGAACTCCCAGGCAACTGATTTCTTATCTCCTCTTTCGCTCACCTAATAGACTCCTCAACTTTGATGGTATCTGCCGCCGATTTCAATTTCGGCGAGTTCAATAAAACTTCCGCAATTCTCTCCGCTGCCCGCCCGTCGAGAAAATTCGGGATCGTGCTCCTTTTCCACTTTCCACCATAACACTCCGCAGTCAATCCGCAAACGACATCGACATCCAGCCCTGCCAGAACATTCGTACCTTCAGAAACCGTCGCGGGGCGTTCCGTCGAGTTTCGCAATGTCAGGCATGGCACATTCAAGAAAAACGTTTCCTCCTGGATTCCGCCTGAATCCGTCATCACGAGCCTCGCGTCCATCATGAGATTGAGAAAATCGAGATATCCCAGTGGGTCGGTCAGAAGCAGTCCTTTCACCGCCTGAAAATGGGCCATTAATCCGAATTCTTCAATACGCTTCCTCGTCCTCGGATGGATTGGAAAAATTATCGGTCCGTGTTTCTCAATGCGTTCAAATATCTCAAGTATCCTTTTAAGATTGACCTCATCATCCACATTCGACGGGCGATGAAGGGTGACAAGCGTATACGACCGAGCCGTCACGCCCATGATCCTTTTGACTTCGGACGCTTTTGCCTTCTCGCGATACACCACAAGCGAATCAACCATCACATCGCCGACGAGGAACACTTTATCTGGGTCTATTCCTTCATGAGCCAGGTTCTCAACGCCCACATCTTCAGTCACAAAGAGATAGTCGCTTAAAACATCCGTAACTATCCTATTGAGCTCCTCCGGCATTGCTCGATCGAAGCTCCGCAAACCCGCTTCGACGTGCGCTACAGGGACCTGGAGCTTGGCGGCGGCAAGGCTGCATGCGACGGTGGAATTCACATCTCCTACAACGATGACAAGATCCGGCTTTTCTCTTAGAAGGACTTTTTCAAACTCGATCATAACCCGCGCGGTCTGTTCCGCGTGTGATCCCGATCCGACTCCAAGATAAATATCAGGCCTTGGGAGATCGAGATCGTCGAAAAAAACCTTCGACATGTTCCGGTCGTAATGCTGGCCGGTATGAACGATAAGATGTTGGACCGCCTCAATTTTGCTGAAGATCCTGTGGAGCGGCGCGACCTTCATGAAATTCGGGCGCGCGCCGACAGCGCTTACGAACTTCAGTTTCCGGCTCACTTCCCATCCCCGAGAAGGACTATTTTCTCCCTTCCCTCCTTCACATGCTTCGTCGCGTTCCGCGCATCGATGACGCACTTCGAGTACCTGACGATCGCCTCGTAATCGTACGACGAGTGATCGGTGGTGATCAGGACGCAGTCGGCTGACTTCAACGCTCGCGGGGTCAGCTTCACAGAACTGAAAGTCTTCCCGTCGACGAGCGCAGTCGGAACATGAGGATCATTGTAAGATATGTTCTCGGCGCCATCCTGAAGCAGAAGCTCCATGACCTTAAGCGCGGGAGAGTGCCTTGTATCGTCAACATCTCTCTTAAAAGCCACGCCCAATATAAGTATCTTCGCTTTCTTGAAACTGACCGGTTTGAAACTCAGCTCGCGCTGGATCATGTTGCGAACGTAGAACGGCATGTTCTCGTTAACCTCGGCGGCGAGCGAAATGAAATTCGTCTGAAAGTCATAAGCCTTTGCAAGCCATTCGAGATAATACGGATCGATGAGTATGCAGTGGCCGCCGATGCCGGGCCCGGGATAGAACGGCATGAATCCGAAAGGCTTGGTAGCCGCCGCGTCCACGACTTCCCAAATGTTTACGCCGCCCATCCTGTCGCAAAGTTGTGCCAGCTCGTTGACCAGCGCTATGTTCACGCTCCGGAAAACATTTTCGAGAAGTTTTTCCATCTCCGCCACCCGGGGACTTGAGACCTTCACAACTTCCGTAACACTCTGTCCCACCACCAGCGACGCGAGTTCGGTGCTCGTTTCGTCTATCCCGCCAACAATGGTCGGAATGTTCCCGGTTTTAAATTTCTTGTTACCCGGATCGATCCGTTCCGGAGAAAAGGCAAGATAGAAATCCTTACCGGCCTTGAGGCCCGACTCTTCCAGGATGGGAAGCACGTATCCTTCCGTGGTGTTGGGAAACGTTGTGCTCCTTAAGACAATCAGCTGCCCCTTCCGCAACCTCTTAGCTATCTCTTTTGACGAACTCACTATGAAAGAAATGTCAGGCTCTTTGTTCGGAGTGAACGGCGTCGGAACGCAAATGAAAACGGCGTCGCAGGTCCCTATCGAGTCATAATTTTCTTCTGCGGTTAATTTCCCTGACTTAATGTCGGCAGCTAATTCGGAATCGTCGACATCGTCGATATAGTTTTTGCTTTCCTTAACATTATCGACTTTTCTCTTGTCCAGGTCAATTCCCAGCGTGGAGAAACCACGACTTGCGTACTCAACTGCAAGAGGAAGTCCCACATACCCTAGTCCTACTACAGCGACTTTCAGACTTTTATCTTCAATCTTGCTCCGGAACAGTCCAGGCACGTCTTTCATCTTCCACCATACTGAAGTTTGTAGTAATCCTGGTACTCGCCGGAAATGATTCTCTTCCACCATTTTTCGTTGTCGAGATACCACTTCACGGTCAACTCGATGCCTTCGCTGAACGCCTTGGCCGGTTTCCACCCGAGTTCCTTTTCGATTTTAGAAGAGTCCATCGCGTATCGCCTGTCATGACCGGGGCGGTCTTTGACGTACTCAAGAAGAGTCTCGGGTTTGCCCAGCTTCGATAGTATGAGCTTTGCCATTTCGATGTTGGGTATTTCGTTGCCGCCCCCGATGTTATAAATCTCTCCGATCTTTCCATTGTAGAGGACGGCGTCGATGGCGTCGCAATGATCATCGACATATATCCAGTCGCGCACGTTCATGCCATCGCCGTAAATCGGGAGGTTCTTGTCCTGCATGGCGTTCGCTATCATTAGCGGTATAAACTTCTCAGGGAACTGGTACGGCCCGTAATTGTTCGAGCAGCGGGTGGTGAGCGTCGGAAGATCGAACGTCTTCCACCACGCCCTGACAAGAAAGTCCGAACTCGCCTTACTCGCGGAGTACGGACTATTGGGCGCTATGTGCGTCAATTCGGTAAACTTCCCCGTCGCCCCGAGCGATCCGTAGACCTCGTCCGTCGAGACCTGGAGGAATCGCCCTACTCCAAACTCTCTCGCCACTTCAAGAAGCGTCATGGTCCCGCGAACGTTTGTATCAATGAACGCTGAAGGTCCTAGTATGCTGCGGTCGACGTGCGACTCTGCCGCGAAATTCACGACGGCATCGAAATGCCATTCATTGAATAGGCGCCTTACGAAAGCGTCATCAGCGATATCGCCTTTATAGAAGTGATACGATGGATTCGATTCGATATCCCGCAGACTCTCAAGGTTACCCGCGTAAGTCAGTTTGTCGAGATTGACGACTTCGACGCCTTTGTGCCTTTCCAAGAATAGACGGATGAAATTATTTCCGATGAAACCCGCTCCGCCGGTGATTAGGACTGTTTTGAAATTGGTATTAGTCAATGTCACAACCCCACCTGTCGCTGTAATAGCTCGTTGGAATTTTGGATTTTTAATTTTCGCATGTGATTGAAAAATATATCATTACGGGGATGGAGTTTCAATATAAAACTTAGGTTCGGGATCAAACTGCGTGATAAAATTTAAAGTCTGTTATTCACGCCATCATTGTCGATGGTGGACCGTTCAATTCGAAATTGCACAATGAAGGCACGCATAGCCTGCGACATACAAGGATGATAGCGATATTTTATCCGCCGGTTTGTTACGCTCGGCGATCTCTCCGTGATTCCCGCTTACGATGGTTTGAAAGGCCTCCCGCCAGCACTTTCGCGGAGTTGTAAAATTGTCTCTGTTTCGTTAAATTATGTAAAATTTCGGAGCATTAAATGGCAAGAGTATGTGAAGTTTGCGGCAAGAAGCCGGTTTATGGACATAACGTGAGTCACGCGCACAATATCACCAACCGCAGATGGAATCCAAACCTGCAGAGCGTTCGAGCGGTGGTTGAAGGTAAAGTAAAGCGCATGAAAGTTTGCGCGTCGTGCATAAAACAGGGTCGAGTTAAGAAAGCCGCCTGACAAATGGAAGTAGCAGCAACTATTCCCGGCTTCCCCAACCGGGTTCTCCTGGGCTGACACTTCTACTCCTCGCGTCCAACTTAGTTATTCCATAGGATTCGAGGCCCCAGTAAGTTTCACGAGCGATGACTTTGAAGACAGTGTAAAGCGGCATGGCCAGAACCATGCCGAGTACCCCCTTCAGTTCAGCCGCAATCAATATCAGCAACACCACTGTAAGAGGATGCATCGACGCGCCGCGCGAATAGACCGCCGGTACTATAAGTACGTCATCTATGATTCGAATGGAAGCGAACAGGACGACAATCGGAATGAGCATGCTCAGATTTCCAGTCTGCACAACCGAGACGACCATGGCTGGCACCGCCCCGACGACAGGGCCGAGGTACGGAATCAAGTTAGCGATGCCCGCCACTATTCCGATAATGACGGCATACTTCACCCCCATGACAGCGAGCCCGATAATCGAGAGCGCGCCAACAATCGCCGCCTCCGTCAGCCACGCGCGTATGTAACGACCGAGTTGCACACCAATTTTGTGCAAGACATTCAGTGTCATTTCGAAATATCGATTCGGTATTAACGCGACAAAGCCTCTTACAAATCGGTCGCCGTCCTTAAGGAGGAAGAAAGCCACAAACGGTCCTACCACGAGAATCATCAGCGCGGAGCCGGCGCTTGTAACTATCTCGAGCCACCTCCCTGCCAGCTGAACCAGCGCCTGGCTCACCTTGTCCGATATGTCGCCGAAATTTATAAACGGCACCTTGCTCTGCAGCCCTGCCTGAATCGCCTCAATCTGTTTCCCGAAACCGGGAGATCTTATCGCGCTCTCGAGGCTCACTACCTGGTCGACAAGTGGCGGCAGGAGAGTCCGCAACAAGCCGAATATGACTACCGCGATCAAAGCATATACGATGAGTATGCCGGCGGCCCTGTTAACGCCTCTCATCTCGAGCATCTCGATCAAAGGCGACAGAAGAAATGTCACAAGTATCGAAAAAATTAGTATTACGAAGACGCCACCGAGAAATGAAAGGAACCAAAACATCAGAAGGAGGAACACGACCAAAATGAAAACTTTGAAGCTGTTCTTTTTAAAAATCGACGGCATCCTCATCACCTTTGAAGATTTGTCGGGTTGCCTTTTTGATCACGTCCCAGTCGAATCCCCTCCTGGCGAGGAAGGCTACAAGTTTTTCCTGTCTCTTCCTCGGTTCGAACTTTCGGAGGGATCGCATTTTCGTCTTTGCCGCTTGGATGGCAAGCTCAAGCTGAGTATCGTCATCACTGACCTGCAGTACTGCGGCCTGGGCGGCTTCTTTTGAAATTCCTTTTTCTCTAAGTCCCCGCTCCAACTCTCTTTTGCCGATCGGCTTGCCCGCTATTTTGGACGCGATGAAGGCGTCCGCGAAACGTGAATCGTCAATCAGTCCGAGCTCGCTCATTTTCCCGATGACTTTCGCGACCACCTTCTCAGGGTATCCTTTCTTCAGAAGCCTTTGATCCAGTTCACTTCGTGTCCGCATCCTGTAGTCCAGGAGCCGTCCGGCCGCGTAGTAAGCATCTCGATACAACTGAGCATCCATGATAGAAGTCACCGTATCTCCGCTAAGCTCATCGTTCTTTCTAAGCCCGAAGTCAATTATCACTTCACGGCTCAACAGAAGAGAGGTCCCATCATCCAGTGAAACCGCGAACTTTGCCCCCTTGCGCGCTTTTTCAATCGATTCGATTCGCATGCTCGGGGAGGCCGTTCAGTTTCTTATTCTTTCGCCTTCTTGGATTCTTTGGTCTTCTCAGATTTCTCCTGAGTCGCGGCGGGAGCGCCGCCGTTTTTCGGCTGGGAGAGACCCAACTTAACCTTAATCTCGTTCTCGACATCCGCGAGCGACTGAGGATTCTCCTGGAAATATTTCTTTGCCGCCTCTCTTCCTTGTCCGAGTCTTTCGGTCTTGTAAGAGAACCATGTCCCACTCTTCTGAACCACGCCCTGGTCTACGCCGACATCGAGAAGATCGCCAATTCGTGAAATCCCTTCGTTGTACGCGATGTCGAACTCCACTTCCTTGAAGGGCGGCGCCACCTTGTTCTTCACGACTTTCACGCGGACTCGGTTCCCGATCACTTCCTGACCTTCCTTGATATGGTCGCGGCGTCTGATATCGAGCCGAAGCGCGGCATAAAATTTCAAAGCGTTGCCGCCGGTGGTCGTCTCTGGATTTCCGTAAACCACGCCGATTTTGCTTCTGAGCTGGTTCGTGAATATGACGGATGTATTGCTCTTGTTTATGGCCGCGGTGAGTTTCCTCAGCGCCTGAGACATAAGCCTCGCCTGAGCGCCCATCTGCGCGTCGCCCATTTCCCCTTCGATCTCCGCCCGCGGCGTCAACGCAGCAACCGAGTCGATCACAACGACGTCTATGGCACCGCTGCGTACGAGCGTCTCGACGATATCGAGAGCCTGCTCTCCGAATTCCGGTTGAGAGAGAAGAAGGTTGTTAGTATCAACGCCAATCCTCTTGGCATAGTTAAGGTCGAGAGCATGCTCGGCGTCAATGAAAGCCGCGATCCCGCCGCGTCTTTGGGCTTCAGCAATCACGCTGAGACAGAGAGTGGTTTTACCGGAACTCTCCGGGCCAAATATTTCTGTGATCCTTCCCCTCGGAATGCCTCCGATGCCCAGGGCCCAATCGAGAGAGATCGATCCCGTAGAAATCGCGTCTATCTTCGCGATGGGACCCTCTCCCATCTTCATCACGGCGCCTTTGCCGTAGTCGCGTTCGATCTGATTAAGCGCGATATCCAGCGCCTTCAGCTTGGCATCTTTCTCTTCAGACATTTTCAAATTCCTTTCCCGTCCGACGTCCCCTGCCGGGTGATTTCATTTTCGGACTTTTCTAGTGAATACTCGTACAAAATTTTATATTCCGAGCCCGTGGGCTTCAAAGTGCTTTCGAATAGTGCAACGCTCTTGGGGAAGAATCGATCCACCGATAATTTACCCCCGCCCAGTAACTTCTGCAAGTCTTCGGGGAACATGGGCCCGCTGCGGTCAAATGCTCCGCGCGTGTCGCCTCTCCTTCCTCTCGCGTCAAATGGCTGCGACATGCGTGCTATAGTAATGTGAGGCTTGAATTCGCGCGCATCCGGAGCAATGCCGTAAGACGACGAAGCTTCCTTGATGACTTGCGAAACTCGTGCGAGCGTACCATCATCGCGACATTCCAGCCAGACTCCTCTTCTAACTCTATTATTCGGAAAATAGCTTAAGCCAACAATTTCCGTGACAGACGCCATTGGCGGCAGCTTCGCAAGTCCCGAGGAGGCAGACTCGAAGAGTTCGCCTGCCCGATCGGCAGAAAAATCGCCGATGAACTGAAGCGTGATGTGGAGCTTGTCCCTTCCCTCGAACCTGGCATTCCTCAGCGATAGCCGAAGAGAACTTACCAGCTCCGCGATTTCGTCTTTGGTTATCTCTGGAAGCGTTGCTCCGAAAAAAATCCTCATTATCCGATTCCGCATCTAGAACTTGCCGGCATGTTCACGAACAAAATTCTCGCGCTGAACGATGGTAGCTCACGGCCGGAATCACGCGAGGCCCAGGACACGGCGCCTCACCAGCTCCAAAGCGGCCTGAGAGGCCCTGTCTTTAAAGCGAACGCGCTCGTCGGGAAAATTATGTTTATCAACCATCGTACCGCGAACATCTGAAATACCTATGTAAACAAGCCCGACAGGTTTCTCCTCCGTGCCGCCTGTTGGACCCGCTATGCCGGTTACAGATACGCCGATGTCGGTCCGCGAAATAGCCCTGACTCCATCAGCCATCGCTCTGGCCACCTCCTCACTGACGGCGCCAAACTTCTGAATGAGTTCTTCCGGAACGTGAAGGATCTCGACCTTTGCCTGATTGCTATATGTTACCACCCCTCTTTCGAAGTAAGCGGTGCTGCCAGATATGTTGGTCAGACGATGAGAAATCAAGCCACCAGTACAACTCTCCGCAACCGCCAGCGTGAGCCCCCTTTCTTTGAGGAGATTTCCCAGCGCCTCTTCAAGATCGACTTCGCCTTCTGCGTAAATGTATTTCTGTGCCTTTGCCTGTATCTTTGCAGCGACTTCGTCAGCTATCACGTCCGCTTCCTCCGCGGTCTTAGCCTTGACGCTTATTCGAAGCCTGACACCGAACTGACTCGGCAGAAACGCAAGCTTGGCTTTCCCGCCCAAAATGTCGTCGAGATTTCCAAGGAGCTCAAACAGGCTTGACTCGGCGATACCTGCGGTCTTCAACACCTTGTGCCTGATAACCTGTCCGACGACCTTCTCCTTGAGTCTGGGAACCAGGTGCTCCGTCATTATATTCCGCATTTCGTGCGGGACGCCGGGCATGACCGCGAAAAACTTCCCGTCTTTTTCGAAGAGCATTCCGGGGGCCGTCCCCCAATGATTCATAAGGACCGTGCAACCTTCGGGGACGAGCGCCTGGTCGCGGTTAACCTGCTTTAGAGGAATGTTCCTTCTTGCCAACCGGTCCTTGACATTCTCAAGCACATCCGCGTCCTCCACGAGTTTCGCCCCGAAAAAATCCGCGACTACCTTCTTTGTAATATCATCGTGCGTCGGACCAAGGCCGCCTGTTACAAAAACTGCATCATAACTGGCATTGTACTCTTTGAACGCCCGCATTATCTCGTCATAGTCATCGCCGACGACAATAGTGCGAACAACTTCGAGTCCGACCTCGGACAGCCGCTGTCCCAAAAAAGATGCGTTGGTATTCACCACCTGGCCAATTAAAACCTCGTCGCCTATGGTGATTATTGAAGCAGTTCTCATCAAAAAGTCTCCGTTCTTATCAAAAGTGCTTAGGGGTCTCGGGCGCAAAATTGAGGCACGCATAATCTCAAGTCCTTATGAAACCGCGCATGACTCTCTCAAATAGTCACAGAAATCATTTCAGCGCTACGCGGCTGGATCCATCCTTGAGATTTATCGTGAAACGATCACGCGGACCGGCGAGAAAACTCCATTGATTCAATATGACGCACTGGAACCCATTCCGTAATGAACCAGGCAGCCTGGTCACTTTCCAAAGAACAGATATAGTTGCAGGATTATATTTGTGTAAACTCCGCAAACCACATCGTCCATCATGATAGAAATCCCCCGATCCCGCCTGTCGAAATAATTTGCGGGAAAAGGTTTAAAAATATCCAGGACTCTGAAGATCACGAATGCCATCAGCGCAAGGAGGAGTCGATGGGGAAGAAAAAGGAGTGAAATCCATAAGGCGACTATTTCATCGATTACCACCCTCGAAGGGTCGTGACCATACGCTTTTTCCATTCTATCAGCAGCAAGCGTCCCCCACGCGAAGAAAATTAAAATCGCCGGCAGCATAATGAAAGTTTCGTGAAATCCTGGAATGAAGTAGATCAGGAAGGCGAGCAAAGATCCGACTGTTCCCGGCGCGAATGGGGACAATCCGGTCCCGAGACCGGTAGCTATGATCTTATCGAGGAGATTCGGACCGCCCTCCACCGAGGCTGACGAGCCGCTTGCTTCTTCCGCTTCTCCCCTTACGGAATCATTCTGATTGTGTTCTTCCACTGAAAGCCCGCAGCGAGGAGTAAAGTATCCTGTAATTGCCAATGATGTACTGAACTCCGGTGCCAAATGTGAGGATGGTGATGACCAGCATCGAGTAGTAAACGACACTGCGGTCAAGCACCACATTGAAAATCGGGAGGAGACCGGGCAATGAATTTTTCAGGACGATCGCTAGGAGGATGGCATAAATAAATACCATTTGCGCGAAAGTCTTCACTTTCGCGCTGAAGTTCGTGTGCAAGGTCCTTCCCCGAAGTTCGGCAAAAGAACGAAGTAACGTGATCGAGATATCGCGAACAACAATTACCCAGACCATCCACCACTCGACAAGTCCAAGCCAGGCAAATGCAATGAAGGCAGCGGAAGTAAGTATCTTATCGGCGAGAGGATCCAGGAAGATGCCCCATCTCGATACTGTTCCGAATTTTCTCGCCACCCACCCATCGTACCAGTCCGTCAGCGCGGCTACGGCAAAAACTAACACCGATACTTGCTTGAAAATCAGTCGTTCGCTTATAAACAGCACGACAAATATCGGCGTCAGCAAAATTCTAAGAATAGTCAGTTGGTTCGGTACGGTCATCTTGCCACAATTTAACTGTGATTGAAATGGAGGTCAAGTCCGTGACAATGTAACCAAGCCCGAGTTGTCTCACGTCATTGGCCGATGTATGCATGGCTTCGCTGTGCGTTTTGAAGAGTGATGACGTCTCCACATGTATTTCCAAGTGTATTATTACCAGAACCTGCTTAGCAATTAATTTCGATCTCGTATACCGCTTCGAAGTACAGAGAATGCCATGATTGTTCTTCTCACCGTTCATTCGTAGACCTACTTCCGACTTGAAAGGTTTGCAGATAGCGGTGAACCTCTAACCGTTGATTTTAAGGGGCGGACCAAATATTTTGAGGCAATGACTGATAAAATCCTTTCACTTTCAAAGAAAATCCTCCCGGATGTTGTCAAAATCAGGCGAGCGCTTCACCAACAACCTGAGCTCGCGTTCGAGGAGGTAGCCACCGGAAAACTCATCGCTTCCGAACTCTCACGGCTTGGTATCAGAGTTCAGCGCGGTATCGGAAAGACGGGGCTCGCCGGTATTCTTAATGGTGGCGGCAAATCCGGCGTCGTCGGACTTCGCGCCGATATGGACGCGTTGCCCATCTTGGAAGAAACGGGCTTGAGCTTCGCCAGCCGCAACAAGGGAGTCATGCACGCGTGCGGTCACGATTCACATATGGCTATGCTTCTAGGAGCGGCTAAAATTCTATCCGCTCTGAAGGATGATGTACCCGGCACGGTAAAGTTTATTTTCCAGCCAAGCGAGGAAAAAAATCCGGGCGGCGCACCCGCGATGATAGATGACGGCGCATTGGAGGAACCGAGCGTCGACGCGATATTCGGCCAGCATATCACGACGGATCTTCCAACCGGTAAGCTCGGTTTTAGGGCGGGTCCGCTCATGGCATCTGCCGACGAGATTTACATAACGGTGTTGGGCCGCGGAGGACACGGCGCGAAACCTCACAACGCAGTCGACCCAATCGTCATCAGCGCGCAGCTCATCATGGAACTTCAGACTGTAATCAGCCGAATGAAAGATCCATTGGAACCTTCGGTGCTTACTATCGGCTCGATACACGGCGGCACTGCGACCAACATTATTCCGGATTACGTCAAACTCTCCGGAACTTTGAGAACAATGAACGAGGAGTGGCGGAAGAAAGCGCTTATTCTTATAGAGAAAACGGCTGTCCAGTGCGCCCGCGGCTTTGGCGGCGACTGCAAAGTGGAAGTGAGTCACGGCTATCCTGTTCTGGTTAACTCAGAAAGCGAGACCAACCTCGCCTTTGAAGCTGCTTCGGCCCTCTTCGGCAGGAACGCGGCCAAAGTAGTCCAGCCTCAGATGGGAGCCGAAGATTTTGCTTACTACCTGCAGAAGGTACCGGGAAGTTTCTGGTGGATTGGCGCGGCTAACAAGGCGATGGGCGCTACTGCATCCATTCACAGCGCGAGATTCAAGATAGACGAAGCCGCGTTCGTGTATGGAGCGGCGCAGCTCGCCTCAGTGGCAATCGAGTACCTCAGAAGAAAAGATGCATCCGGAAGGAAGAGTGGACTCCGCCACTAAAGAAGGCATCGCAGGCCTTCTCAAGAAGATTTTCGAGCTGATCATCCACTCCGGCGCTGATCTCAATCCGGCCGAGTTCACAGACAGGCTCGAACAGGCAACCGCCGCTCTTCCGGACCAGTTCATGACGCTGAACAATTTCGAGCGATTCCTCGACGTGACGCCGAACTCCGCGTCCGCCCTTTCCGATTTGTCGCGGGATCAAAAGCTCTTTAACGACTTCCTGAAGATTATTTCCACAAGTCAGTATCTCGCGGACATACTCGTCAGGCATCCGTCATATTTTCGCTTTCTCTTCTCCCCTTCCGGAATCCAGACTCAACTTGCGCCAGAGTCTCTCTACGGCGAACTCTACAACCAGGTTGGCATTTACAAAGAAGCCTCGCACAAGAACGATTACATCCGCAGGATTTATAAAAGGGAAATATTGAGAATAGGCGCCCGCGACATCTGCGGGAGGGATAAGCTTGAAGATACGACGCTGCAGATTTCGCGCCTCGCGGAGTGCATGCTCAGGATTTCCTTCGAGATCGCCTCGAAGGAAGTGAAGACCAAGCGCGGCGCCATCGCCTCTTCCATCAGCTGCATTGCACTTGGCAAGTTCGGCGGCAACGAGTTGAATTACAGTTCCGACATCGACCTTATATTCCTTTATGCCAAGGGGAAAGGCCAGGGAGATGTGGAAGCGTCGCAGGAAGCCAACCTGTTCGTCACCGAGCTGATGAAGCATTTGACCGGTGAGTCGCCGGAGGGACACCTTTACAGGATCGACCTCAGGCTGCGGCCCGACGGCTCATCGAGCGCGGCGGCGCAGAGCCTCGAGGGAATGATAGCTTACTACGAGTCAAGGGGTGAGCTCTGGGAAAGGCAGATGCTTATAAAGGCGCGTCACGTTGCCGGAGACGACTCGCTGAGCCACACATTCCTAAATCACCTCCGCCCTTTCATCTACCCGAGAACGTGGCTCGAAAACCCGATCGATGAAATCCCGAGGATGAAGATACGAATCGAGACCGCGAATCCGAACGAGTTCAACATAAAGCTGCGGCGCGGCGGAATACGGGATATAGAGTTCATCATCCAAGCCTTGCAGCTCCTGAACGGCGGCCCGGTACCTGAAGTTCAGACCGGCAACACGCTCAGCGCTATCAAACTACTCGGCAAAAATAAGATCCTCAATAAGCAGGAGGCGGCTCTTCTTTCAAACGCCTACAGATTCTACAGACTCGTTGAACATCGTCTCCAGCTTTTCAGCAACCTTCAAACGCACACGCTTCCTTCCGAGGCCGTCGAATTCAGAAACCTATCGAAGCGCTGCGGGTACAAAAACGAACGAAGGTTCAGGAACGAGCTCTTCGGCTACTTCGACAGCGTGTCGGACCTTTTCAATAACATCTTCAGGATCGAGCAACCCATCGAACGAAGCGAGATCGAACAGCTGCTGGAAGGTTCCGTGAACGAAGACAGGACGCGCAAGGTGCTCGAGAATTACGGTTTCGAGAGAATCGATGAGAGCTACAGAAATGTTCAATTCCTATCTCGGGGCGTCACGAGAACCGGGGACATCGAGTTCCCATCCGGCGTCACGAAAGCGTTCCGTGAAGTTGCCCCCTCCTTATTCGAAGACATCAAGCTGACAGTTGATCAAGACCTGACGCTCAAGAACCTCTCTCGCGTGGTTACAGCTGTGAAGAGTCTGGAGGTTTTTTACAAATCGCTTGAGGATGAAACATTCAGGCGCCTCATACTGACGCTCTGCTCGAAAGCCACAAGGTTTGTCGAATATCTGACCGTCGAGCCGCTCCTGCTCGATCTTCTCATTTCACCCGAGAGGCTCCTCGATGTGGCGACTTATTATCCGACGACATTGTCCCTTTCGCTTGTGCGCCAGTTCAATGAAATAAAGCTCGGCATGCTTTATCTGCTCGAGGATTTGACGCTGTCGCAGGGTCAGGTCAAATGGACGGCCGTAGCGGAAACATTTCTCCTTGACTCGATTGAGAAAATCTTCCCGAAGAACAGGCCGGTCGTCATAGCTGGCGGGAAGTTCGGCTCAGGAGAGATGTCTTTCATGTCCGATCTTGATGTAGTGTTCATTCTTCCCGATAAGCTGAAAAAGAACAAGCCCTCTTTCGAAAAAAAGATACCGGAAATTCAAAAGAGACTCCTGGACACGAACGAAAAGCCGATATTCACTGTTGACCTGAAGCTGCGTCCCGAGGGAAAGAGCGCCCCGCTTCTCATGACCGAATCTGAATATGAGGTCTACCTTGAGAAGCGTATGTCGGTCTGGGAAGTCATGGCGATGACAAGATTCAGGAGCATCATCCCTTCCGACAGAATCACCGAGGCCATTTCCCGAACGCTCGGAACTTTTCGTCTTACTCGACCGGCCATCGAAGAAATTTCCTCGATATACGGCAAGGTGATCCAGAGCAAAAGCTATTTCCACGAGACCGACGTCAAGTCAGGCGACGGCGGGATGTTTGCGGTTGAGTTCTTGGTACAGACGCTTGTGCTCGCCCATCTTGACAAGATGCGCGCCTTCCTTCCCGGAACGGTCACCGACCTTCTCGAAAAGCTAGCACGAATCGGGGCGTTGCCCGAGGAGTCGGCACAGGAGGCGAAAGAGAGCTTCGAATTTTACAGGATGATAGAGTTCTCGAATTATGCCTCGTTGTCAAAGACGAACCACAAGATCCCTCACGACGAGCATGAGCTCGCTTCCCTAGCGGCCCACCTTGATTTCAAGAATTCGGATGAGTTCCTCGACAGTTTGAAATCGAGAATGCGAAGGATGAGCTCGCTCTTCAAGAAGGTCATCGCAGAACTTGCGGAAGCGGCGGATTAACGGGGAGGGCTGTTGAAGGGATCAAGGAAGAGGGCGTCGGATTCCCGCGCGCCTGGGAAAGAAAACGTCGGGTGTCCATCGATAGCGGTCGCGCGGCAGGACATTCTCATCTCAACTATCGTGGCTGCTTTTTCCTTCCTAATCTATATTCAAACGATGTCGAGAAGCATCCCCTATATAGACGGAGGAGAACTTACAACCGACCTGTGGACACTCGGAATAGCTCATCCCACCGGTTATCCACTTTACACCTTGCTCGGCTATCTCTTCGTCCATATCCCCATCCTTCCCGAAGTCGCCATGCGGGCCAACCTGTTCGCGGCGCTGTGTACGTCGATCGCCGCGGGCATCGTGTATCTCGCTTTCTTCAGGGCACAAACTGTCTTCGCTTTGCGGGAAACGAAGCAAGCGCAGAAGTCCGGAAGCGTTAAGGGATCGCAAAGCTCGCGCATCGTCTCTTCCTACAACGAGGACATTGTCCGGTGGAGCTCATTGATAGCGGCCTTCACTCTTGTCTTCTCTCTCACGTTCTGGGATGAAAGCACTCGCGTCGAGTCATACTCGCTACAGCTTATCCTATTCTCACTCATCATGTTTACCTGGTTAGGCCTTTACGCAAGTCCAAAGAAGTCAAGCGCGTTTGTCGCCGGGCTTGCCCTCGGCCTAGGCTTCACCAACCACATGACCACGATCCTAACTTTGCCAGCTCTCATTTTTCTCGCTGTACTCAAATACAGGAACACGAAGTTCAGTCCAAGGCTAATACTTTACACTTTATGCGGAGGACTCCTCGCCGGGTTTCTTTATCTCTATCTTCCCATTCGCGCGTCACAAAATCCGCTAATGAACTGGGGGAACCCGGATACTTTCAAGAGGTTCATCTGGCAGGTTACGGGAAAGCAATTTAATACCTGGATGTTCAGTTCGTTCGCGGTATTCAAACATCAATTCTGGGTCTTCATCTCGTCACTGTACATTGAATACAGGATTGCCTTGGTCTTCATACTCGCCGGAGTGTTCGTATCCTTCATCTATCAACGGAAGTTGTTCTGGTGGACCCTCCTTCTCCTCGTGGGCGATCTAGTTTACGCGACCAACTATAGTATTCACAACATCTCAAGCTATTTCCTCCTTGCATACATCTCGCTCGCCCTGCTCGGTGCTATAGGATTCCGGTTCGTCCTCCGGCGTTTTGTCTCACAAAAACGCCTTAGGGCTGTCGCTCTCGCGGCGCTTTTGATCTTCCCAGGTTTTTCCGCCGCGGAGAATTTCTCGAAAGTCGACAGGCACAACGACTTCGCGGTAGAAATGTACACGAGGGACATACTGACGAGCGTTCCTCACAATTCCGTGATCCTTTCCTTCCAGTGGGACGATTGGGTCGCGGGTTCATTGTACTACCAGCATGTCGACAAAGTTCGTCCGGACGTAATTGTTATCGATAAAGAGCTCCTCAGGCGTTCATGGTACGCTGCCCAGGTGCATGAAAGGTATCCTTTCCTCTTCCCGGCAGACGATCCCATTTACAGCGCGTACCAGGAGAACCTCCGGCTTTTCGAGAACGGCCTGCCGTACGACCCGAGCAGCATTCAGCACACTTATTCCGATTATATAAGAGAGATAATTTCCGGAGCGATCCGGGACAGGCGGCAAGTTTTTGTGGGGCCGGAGATTGAAGACAAATATTTGTACGGGTACAAGAAAGTACCGTACGGATTGCTGTACGAATTAACCAAAGACACTACGTACGTGCCATTCGGTGAGGCGGGGCTCAACGGTTTTAGAGCGGCCCAGAAGATTCACAACGACTATACTCGGCAGATATTAGGTTTCTACGAGCGCATGTTCATTGTTCGTGCCCAGTATGAATATGCGTTCAAACACCTGCATCGCACGCTTGCGTGGCTTAGGAAAGCTCTTGAGGTAAATCCCTCTCTTCAGGCCGTCCAGGCCGCCGAGGCACAAATTATCGAGCAACTTCGGAAAAAGTGATGCTGACTCTCCTTCTACTAATCCTCGGAGTTCTCTATTTGGTAGAGCTCGCGTTCTACTCATTTGCCGCCCGCCTTGCGAGACGAACCCGAAAAGGTCCTTACCCGTTCAGGACACTTCCGAAAGTATCCGTGGTTGTTGCGGCAAAAGATGAAGAAGAAAATCTTCCGGCCTGCCTCGCATCTCTTGTCAATGTAGATTATCCGGTCGATCTCCTCGAAATAATAGTAGTTAACGACCAGTCCGGCGACAGCACACCCGCCGTCATTAACGGATACTCGCACAATTACGATTTCGTCCGTCGCGTTGACGCGGTAGATGGAACCGACATGCGAGGGAAAGCCAATGCTCTCAGCCAAGGTATCGACAGCGCACACGGAGAATTCATTTTCCTCACTGATGCCGATTGCTCCGTACCGGTAACATGGATAAGCGGGATGCTGAAATATTTCGAGGAGAATACCGGTATCGTCGGCGGGGTGACGCTGATCTCAAAAGCCGATGACATACTATCAGGCATTCAGACGCTCGACTGGGATTTTCTCCTGAGCATCGGCGCCGGAGCAGCGACACTAAGGAAACCTCTGGCGTGTCTTGGAAACAACCTGGCGTTCAGAATGAAAGCCTACCAGGATGTGGGAGGCTATCGCAAGATCAGGTTCAGTGTCACAGAGGATTACGCGCTCTTCAAAGCAATCGCTGAATCGGGGCGGTGGGATTACCGTTATCCCATGGACAGGCGAACACTGGTCGAGACGCTCCCGGTGACATCGCTGAAGCAAGTCTTCGCGCAAAGGAAGCGATGGGCAACCGGAGGAAAAGAGACCGGCTTTTTCGGAATCGCCACTCTCGCCCCCGGGTTCCTCCTCAATTGGAGCATCATACTCAGCGCTGTTCTTTCGCCCGCTACGTTGCCCCTTTTCCTCCTTGTGAAAACCATTCTTGACGCACTCTTCGTATTCCCGACCTTGAGGTTTTATGGAAAGATTGTTCACTTGAAATTCATAGTTTATTTTGAGATTTATTATCTGGTTTACGTAGCGCTTCTGCCGTTCTCGGTATACCTCGGGAAGGCAATCACATGGAAGGGACGAAAATACTGAATGTCGGAATATTGGCAGAGACTGGAAGACTTGGACACGTTTTCTATCTCATGGCGGGAACTGAAGCTTCCTCTTCACGCCGGCCTTTTCCTCATAACTTTTTTCACAACCACACTCGCAGGAGTCGAGTGGATCGGAAAAGATCCTCTTAACCTTCTGAACTTCGCCTACGGTTTGACTTACAGCGTATCCCTTCTCGCGATACTTGGCTCGCATGAGTTCGGACATTTTTTCTATTCATTGAAACATAAAGTACGCGCCACGTTACCCTATTTCATCCCCTTCCCTTTCATCCCTGGCATGCTGAACTTTGGAACGCTTGGCGCTATCATCCGAACAAAGACACCTGTGCCATCCCGCAAAGCGATATTCGACATAGGAGTTTCCGGCCCGATTATCGGATTCATCGTCAGCGTCGCCGTCCTGATAATCGGTTTCACTCATTTGCCTTCACGCGAATACATCTTGCAGATTCACCCGGATTATAACTTTTCAACCAATTCATCCGGCATCGTGGATGGTATACCCTTGGCTTTTGGAAACACGATCCTGTTTAAGCTTCTCGAGGTGCTCTTCACAAACCCGCATACTGAGTTCGTCCCTCCAATGACAGAGATTTATCACTACCCCCTACTCTGCACGGGATGGTTCGGACTCTTCGTCACCGCGATGAACTTGCTCCCTATCGGACAGCTCGACGGCGGGCACATGATTTACGCGATGTTCGGGAAAGCTCACAAGAAGGTCGCGCGTGTTTTCTTCTTCATCATCCTCGCCGTAGGTATTCTAGGCCTTCTTCCTCTGGTCGGGGTGAATATCAACTTCGGATGGACGGGCTGGCTATTCTGGTGTGCCATTCTCTTCTTCGTCGTCAAGCTCGATCACCCGCCGGTCATGGATACCACTCCGCTTGATAAAAAAAGGATGATCATCGGGTGGCTGACGATACTGATATTCGTTGTCTCCTTTTCACCAACTCCCTTCACTATTTCATAAGAGGCGCAATTGAAAAAAGTCCTCATCATCATCTTTCTCAGCCTGATTGTAAGCGCATGCCAGAAAGCAAGCAACGCGGTGATCGACAATTCAAGGTTTATCAATCCGCAGCTCACATACTTCTCGGGCGACAGCGTGGATATCGCTTCGTACATCAACAACGATTCGTCACAGCTCGTACTGACCGACAGCTTCCGCGTGAATGTCGACTACCCTCAGGGGTTCAGCTACCTAACCGTGAATGTTCAGAACGATTCAGGCAACACGATCGCCTCGGATCGGTACAAAACCATAGTGGACAGCACGGTCAGCGGAACGATTACCGTCGCTCCCCCAAGCGTCTATGTCGGCAACCTTACATATACGTTTACTCCGTATAACCAGATAGCTGAGCCGGGTAATTCCGTTTCGACCATTCTCAAGCTATACAATTCGAAGAACCTTCCACCGGTGATTGACAGCGTTTCCGCCCCAGATTCCTTACAGATCGACAGCACTCACGCAATCCTATTCTACCTATACGCGACCGCGAACGACCCCAACGGGTTGAATGACATAAAGCATGTTTACTTCGATACATTTAAGCCGGACGGCAAGGCTTCCACTGGTAACCCGTTCTATATGTACGATGACGGCGGCGCGAGCGGCAATCCGGCCGATGGCGACTCGGTCGCCAATGACGGTATTTACACGTTGATCGTGCAACTTCCGGCCCTTGACGCGCCTACACCACCGGCTTTAGGAAAGTATGTTTTCAAGTTTTATGCAGAGGATAGAAGCGGCGCCGTAAGTCAACCAGTTTCACATGATATCGAGGTATACAAATGAGACTACCGATTGCCATTTCAGTTTTGTTCCTTAGCGCCGCTGCCTTCGGTCAAACCGCGATCACCACATACAAGCTGAGCGGCACGCCAACGCAGACAATGCCCTCCAGCAATTCGGTCAGCCAGATACTGATAAAGAATGGCGTGGTTTACCTCGCGACAAACAAAGGGCTTAATGTCTCGACAGACGGCGGAGCGACTTTCCAGACCAACTGGGGAACGAGCGGTCCGACGGGCGTCAGCACAAACGCTCTCGCTGTCAAGGGCGACACGATCGTGGTGGCGGCATCGACAAGCCTCAATCAGAACGGGAACTCGCTGCCCGTCGGCCAAGGACTCTATGTGTCGACAGACAACGGCGCGACATGGGCTCACGATTCACAGGATGTGGACACAAATTCCGACACGACGGTAGCTTTCGGCAAAAACATACTTCGCGCCCTTCCGATCACTACCGACGTAAACAACATTTCCTACGCACTGGCTTTCTACGGAGGGTACCTTTATGCAGCGAACTTCGCCGGTGGGCTTAGAAGGAGCGGCGATCTCGGCAAGACCTGGCACAGAGTCGTCATGCCTCCCGATTATCTCGATTACATCACTCAAAACCCTGACAGCACTTATAACTTTCAACTATCGCCGATAGCCGGGAAATTCACGCAGGAAACAAATTATAACCACGAGGCCTTCTCACTGTATTGCGATGGAGACAGCGCCCTTTATGTAGGCACTGCGGACGGCATCGACAAGACTACGGACAATGGTTACTCCTGGCACAAGTTCAACCACCAAAACGATCCGGGAATTTCTGGCGACTTCGTAGTTTGGCTCGCGGCACAGAATTACGGCGGCGTCCACAATATATGGGGGGCTACCGTGAACGCTAACGACCCGACTGAAGTCCCAGCCTTGAGCTACACGACAGATGAAGGCGCGACCTGGCAGAACATACTTCAGGGACATTTTTTCCACAGCATAAGTTTCAACGGGCAAATAGTATACGGAGCCTCAGATGACGGACTCTTCAGGACTCCTGATTTTGGAAAATCGAACACCGTCATAACAAGCATTTACGACCAGAGGAACCAACAGTCGATACTCTCCAAGGCTTTCTACGCCGTGGCTGCGACGGGAGACAGTGTTTGGCTCGCGTCGGGCGATGGCAACGCGATCGGAATAGATCCCGGAACCGGCTTCATACAAAGCGCCTGGAATGTGCTGAGAACATACGTGCCAGTCGGCGCTTCGAACACGACATATTTTTATCCGAATCCGTTTTCACCTAATCTCGACGTGGGACGAGTCCACTTCAGCGTCAAGAGCCCGAACAGCACGGTAACAATCAGAATATTTGATTTCTCGATGCACGTTGTGAGGACTCTCCTTCAGAACGCGCCTCGGCCAACCGGCGAGATAGACGTTCCGTGGGACGGTAAGGATGACACGGGCAATCTGGTCGATAACGGAGTTTACTTTTACAGCGTCGTCATAAACGGCGGCACTCCCATTTGGGGAAAGATTTTGGTGGCAAGATGAAAACGATAATCATGAGCCTGCTCTTTTGTTCTGTAGCCTTCGCGCAAAGCTATCCTGGAAGTTTCTCGAGAATTGGCTTGAACGCCAAAGGGATGGCGCTCGGAAATTCTATCTCGGCAATGCCTGAAGGAAACGTTTACACTTACTATAACCCCGCCCTCGCCTCCTTTCAAATGGGAGGAAGCATATCCGGATCCGTGGCACTTATGTCACTTGGAAGACAGCTGAACGTCATAACTTACACGCAAGGATTGAGACCCGGAGCCGGAATGTCATTGGGGCTCATCAACGCCAACGTTACGAACATTGACGGTAGAGACGCCGACGGAGCTCCAACCGGAAATTTCTCAACAAGCGAGTATCTTGCGTATTTTAGTTTCTCGAATGAGTTCTTCAGCGGATTCTCCGTAGGCGTGAATCTCAAGATGTATTACAACAATCTTTATTCCGGTCTGACTTCAACCGCGCTCGGCTTTGACATCGGTGCACTCTACAGAGTGACAAACGACCTGTCGCTTGGCGCCGTCGTGACCGACCTCGGAGTGAAATATCATTGGGATTCGTCTAACCTTTATGGGACTGACGGCTCCAGCTTCACCTCTCCATTTCCACACATCGTGAAGCTCGGCGCTTCCTACGATTTGCCGATATTCCATTCATGCGTTACTGCGGAATACGACATCGCTCCAGGTGCCCTCAGCGGCATAAGGGCCGGTCTGGAGGTCTCTCCGATTCCTCTTCTGGCACTTAGAGCTGGATTGTACACATCAAACCAACTCAACCTCGGCACCGTGGTCACGCCATCGTTCGGGTTCGGGGCAAAGATTGAGCTCCTTGATTTTGCGCCGGAGATAAATTACGCTTATGTGTTTGAACCATATACTCCCTACGGGATACAGACAATTTCACTAATGTTTGGATTTTAAGTGACATGAAATCTTTAGCTCTGGCTTTTGCCGCCACTTTGCTTATAACTTCGCAGGCATACTCCCAGGCGGGGAGTGCCGGGTTCCAGATACTAAGGCTCGGTTACTCCGCCCGCGACCTCGCTCTTTCGGCCTCGGGAGACGCTGTCTCCAACGAACCTGTCGCGGTATATCTAAACCCGGCGGGACTGGCCAGAAGCGAGAACCCGGGCGGAATCGGACTTGACGTGATGCTTACGCATCGAACCTACATAGCCGGTACAACGATAGACATGTTCGGCACTAGATTTCAGGCGGGCACCATGTCGTTTGGGACAAGCCTCCTCCTCTCAAGTGTCCCGGACATAGAAGTGAGGACAGTGCCCGGTGCCGCGCAGGCGACATTCTCCGCCAAAGACTTCGCGTTTGCCGCTGGCATGGCGAGGCGTTTCGGAAACGTCGATGTCGGAGTGTCCGGCATGTTCCTGTATGAAAAGCTCTTTGTGTATGAGTCGACTGGTTTTGCCTTCAATGCCGGGGTTCAATTCTCCCCGCTTCAGAATACCGAAGTTGGCATCTCCGCGGGCAATCTCGGTTCATCGTCTGCAATGATATCGCAGAAGATAGACCTTCCGGTTTACCTGCGCGCCGGCGGAAGCTATACTACCCATATGGATAACAATTTCTCACTGACCGGTTTTCTAGGAGTGGTGACGTTCAAGTCCGGTGGGATCACGCCAAGTATCGGGGCTAATTTGAATTTCCAGAACCTGCTACAGCTTCGCGCGGGTTACGGCACGGGAAACGACCTAACCGGCTTCTCGTATGGAGCGGGCATCCATTACGGCTTCCTGAGACTCGATTATTCGTACATTCCGATGAAACTCGACTTCGGAAACAGCCAGACTTTCACACTTTCCTTCCTCCTCTAAGATGTCGACCGGACATTTCGAACTTGACGTACTTATAATCGTCAGCTCGGATCCAAGGTACGACACCAGGAGCACGAAATTCCTTGGGACACTGACCGAAGCCGGACACAAGGCGATGGTGGTCGGTGTCTGCAGTGATGGCAAAAGCTATGGCATGCCTGGAATCGTACGTGTCCCAATAAATGTGAAATCAGGCAAGGCATTCTTCAAAGAGTTCTACCAGGGGGTTATTCCTCAGGCTTTGAAGACTTCCGCAAGTGTGGTTATTGCTGGCGACCTCTTTTCACTTCCACCGGCAATCTTGAACAAAATCCGCTATAAACGCAAGGCCATGCCGGTCAAGCTGATATACGACTCCAAGGAATTGTATGACGAACTTCCGAGCCTCAAACGAAAGAGAAGCAGCTTTCTTTTCTGGAATCTCGTGGAAAAGAGCTCGATCCGGTACGTCGATTCAGCATTTACGGTGAACGATTCAATCGCGGATATACTCAGTCGAAGATGGGCGCTTCCATTCACCGTCGTACGCAACGTTCCCGAACGTAGCGATGCCCCTTCGGCGCCGAGTACATTAGATAGAATCATTCTCGCTTTTTCAGGGGGACTCCAGCCGGGACGCGGATTACACAACCTTATCCGGCTAATCGCTCGTCTTCCTGAAAAATATCACCTGAAGATCATCGGCGACGGCAGCCTTCGAAGTGAACTAGAACAACTCGCCTCCTCATTGAAGGTGGTTGACAGAGTACATTTTACTGGAAGAGTTGAAAGCGGAAGTGTTGTGGAAGAATTGTCCAAGGCGCACATTGGGATTTATCTGATGGAAAACTCAGGGCTATGCCATTACCTCGCCTTGCCCAATAAGTTCTTCCAGTTCATTTCGGCAAGGTTGCCTGTAATTGTCCCCACATTTCCCGAGATGGAGAAGATAGTAAACAGCTACGGGATCGGTGCAGCAGTAGATCCATCTGATCTGAAGCGTACCGCGGAGGTTGTTATGGAATTCACAGGCGATCCCGATTTATACGCGAAACTGCGGGAGCGATGTGAAAAGGCCGCTCTTGAACTAAACTGGCAGGTTGAAAAAGGCAAATTCCTTGACTCCGTGGAACGGTTAATTTAGGAGTCCGTACTTCTTCCGCTTCTCCCAGAGAGTTTTTCTGGTCACACCGAGCTGCCTGGCTGTTTCCTCAAGGTTGAAATTGTTCCACTCAAGCACTTTCTTCAAATATTCTCCCTCGACCTGGTCAAGCGAGAGTCCCTTGGCAAGATGCAGTCCGTCGTCGGATATCGGGATTTGAGCGATGTTGGTAAGTGCAATCTCGTCGCCGTCAATATATTCGTTCTCCGCGAATATCATTGCGCGTTCCACGACGTTGCGAAGTTCACGCACGTTTCCAGGCCAGCCGTGCGACGACAGCTTGCGCTCCGCCGAGTTTGTGAATCCTTTCACGTGCTTCTTGAACTTCGTGTTGAAGTCCTCGATGAATTTCCTTCCGATGAGTATGACGTCTTTCCCTCGTTCCCTGAGGGGCGGAACGACGATAGAGACGACGTTGATCCTGTAAAACAAATCGCTTCTAAATTTTCCTGACGCCACATCGGATTCGAGATCGGAATTTGTCGCCGAGATGACCCTAAGGTCGACGGGAATTTCTTCAAGCCCTCCTACCCTGCGGATCCGTCGGTTCTCAATAAATGAGAGGAATTTCGCCTGCAGAGGAAGGTCCATGCTCGTTATTTCATCAAGGAGAACAGTACCTCCGCTCGCGACTTCTAGCAATCCCTTCTTAGAATTCTTCGCGTCGGTAAAAGCACCCTTCTCGTAACCGAAGAGTTCAGCTTCCAGGAGATTGGATGGGAGAGAGGCACAATTAATTTCAAGATAACGCTTGTCAGATATCGGGCTCGTATAGTGAATAACACGCGCAACGAGATTCTTTCCCACGCCGCTTTCTCCTCGCAGCAGGATCACCGCCTCCGAAACTGTCGAAAGACGTTTTATCAATTCGCGCATAGCATTAATCGGCTCACTCTCTCCGATCAGATTGTCGAACGAATAACGCGACTTAAACCCAGATTTGATCTCATCAACCTCGGAGCGAAGCCTTCCAACTTCAACTGCGCGTCCAACCGCGAGCTTCAGCTCGTCAAAGTTTATCGGCTTGGTGAGATACTCAAAAGCGCCCGCCTTCATTGCCCTTACCGCCGTATCCACTGCCGCACGCGCCGTCACCAATATAACAGGCATCGCTCTGGACAAGCCCCTCATTTTGTCGATGAGTTCAATCCCATCCATATCCGGCATCATGACATCGCTTACGACGACATCGGGATACTCGGCCTTGATCGCTTCGATCAGGGTTGTCGGACGGGAAAAGTACTTAACGTTCAATTGCTCGTTCCGCAATCCGTACTTAACGAGTTTGATGATGTTTTCATCATCGTCAAGAAAATAAATCAGAGGTACAGCCATCTTGACCTAAATATAAACTACCCTCCAGTTACGCACAATAGCCCCTGTCACATCGCGTAGATAAGATGTGCCATCGCAGGAAGAAGTAAAGCTACACTTTACGAACCACATTCCAAGTTCGGATTCAGATGCCGAGAAGCAAGCACTCGACAAGAGAACCAACGGTGAACCCGCGCCACTGTTTGGAAAACTTTAGACTACTGATTTTCCAAACATGATTTAACCGACTCGACAAAGTAACGGCACTCTTCTTCAGATCCGACGTTGACCCGCAGATAATTATCGAGCATAGGATACGAAGTCACATCTCTAATGAGAACACTCTTCTTCTCAAGAAGCTGCTCGAAAAGCTTCGTAGCCTGCATCGGCGCGGAAAATAAGAAGAAGTTCGCGTCCGAATCAACGACTTTAACTCTAGAAATTTTCCGGAGAGACTCGGCCATGATGACCTTCTGGCGTTTAAGAAACTCGACACGCTCGGTGAACAGACGCCGGTCTTCGAGCAGCTTCATCGCAGTGAACTCCGATAAAGGATTCACAGTAAAGGGAATCTTAACCTTGAGTACCTGACTCGCGGTATCGGGATGCGCGATCAGATATCCGACACGCAGCCCTGCAAGACTGTATGCCTTTGAGAAAGTCCTCAAGACAATAAGGTTCTTGAAAGTCTTTGTAAGGCCGATCACGCTTTCCTTCGGAGAGAATTCGATGTAGGCTTCATCGACAAGTACCATCGCCGGGGTCGACTTTAAAAGCTCTTCGATGAATCCGTCCGAGACTGACTTCCCCGTCGGATTGTTCGGCGAGCCCAGGATAATGAGCCCTGACGGCATTGAGCTCGCGACACGCATGATTTCTTCCTCGTTGAATTCAAGCGAGGGCTCCGCGAAAACCTTGCGCACTCTTCCGCCGAGTATGAGTGCCACCTTCTCGAAGAGATAGAACGTAGGCTGTGGTATAAGCACCTCTGTCCCATGTTCCACAAGCGCCATCTCGATGGTGTAAATCAACTCGTTGGATCCATTCGACGCGATGAACGAAGCAACCGGTAAGCCATACATTGTCGCAAACCGTTCGGGAAGTGTTCTTGAAAAGACATCCGGATACCTGTTCCAATGTATGCGAACAAATTCCTCTATAATCTCTCTCTTGAGTTTATCAGGAATGTCGAATGGGCTTTCATTCTGGTTGAGTTTTATTTTCGCCGGATGGCCTGAAACGTTATAGGCTGAAATATCTAAGACTGATTTCCTGAAGTTATTTCTTACGTCCACGTTTTTCTCTTACGCTGATTGACAAGGCATGCGCTGTAAGGCCCTCGTTTTCGGCAAATACCTGAATCTTGCGGGCATCGCGCTCAAATGCCTCTCTGGAATAATGGATTACACTTGATCTCTTCACAAAGGTGTCCACGCTTAATACCGACGAGAAGCGCGCGGTTCCGCCCGTTGGGAGCACGTGGCTTGGTCCGGCAAAGTAATCGCCGACAGGCTCGGGCGAATAATCGCCGATGAAGACCGCGCCTGCATTATTTATGCGTCCGAGGAGTTCCCAGGCCGATTCAGCTTCTATCTCCAGATGCTCCGGGGCGATGTCGTTCACGAGAGCAACCGCTTCGATCATGTCCTCAACGACGAACGCGGCTCCGTTTCGCCGTACTGAATCCGCGGCAATCTTTTTACGCGATAGGCCGCCGAGAAACTCCGTCATCTTCCGCTGAACTTTCTTTGCCAGTCCCCGGTCAGTGGTAACCAGCACTGCCGCCGCATTACCGTCATGCTCCGCCTGAGCAAGCAGATCGGCCGCAACGTGCCCTGCGTCGGCGGTGGAATCTGCCAGGACGACCACCTCGCTCGGTCCTGCAATCATATCGATGTCCACATCGCCAAACACTATCTTCTTCGCGGCGGCGACATATATGTTCCCCGGTCCCACTATCTTATCCACTTTGCTGACGGACTCCGTGCCGTAGGCTGCCGCAGCGATCCCCTGCGCGCCGCCGACGGCATACACATTCTTTATACCAAGCACGCCGCATGTGGCGAGGACAATCCGATTCACTTCCCCGTCACGGTTCGGCGGAGTCAGCACGTGTATCTCCTCGACGCCTGCAACCTGCGCCGGAACGGCGTTCATGATGACAGTGGAGGGATACGCGGCAGTACCTCCCGGCACATAGAGGCCCACACGCTCGAGAGGGATGATTCGCTGGCCGAGCACTGTTCCATCTTCATTGTGAATCATCCACGAATTGGCGCGCTGCCTTTCATGGAACTTTCTGACATTCGTCGCGGCTTCCGAGATGATTTCGAGAATATGCTCGCTCGTTCCTTCCTTCGCTTTGTCTATTTCCTCGGCGGATATTCTTATGCGCGGCAATTCAACGCCGTCAAACTCCCGTGTATACCGCTTTAAGGCCGCATCACCTTCGGCACGAACCGTCTGCACGATGGCGGACACCTTGTCCATCAATTCCTTGTCGAGCGTTAGATTTCTGCTCATGATCTTCTTAAGACGGTCAGCCGCATCCGCGCTTCCCGCCTTGAGAATGGGAAAACTCTCTTCTTTCTTCATGTTAATAATTTATCAGAGACCGCGGTT
This sequence comes from Bacteroidota bacterium, assembly GCA_021794075.1. Taxonomy (GTDB): domain Bacteria; phylum Bacteroidota; class Ignavibacteria; order Kryptoniales; family JAKASW01; genus JAKASW01. The sequence continues at coordinate 17,932 of JAJYRM010000013.1, read as the reverse complement.
CTTTCCAATCCGAATGTGGATCGAGATTGCGCCGGATCAGAACAACATTTCCATCACTACACCGAACAAATCATGGTACGCTCCTGAATTCCACTCCGGATTCTTAGCGTAGGATAACTCCATTGACGTTACCGGCAATGCCGGTAACACAAGTTTCACCGGGAATCTTAGAGAGAATCCATATGAGACACCTGAGCCCATTCGAGAAATGGTCAGGTTGTTGTAAAGGTCTTCTCCCATTACGACCGGAGTCTTGAGCGTATACCCTATACGAACGGCGAGTATGCCGAGCGCAACGGTCTCGACACCTATCCTGTATTGATCGCGCTGAAAAGTGAACTCATCAATTGGGGAAGATTTACTGAAGAGATGCGAATAATCTATCGCCCCAGTCACCCTGAAAAGCTCGAAGTCGGACAAGCGATAGTTCGAGGCAAACGTATACGCGATGCCACACTGCAAAGTCTGGGGCAAATTCGCCGGAGTGTTTAGCAAATTTCCGCTCGACGCTCCGTCTTGAGTCCAGGTAACCCCGGGCAGGATATTGGAAAAGACTACCCCTGAAGACAATATCGCCTGGAAAAAGGTGGTGTTCGCCAATACGGCGCGGTTCATCGCGCCGAGATCGAACGTGAATTTCTCAAAGCTCGATTTTCCCATACCGCCCGGTATCACCTCGGGCCGTCTGAGAGTTATATATTTGCCCGTCACGCCTAGTGAAAAGCCGAATGGCATGCGCACTGCCGCACCAACGGCGGACAACGTAGTCCTCCAACCGGCCAGATCGAACGCACTGAAGGAAGCGCCTGCTCCCACCGGACCGACCGGCATCGCAAATGACGCGTCCCATGCACTCAACTCGCCGCTTGATAAATAGTCTGAAGGGGTGGATGGTAAGAAAAGAAGTCCGACATCGCGGGAAAAATATTCATAGTCGCTCGCTGCGTAGACAGTTTCGGCGAAACTGAGCTTCGCCGGGTTCAGGATGACAGCGTGCGCGAAATCAGGGTCGGCCACATACGCCGACATTCCCGCGGCCCTGTTCCCCAAAACGTAACCTCCGCCCAGAAACATCGACTGTCCCGATGCCGAGGCGGAGGTAAGAATCACAATTACAAGCGCGACTTGCGCGGGTTTAGAAGTCGCCTCCAAGCGAGAAATAGAACGTCGGATTATGGAATCCCTGGATGTCATACTGCCAAGCTTCGTCAAACCTCAGGACAAAATACAAAAAAGGGACTCTTGCTCCAAAACCAGATCCTATCAGGAGATCCTGCGTCACGAGAGCGCCCGAGGGGCTCTTCATAAACGGTTTATAGCTTGAGAAGGAATCGAACGCGCTTCCCGCGTCTGTGAAAATCACTCCCTCTATGTTGGAAAGTAGTATTGGGATCAAACCAGGTACAAAGTACTGCACGAGAGGGAATCTGATTTCTATATTAGCTAGGAAGTAGTTTGTTCCGAGCTGAGCGTCGTAACTGTATCCTCTCATCGGGAATACAGGTGTTAGGAAAGCGTAGTCTGCGACGCTGCTGATCGGAATCAGCTGTGTCGCGTAACTTCTGTTGATCCAGTTACTCACGCCGCCCATGAAGAACTTCTGCGGATTCGGCCCGGTGCTCGCTGCTCCGGAGAACCTCACAGCAAAGACGTTCTCATTCCAGAACGGAAGATACTTCCTCCAGTCAAATCCAAGCGTCTCAAATCCGAGAAAGCTAGGTGCGATCTTCGGTACGAGTGAAAGCGTTACTTCGTATCTAGTCCCGGCAACCGGAGCGAAATATCCTGCCAACGTATTGTCTTTGACGTAGTCAAGTGAGATCAGTGCCGCGTTTGCGGAAGCGCTTGGTATGGCTGGGTTGTCTATGTTCTGCTCGTTTATTCCGACGTAGGCCACATTGAGATCAAGCCGCCTGAACCTATCGAATGGACGTGAGAAGCTCAGCTGACCTATTAGCGATTGAAAACGGTTGAGTTCGTAGTAACCGGTTGTGTTGTCATATAGATACAGGAAGTTCGCAGTGTGAAGAAGATCGACACCGTAGTTTATCCTGGATGCCATGTTGGCGTATGAAATTGCGTAGTCGCTGTTCTGCAAATCAATCTGAAAATCCGTGTACAGATCAACCTCGTTGTTACCGAGCATATCGCTGAAGGCAAGTTCTGTTGCCCCCTGGAAGCCGTAGAACGTGTTGAAGCCGGCTCCTCCTGTAATGATATCAGGCGAAAAATCCACCTTATAGGGATAGACATAATATTCCCCCAATGAGTCGACGTTGCCTTTGAGAAGGAAGGGGGAAACTTTTGGCTTCTTGTGGGTGGTCTGGTTGTAATAAGGTGAAAAGACGTAGTGGTTGAAATCCGACGTCACCGACATGCCGTACAAGGAGGCAAGGCTCGTCGATTTCGTTGATGTCGTGTCCTTGTGCTGCGCCAGTTCAAGTTTCGCAAAGAAAGATTTTACATACTTCGTCGGCTTCAGCGGGCCGCTGAATTTATGCTTCAGCGGAAGGTCCATCGTAAAAATATCGTAGCCGCCGTCATTGAGCGACGTGAACGCAATCTTCTCTCCATTCTTGGACATCGACGGCTGGTTGATCCCGTCGAGCGAATTGGTCAGCGGGACAATTTTCTTGGTGGCGAAATCCAAATAGTACAAATTATCGATGCCGTTCCGGCTGGATTCGAAAATCAATCCCTTTCCATTAACTGTCGGGAGCGGATACTGATCGCCCCCTCCGTGGGGTACGACCCAAGGCGTGTTCGGGAAATTAGTATAAGTTAGTCTTTCTATCTTACCCGTCGCCACGTTTATCGAAAATATGTCCCAAGGATTTCCCGCCGCCCAGTGAGCAAGAGGGAGCGGATTTCTTCCGTCCTGGTTAAGACTGTCCCCCCTGTCGGACGTGAAATAGATTACCTTACCGTCAGGAGACCAGTGCGGCTGCTCGTCGCTGAAGATATCGTCGGTAAGGTTCCGCAGCTTGTGTGTCTTCATGTTGTACAAGTATATATCCGACTGGAGCGGTTCGTAGGCCGACAACGCCAGTTCTTCCCCGTTCGGAGAGAAATTAATGCCCTTTATCCCGTCGAGACTCAGTCCGGGAAGCTCCTTGGTCGCCCCCGTCCTGACGTTAATCATGAAGACGTCATCGTACTCTCCCGTCTTGGACACCACGGCGATGTACTTCCCGTCCGGCGTCCATGCGATGCCGGGATTAAGAAGGTGGAGCTCTTCGAAATTCGCCGTGCGGCTTCCCTTCACTAAAGTTCGTATTACCTTGCCGGTTACCGTGGAAGCGAGAACTACGTCAAAGAATCCTGTGCGGTCGGTAATATAGGCCACCAAATTCCCATCCGGGGAAATGACGGGCGAAGTATTGTAAGAGCTCCCGTCTTCCAAATGGTTCGTCACATGTTTGGCGAAGGTTGAGAGAGCCTGTCTCTCTGCCACCTCAGGATAATACTGCTTTCGGTTGTATTCGTGCCACGCATCGGACAGTTGGTCCAGGTTGAGCCCGATAGCCCTCTCGAGACCTTTGTTCACACTGTGTGTCGCGAGGACCGCGTTTACAATCTCTCCCACTTTCTGATGGCCGTAAGTGACATCGATATAGTGCCAGACGGATTCTCCCCCTCTGTACCATAAGAATCCCTGCAGGTAATCAATCGGCGGCATGTAGTGATTGATCGTCGCATCCATCAGAAACTGGTCGGAGTTCACCTCCCAGTGGTTGAGAGATTGATACTCCGCCATCCCCTCATTGAACCACGTCGGGAGCTGGAACGTGATGTCATGTTCTATCATCGCCTGGACAGAACCGCCGTAAAACATTTCGTTAAACGTGGCATGCACCAGCTCGTGGTGGATCACGTGACGCATAAGGCTAAGGTCTCCGTCCCATGGATAGACCACCCTGTTCTTATATAAAGTTGTGACACCGCCGGTGCTTTGGCCCAAGTACTCAGAGATAATATTGTTCTGTTGGAAATCGTTGTGCGAATTGAACACCGTTAGGTCGATACGTTTATTAATCTGATAGTGAAAACTCTCTTCAATCGACGCGAGCGAACTCTCTGCCTCGACCGCAACAAACTCGGCGAGCAGGTATCCACCCTTCGTGAAGTAAACATTGAAGTGAGGAGATTTGATATAGCTCCACTTAAAGGTAACGTAGTGAACTTTGTTCTTGCCAAATTCCTGGGCAGCAAGCGGGAATGCCGACGCAAGAATTAAGACGGCGAGCACAACCTTTCTCATTGTAATCCTTATAATTAGATAGGTAATCCTATTGAAACTCTGGTGTTAGAAGACCCACAGGCGAATGTGCGGGAGCAGCAACCCTTTCGATCTCGGTTTCAGGAAAATGAGCATGAACTCCCACACTTTTGGAGGGAGCACTGAAAACGCATGACGGCTTGAGTCTGAAACGGGGCATCGGCGAAAAATCGACAACTTTTAGCATTCGTGAAACGGTACTTCTTCCTTTCCTCAAACTCGACTCCCCGCAGAATCCAGATAAGGGGCAAAATGCATCAACTAAAATAACAGACGAGCTCTCAAAACAGTTTCAGCAAATACTCATGATTTGACGCATCAACTGCAAAAACGTCAAATCGTACTCGGCATCACGACCATTTTCGTCTATTTCAGAATCAACTTCAATGTATTGATTTTTCGCCCGTCAGCTCCGACGATTTGAAATTCAAGGTTCCCGATCCTGAAGACTTCACCCCTTGAAGGGATCCTGCCAACTTGCGAAATGATTAGACCGGCAACGGTAGAATACTCTCCCACAGGAAAAGTGACCCCAGCTGCCTCCTCAACTTCATGAATCTCCGCGTTGCCCTGGATGACGAACTGGTTCGGCCCGATCGCCTTCACTCGCGCTTCATTGTCCCACAGCGCCACCTCACCGAGAAATAGTTCCATCACGTCCGATGACGTAACGAGCCCTGAAGTACCGCCAAACTCGTCAATCAGAATAGCTACATAAACACTTTCCGTTCTGAATTCGTCGAGCAAGTCGACAACAGATATCTGCTCAGGAACAAAAAGGACGTCGTTGACCACCTCGTCTGTCAGCTTCACGTCCTTGAAAATGTCTTTCGCGTAGACGACCCCAACAACGTTGTCAATATTGGAATCGAAAACGATTACTTTACTCTTCCCTGTTTTTTCAAACGTCTCACGAAGCTTTTCGATACGAGTACCCGCCTCCACCGCGATTATTTCAGTCCTCGGTATCGCTATGTTCTTGACCGGAACACTCGCGTTCTCAAGAAGCCTGCGGATCAGGTCGGATTCAATTTTATCGAGGTATCCGCCGGTAACCGTACTACCGAGAAACCTGTACACGTCGCGGCGTTGAAACATGAGAGAGTTCGAAGAGGGAGAATTGAAAACCACACGCGCGAGGAAATTTGATCCCGCCGCCGTAAAGGCCACAATCGGTTTCGTCAGAAATGCAAAACCTCTAACAAGCGGGAGAAGGAGCTTAGCCGCCTGTTCGGGGTTTTCAATGGCGACACTCTTAGGGACCAATTCCCCCAGCAGGAAGCCCACGACTGTGGTCGCTCCAATTACAATGGGAAGTTGTATCTTCAGGCTCGCGTGAAAGAACACTTCGGCCACCGATGAGAATACCGTCACAAAGAGGTTGCTCGCAACGACTACCGTCGCGAAGAACACGTCGTTGTTGCGCAGGAAGTAAAAAACTGAGCGGGATACCGGTCCGCCGGGAAGATCAATTACCAGTCCCACTTTGTCGGCAGAAACGAAAGCAGTTTCAGCGGCGGCAAAAAGCGCCATTAGGAGAAGCGAAAGGACCAGTATGATCGTTTCGCTCATCGCAGGCAAACTCCGGGAATAAATTCATTTGCTCCCCCGGTTTGGGTTAAATCAGCCTCCATCGCCACTCAGGTCGTCAATTCCCCTCTAGCTTCCTGGTGGTATTTCGGAAACGCTCGTACGCCATCACGATAAAGAGTGCGACGAGTCCAGCCGTCACATCGATCATCAAGTCTTTGAACTCTTCCGTCCGTCCGGGAGTGAACGACTGATGAAACTCATCGCTAGCTCCGTACAAAGCGACAAGTGCGAGAGACGCTAGGAGACTGAACTCGCGAAGAAATCTGCTATAGTTCTGGTACTTCAAGGCCCTGTACCCAAGAATGTAAAGCATTCCGAAAAGAAGCGAGTGGGCAATCAGATGAGCGTCTATAAATTCAATCGGCGCCAGCGTTGAGCCCGGCACGCATGACAATGCGAATATCAATCCCATCCAAAGTAGGACTGGGAGTTGATACTTTACGAAGTCAGGAGATTCTTTGAAATTCAACTACCTCTCCATTTTCTATTTTCTTGAAAGCCTGGGAAAGCGATTCAATAACATCGGTAGAAATTAGCGAATACATCCCTTTGGACTGGAACGCCACATCACCTGCCACGCTATGGATATAAGTCCCGACAATGGCCGCGTCCGAAGGACTGAGCTTCTGACTTACCATCGCGGCGATTATTCCAGTCAGAACGTCTCCCATTCCAGCCGTCGCCATGCCGGGATTTCCGTGGACGTTGACGTGCACCTTTCCTTCTTTCGTGGCAATTACGGTAGGCGATCCCTTCAAGACCAATGTCACCTTCTTCTCTGTCGCGTAACTGCGTGCCATCTCAATCCTGTCCCTGGCAATTTCTTCGGCTGAAAATCCGGTCAGCCTGCTGAATTCACCGTGATGGGGTGTGAGTATGATGTCGGCTTTCGAATCGCCCAAAATGCTAGGCTGGTCAGCGATGGCGTTCAGGCCGTCGGCATCCACTATGATGGTGCGCTCCTGGCTTCTGAGCACCTTGGCGACCATCTGGGAAGTCTCCTGGTTCCTGGAAAGGCCAGGCCCTATGACAAGGACATCTGCCCATTCGAGGTTCTTCTGTATCTGCAGGAGCACCGCCAGCGAAAGCGAACCGTCTCCAGTTTGCGGGAGAGGTACGGTCATCACTTCTGTTAATTGAGATTCAAATATCGGGTTAAGTTCGGATGGAACGCCGAGAATGACCGCACCGGCACCGGCTCTCATCGCCGCTTTGCCAACCATGATGCCCGCTCCTGTCATCCCTACAGAGCCAACCAGAGCAAAGACTTTTCCGACCGCATGTTTGTGAGTCTCGATGTTTCGGCGAGGAAGCAACTCGCGAACTTCTGGTCCTGTTATGACGGTTGTCTCGACAGTCGCGAGCGCGTTGAGATTTGGAGGCATCCCGATGTCCACCACATATACGGTACCCGAGTTCTGTTTTCCCTGGTTCAGTAAGAGTCCTCGCTTGGGGAATCCCATCGTAGCTGTCGCGACTGACGCCGTCGCGGATTCAAAAACATTTCCCGAATCGGAATCGAGACCGCTTGGAACATCCACGGCAAGAACAGGCGGCACAGCCTTAGACATCAAATCTATGGCCGTCTTCGCGTTATCTCTGGGTTCATCTTTCAAGCCTGTACCGAGGACCGCGTCCACAATCAGGTCATAGTCGTTGAGATTGAGAGAAGACGAAGCCTTCTCGAATTCTTCGACCTCTATCTTCAGCTGTCCGGACGACATGCTCTTGGCTTTTTCGTAGAAAACCTTCGCGTCGCCGGACACTTCCACCGACGTCCCTGTCAATATGACTTTTACATACGCGCCCATCTGGCCGAGATAAACGGCCGCGCCAAATCCATCTCCCCCGTTGTTCCCTCTCCCGCAAATTACGACGATTCGCTTACCGCGCACGTCGCCCAGAACCTTCGCAGCCACCTTGGCGACACCAAGGCTCGCTTTGTCCATGAGCGCCTGACCAGTGATCCTTCCACTTTCAACAGCCTCCCGGTCGCACGCCCTCATCTCTTCTGCAGTGAGCAAATATTCCATGTCTACTCCGATTCAAAATAAAAAAAAAGCCGCCTCAAATTAGAAGCGGCTGATCAAATTCGCAAGGTATACGTTCGAATGTTAGAACAGTTTCTCCGTCAGCGATACGATGTAACCCGGTGTCAGTCCAAGCTCGATTATCGCAGCCGCCGCAATAATCAAAGCCGTGGCCCCCAGCTTCGATATCACAACTGACGTGGTACCTTCCGGTACCTCCTTGAAGTACATATTCACAACGACGCTCAAGTAATAATAAACGGACACGACACTTGCCAGCACTCCGACAATGGCGAGCCATGTCATATTCGCAGACACGGCTGATGCGAAAAGATAATACTTTCCGAAAAATCCAGCAAGAGGCGGAAGCCCTGCCAGCGAAAACATGAAAAGCGCCATCAAGCCTGAGATCACGGGGTGCTTGTACGCAAGGCCCTGATAATCGGAGACCTCCAGATACTTACCCTCTTTGCTCTCCAGGACTGATACAACTCCGAACGCGCCGATCTGCATGAATGTGTACGCAAGCATGTAATACATGACGCCAGTTCTGCCCAAAGAATTGGCGGCAGCGATTCCGACCAACGCATAGCCTGCATGTGCGATGCTTGAATATGAAAGCATCCTTTTGATATTCGTCTGGACTAGAGCGATCACGTTCCCGACCACCATGGTGAAAGCCGCAAGGTACGCGATGACCACCTGCAGCTGAGGCGACGGATGCACGGAATAGCTGAACAGGAGGACAAGCGCCGCAAACGCCGCCGCCTTGCTCCCCGTCGACATAAACGCTGATACCGTCGTCGGTGCACCTTCATAAACATCCGGAACCCACATGTGAAACGGAACGGCAGATATTTTGAAACTCAGGCCGACCAATATTAACGCCGCTCCGATCCATAGGAGTGGATCGTTTTGTACCGACATCCATTTCCCGAGAATATCGGCCAAGTTTGTCGTGCCCGTCGCGCCGTAGATTAGAGCGATACCATAGAGGAAAAATCCTGTCGCGAAAGCGCCAAGAAGAAAATACTTGAGAGATGCTTCATTTGATCTAGCGTCCCTCTTCACATAGCCGGCAAGTACATAGAGACTTATCGACATCAATTCCAGACCGAGGAAAAGTACCATCAGGTCGCGGGAACTCGCCATCAACATCATGCCTACGGTCGCAAAACTAACGAGAGAGTAATATTCGCCGTAATGATCCTCGATCTTCTCGAGATACGGTTTTGAAAGAAGAACGCTCAGCGCGGCGCTAAGAACAAATACCACCTCGAAAAATGCCGGAAATTTTCCGGTGAAAACCATCCCGTTAAAAGCTGAACCGGGGATGTTGTAAGTATTGACAGTCAGGAAACCCGTGATCGCCAGTCCTATAAGAGTCAGCCAGTAAAGTACAGTGGCGGGCTTCTTTACACTAACGTCCACTACAAGCAACAGAAGTGAAAACACACTTAAAAAAAGTATCGGGCTAACCGCAATCATGTCGCTATAATTGAACACCATTTATATTCCTCTCAACGGGAAATTGGTCGAATCACTCATTTTACATTCAGAAAATTTCATCGCTGTAACGCGCTAAAGCCGCCCACTCTCGCTTTGGTCATCGTGTTCACCAAAGCCTTAACCGCGGGCTCGCTCTTGGAAAGAAAGGTCATCGGATGTACGCCGATCCATACAATAAACACTACCATGGCGGCAAGGACGGCGATATCGCGTCCGTTCAAATCCTTCATCTTTTCGTTTTCAGGCTTGTCCAACTTCTTGAAGAAGACGCGCTGGTACATCCAGAGAAGGTAGACGGCAGCCAATATGACTCCGCTTGCTGCAACGATCGCATAGGCTGGCGTGCCGAGGAACTGGCTCTTGAAAGAGCCGAGCAAAATCATAAATTCACCAACGAAGCCATTTAAACCGGGCAGGCCAACGGAGCCGAGCATGGCAATCATGAAGAAAGTGGCCATGATTGGTACGCTCTTGGCGAGACCTCCGAAATCGCTGATGAGTCTGGTATGGCGTCTGTCATAGAGCATGCCAACGAGAAGGAACAACGCGCCTGTCGTGAGTCCGTGGTTCACCATCTGAATAACCGAGCCCTGCACGGACGTGACAGTGAGCGCGAAGATGCCGAGCACGACGAACCCAAGGTGCGCGACTGACGAATACGCCACAAGTTTCTTTAGGTCTTTTTGCACCATCGAAACGAAAGCGCCATATATAATCCCAATTATGCCGAGTATTGCTATGAACGGCAGGAATTCGAAAGCAGCCTGCGGAAAAAGCGGGAGTGAGAACCTGAGCAGGCCATACGTGCCCATTTTCAGTAGCACTCCGGCGAGGAGCACACTGCCAGCCATCGGCGCTTCGGTATGAGCGTCGGGCAGCCAGGTGTGGAGCGGGAAAATTGGAACTTTGATCGCAAAGGAGAGCGTGAATGCCAGGAACATCCAGACCTGGATCGACATCGGAATCGTCGGCGCTATTTGGTACAACTCAACAAGGTTGGTCGTAAACGTGCCCCCTGGAAGCGTGCTGGCATAGTAGCCAAGCCAGATTATCGCAACCAGCATCAACAGGCTACCGACCATCGTGTAAAGAAAGAACTTTAGGGCCGCGTACACACGACGCTCGTGTCCCCAAATACCAATGATAAAGTACATCGGGACGAGCATCGCCTCCCAGAATATGTAGAACAGGAAGAGGTCGAGCGAAGAAAAAACGCCGAGCATCCCGACTTCGAGAAGGAGCACGAAGAAGTTGAAACTGGTAATCCTCTTGTTTATAGAACCCCACGAAGCAATCAACGCGATAAGCGTGAGAAATGTCGTAAGGACTATCAGGAGGAGCGATATGCCATCGATTCCAAGATGATAGCCGACATGCAGACTCTGTATCCAGGGCACATATTCGACGAACTGAAAACCAGGCTTGCTCGCGTCGAAGAGCAAATAAAGAACGACGGAAAACACGAACGTGATTGCCGCGAACAGGATGGATACGCTCTTGACAAGCTTCTCATTCCGGATCAGCAAAAGTATGAGTGCCCCAACGAGAGGCGTGAAGATTATGTATGACAGTATGTTTGTTTCGAACATTTCGTAGTTCTCAGGTTACTTCAAGATTAGGTATCCAAGCATGATGACGATGCCGATTACAAAGGCGAGCGCGTAGTTCTGAACAAATCCCGTCTGGATCTTTCGCAGGACTCTCCCGACGAATCTAACCGTCTTACCCGTGCCGTTTACGGAGCCGTCTATCATGATCTCGTCGACTCCGTGCCACAAGTATCTCTCGCTGACGTAAAGCATCGGCTTGACTACGATAGCCTGATAGATCTCGTCGATATAATACTTATGGAGCAGCACATCGTAAAAGTCCCCAACGCTTTTCTTCAACTTTGCTGAAAGCTCGGGCTTCTTCAAGTAGGCACTGTAGGCCAGATAAATGCCGCCAATGCCGAGCAGAACCGAAATCGCCATTAGAAGATATTCCGTACCAGCTCCCATGAACGATACGGTGGACAGTTTCGACTGCGCGTTTTCAAATACAGGGTCGAGGAACTTGTCAAAGCTGTCTCCTCCTCCGAGCGCGGCCGGAATCCCCACAAAGCCTCCGATGGCCGCGAGGATACCGAGAACCCACATCGGGAGAAGCATAGTCTTCGGAGCTTCATGGACGTGTAAATGATGAACGTCGAACCGCGGCTTCCCCTCGAACGCCATCACAAAAAGCCGGAAGATGTAGAACGCGGTTAGGAAAGCGGTCACGGCGCCGATGAGCCAGAGTATGAAGGAGACTCCGAATGTCTTCCCAAGGATTTCGTCCTTGCTAAAGAAACCTGAAAAAGGAGGGATACCGGATATTGCAAGACAAGCAATAAGATAAACTTTGTACGTCCCCGGCATGAACCCTTTCAGGCCGCCCATGTCGCGAAGATCCTGATTCTCGTGGAGAGAATGTATGACAGCCCCGGCGCCGAGGAACAGAAGGGCCTTGAAGAAAGCGTGTGTCATAAGGTGAAAAATACCCGCGCCGAAGGCGCCGACGCCTAAAGCAAGGAACATATAGCCCAGCTGGCTGACAGTTGAGTACGCGAGCACCTTCTTGATATCATTCTGGACGAGCGCCATTGAAGCGGCGAACATTGCAGTCACTGCACCTACGACCGCGACCGTCATCATTGCGCCCGGAGCAAGAGCGTACAGGATCGAGCTCCTCGCTATCATATATACACCGGCAGTCACCATTGTAGCGGCATGAATTAGAGCGGAGACCGGTGTCGGACCCGCCATGGCATCCGGCAACCAAATGTAAAGCGGTATCTGAGCGCTCTTTCCAGTGGCACCGATGAAGAGCAAAATCGCGATCCACGTTACGGTCGGATCACCAGTTGTGAAGTGCGAAGAAGCCGTGCTGAAGATCGTATTGAAATTGAAAGTACCGAAGTTGGTGAATATTAAGAACATTCCTGTTAGGAAAGCGAAATCTCCGATCCTGTTGACGATGAAAGCTTTCATACCCGCGTCGCCGGTCCAGGTTAGGTTCGTTCCCTCAAACTTCCTGTCGTACCAGAATCCGATAAGGAGGTAAGAGCAGAGCCCCACTCCCTCCCAGCCGAGGAACATCAGCAAATAGTTGTCTGCCAATATGAGGTTCAGCATGGCGAAAACGAAAAGGTTCAGGTAAGTGAAAAACCTGAAGTATCCTTTGTCTCCGTGCATATACCCCATCGAGTAAACATGTATTAGGAAGCTGACTCCAGTTACAACAAGCAGCATGACGATGGAGAGCTGGTCAATCAGGTAAGAGACGTTGACGGAGAAACTCCCCGCGGCCATCCATTGATAGACATCGACGACATGGCTTCTCGCGTCCGCCGGTTGGCCCAGCATATTTATGAAGATGAGCACCGCGAAAAGGAACGACAGGCCGATCGTGGCGCTGCCGATCACGCCGACGATTTTCTCGCCGAGTTTCTTCTGGAGCAAATTACCGAAGAGGCCGTTTATGAAGACCCCTATGATTGGAAACAAAACGATATATACAACTAGATTTTGCATAGTTTATCCTTTGAGGAAGGTACTTTAGCCCAATCGTCCGCAGATTTTTTCAGACCGTGGATCACCATTTAAGAACGTTTACTTCGTCAATATTCACGGTCAGCTTGTTCCTAAACAGCGCGATAATGATCGCGAGGCCGACGGCGGATTCCGCAGCCGCGACGGCTATCGAAAAGAAAACAAGTATTTGCCCTGCCGGATTGCCTGAGTAAGCGGAGAATGCAATCAGAGCAAGGTTGACCGAGTTGAGCATCAGTTCCACCGACATGAAAATCACGATGGCATTTCGAAGCGTCAAGACTCCAACGACTCCTATCGTAAAAAGAATTGCGCTAAGTCCTATGTAATATCCTAATGGTACCATTCTATTGTTCGAGCTTTCTCTTTGCAAGGAAAATCGCACCGACTACCGCGGCCAAAAGAAGTATCGATGTGATCTCAAAGGGAAACAGGTAGCTCGCGTAGAGCACCTTTCCAATTGACTCGACCGTTCCCATCGATTCAGATTGCGGCGAAAGACCGGAGTTAGAAGTGAAGTTCATAACATAATAAGCTATTTCAGCAAGAAGCACCAATCCCAGAATAGACGCGATGGTCCTCGTAGAATTCAGTTTCCACTTCAGCAATTTGTCTTCGCCGAGATTGAGTAACATGATCACGAAGAGGAACAACACCATGATCGCTCCGGCGTAAACAGTAATCTGAATGACTGCGATAAATTGCGCGCGGAGAAACAAATACAGTATTGCTATAATGAAAAAGTTGAAGACCAGATATAACGCACTTGTGACTGGGTTCTTGCGGGTTATCATTAATACGGCAGATACATTGGCAGCCGCGGCAAGGATCAAAAAAACAATTAGTTCAAGGTTCAACCGAATACCTCTCTGAAGTTATGTCAGGAACTGAAAAAATATAAAAAAGAGGGGTTAAACAATCAACGTTCAAAGGTATTCATCCATACAATGAAATTTTATCTTGCTTGACTAACCAAGGCAACACCTTACTCTGCGCAAACGCGCGGGAAAAAAAGAGGTTGTAATCTAGCTCACGATCCAATGCTGCCGCGCTTGACTCTATCAGAACGTAGAAATACATTTCTGCAGGTGGGCTGCCTAAAGTTATGAAGACAATTCAATACAAATGGCACGCACAAACTCCGACAGAAGCACCGTCACCTTCGGCCTTCTTCGAAGAGTTGAAAAGATGGATTCCTGAAACGGCAAGCTGCGGCCCACCGAGGTAGACCATGGAAGTCACTATGGGTTCAAACGTCATCAGAAACACAAATGGGATCTTCAAGATTGAAGGAAAGGACCAAATCTATTTGGAACTGGATCAGAACTCCCAGCTGCTGTTAACGATGGACGTTTACGACACCAAGGGTATCCAGGTCGCTAAGCTGATCCGCAACTTATTTTCATTTGATCATTAAGACCGATACAGACTCATCGCGAAGCCTTCGGCATTGATGCTCATCGACAGAGAGCACAACACGGTTCTATTCGAAGTTTCCGTCACAGATTTTGACAATCACAGGGTGCAAGTGCTTCAAGGGAATTTCTATTCGCACAAAGCGCACCCGGTGGAAATTACGCCGAGGTGTTGGCGCGTGCTCGGGACCACGACAGCCGGCACAACCTTCGACTGTCACGGTGGCGCGATAATCATCGGTAAATAACTGACTACAGATTACAAATCGCCGTTGTCGTTATCTAATACTCGGAAACACGGGCGCTCATTCGGACTTAAGTCTCCCAATCGAGAGATACAGAGCGTTTCGCCTTCAGTCTTTCGGCGACTCATCGCCCGGGACTAAATTCTGCAGGATTGACGACCTTCGCAGCTCTTTTTTCCTGCGCAAATATAACACGCCCATTCCGACACCGAGCAGGCATAGCACGCCCTCGACTAGTATCATGCCTGCCGTGCCTATCCAGTCGGCCATGAACCCGGTGAAGAGAGCTCCGATCGGAGTGCTCCCGGCAAACACGACGACATATAGTCCCATGATCCGCCCCCTCAGCTCCATGGGGCTGTTCATCTGGAGTGAAGTGTTTGTCGACGCGATATAAGCTATGCTTGCGAGACCGAAGAAAACGAGGAGAGTGAGCGTTAAAGGGACGCTTCTGGAAAACGAGATCCCTATATCTATCGCTCCGAATATCGCCGCGAAAGAATAGATGAACTTTCTCGTCGGTCTCTGCCTCCCCGCAACAAGGAGAGCCCCTAACATTGACCCGATTCCGAGTGACGCGGTGACGGCGCCAAATATTTCAGGCCCACCATTCAGGACGTATTTTGCGAAGAGCGGAAGAGCGGTTGAGAAGTTATAACCGAACGTACCGACAAATATCAAGACGATTAGAATGGAAGCGATATTAGGCTCATGGACAGCGAACGAAACCCCTTCCTTGATTCCCTGCACTATCGTCGATTGCACCTTCGATTTTAAAATCCGAAGCTCCGACTTTCTCATCAACAGAAGAGCGATGATGATGGCCACAAATGAGAGCGCGTTTATCAGAAAACTTGGAGCAACTCCCAGCTCCGCGATGGTGACACCTGCGACTGCTGGGCCGAGGGTTCTGGCCGCGTTAAAGAGAAGTGAGTTCAGCGCGATCGCGTTGCCCACATCTTCATCGGGTACCATTTCCGCGACAAACGCCTGCCTCCCCGGCTGATCGAAAGCGTTGACGATACCGAGAAAAAGGGAGAGGACATATATCTCCCAAAGCGTAATAGATTTTGCCGCTACGAGCGCCCAGATGAGGAACGCCTGCACGGCAGAAAGGCTTTGAGTGACAATAATAATTCTAAGCTTCTGCCAGCGATCTACAAAGACACCCGCAAAAAGCGAGAGAAGTAGGATCGGGAGAAATTGAAGCGCCGTGACTATTCCGAGCACCACAGCCGAACCTGTCATGGTCACGACCAACCATGATAAGGCCACGTTCTGCATCCAGGTACCGGTAACCGATATCAGCTGCGACGCCCAGTAGAGCCTATAGTTGTAGTGCTTGAGTGATTTGAAATTTTTCTTTATCAGCACCCTGAGACGGCTCATGACCGCCATTGTCATTCTCGACATTCGTTTGGAGATGAAATATAAGAGACGGGAGCTAAAATTCTTATGATTTTTCGATTGGGAGTGACCACTGCCAGGCATGGATGCATAAACCACCCCCCGCAAAAAACTCCACGGGCTTCTTAACGAATCAACTTCCCATTTTCCCGTTAGGAATACTTTTAAGGTCTGTGGAATGTCCCGGATAGACCTTCGCTGAAGGATCGATCAGGTTCTTGGCGAAATTCACCGCGGTAACAACTTCCCCGAAACCCGTGCTTATGAGTTTGAGTTTCCCTGGATGACTCGCGACATCCCCTGCCGCAAATATTCCCTCGACATTCGTCTCCATACGGTAATTGACTTTGATTCCGCCCTTGTCGAGTTCGAGTCCCCATCCTCTAATTGGCCCAAGGTCAGCGTGGAAGCCAAGGTTCAATATTATGGCGGCCACATCGAGAGTCTTTTCCTGATGAGTTCTGTTGTCATAGATGACCGCTTGTTCAAGTCTCTCATTTCCGCTCGCCGATCGCAGCTCATGGAATGTCAATATCTCGATTGGCGAAGTCAACAAGGCCTTGACGCTCTCTTCGTGGGCACGGAACTGATCGCTGCGGTGAATCAAAGTGATCCTCTTCGCCGTGTCGAGGAGGTTCAGACACCAGTCAACCGCCGAGTCACCGCCGCCTACGATGAGAATGTCTTTATCTTCGAAAACTTTTTTCTCCTGGACAAAGTAGTAGACTCCCTTCCCCTCAAACGTCGAAATCCCGGGCGCGTCCAGCTTTTTGGGTTTGAAGGCTCCTATACCTGCCGTCAGTACAATCGCCTTAGTGAAATGAGACGTCCCTTTATCCGTGGCGAGCTCGAATATTTTAGCCCCGTTCTCGATGTGTGTTTTCACCGAGATCACTTTTTCATCAAGACAAACGGTTGGACCGAAAGTCATAGCCTGCTCGACGAGGTTCTTCGCGAGATCCTTCGCCAGAATTTTCGGAAAGCCTCCGACATCAAACACCCACTTCTCAGGATAAAGTGTCACCAGTTGTCCGCCAAGCTCCGGAAGCGCATCGAGGATTTTCGTTTTCATTCCTCTCATGCCGGCATAGAACGCGCCATACAATCCGGCGGGCCCGCTCCCGATTATCGTAACGTCAAAAATGTCGGCTGGATTAGTCAAGTTATGCCTTGGGATTGGTCGGCCTGAGGTCAATTTCGCTCATCATCGCAGTTGCCGGTAAGCCCGCGGCGAGAACCGCCGCCTCCGCTACGTCGTCCGGCTTGAGAATTCTGTCACGGTTGTGACGGTTTGAAAGGCCAAAGTCTGTATCGACTGACCCCGGTGAAATGGTGACGACTCTTATGTTGTGCTTACGAACTTCGAGCATGACGCTCTTGGCGAAACCAATCATAGCCCACTTCGTCGCGGCATATGCCGCACCGTTCTCAAGGGCGTTTTTCCCGGCAAGTGATGCGATGTTTATGATTACGCCGTCGTTCTGTGCGATCATGTATCGAAGCGCCTCCCTCGTCGCGATGAAAGCGCCCCGCATGTTTACGCCGAATAGCGAGTCGAACTCCTCTGTCTTCATATGGATAACGGGCTTGAATATCCCGAAACCAGCATTGTTGACTAGTATGTCTATTCTACCGAACGCCTCGACTGTGCCCTTGATGAGTTTCACGACGTCCGCCTCGTTGGATACATCACCGAGGATGGAGATGACCTCGTTTCCCTTGGCGCGCAGCTCGTCATGGAGTTCAGTCAGCCGATCAGGGTCGCGTCCCGATATCGCGAGCTTCGCTCCTTCGCCGGCAAAATGGAGCGCAATGGAACGCCCGATGCCGCGGCTCGCGCCGGTCACAACGGCGACCCTATCCTTGAGCTTCAACTTTCAAC
>JAJYRM010000012.1 GCA_021794075.1 Bacteroidota bacterium | reverse complement strand
AGAGATTCGACCCATTGGAGGTAATACATGTTATCGCGGCGTTTGAAAGACCAGCATTCACTGCTGACCAGGTCGGCAAACCGCCAGTGTATGAATATGCACCGGCGCCGTTTGTCGCGACAAAGACGGTTCCGCCGCCAACGGTGAAGCCGGATATGGCAAGGCCCTTCAACCCGCTGTCGGCCGGCGCCCATGTGCTACCGTTATCCGTAGAAATATAAACACCCTGAGAGCTCGTACCGGCAAACAGCGTCCCCGAATTCGAAACCAGCGCGGAGATCGCCCTTGTCGCCATGCTGTCAACGATCGTCCATGTTTCACCGTTATCATTCGAAACGTAAAGCCCGTATGTTGTCCCAGCAAAAATAGAACTTCCGTTCACGGAAAGTGATGTCACCTGGTCATTTATTAATCCGCTGCTTCTTGGGCTCCACGTACGTCCGCTATCAGGCGAGAAGTAAATACCTCCGCTAGTTGCGGCATATATTGCGCTCCCATCCAGCATGAAGCCATCAACCGTGGTCCCGGACACGTCTGAATTTATCGCGAGCCAGTTGAGGCCATCATGCGATAGAAAAATTCCGCTCCCTGCCGTCCCTGCAATGAGGCTCGAATCATTTGAGGCTAAAGCGGGGATGTTGGGAAATGATAAACCCAAGTTGGCTTCAGTCCAATTTTTGCCGCCGTTGCCTGAGACAAAAAGACCGCTACCTGTCGAGGCATATATGTTGCTTCCCAGTACCGCCACGCTGGTAACCGAGCTATCGGTTAGCCCGGTATTCGCGACAGACCAATTAGTATCGCCGCCCGCATTGATGAATACTCCGAAATTCGTACCAGCAAATACCTTCGAACTCGATGAACCGGCTCCCAATACGGCAAGCGAATTCACATACTGATTGTCCAGTCCATCGCGGATCCAACTCTGGCCGTTGTCATTTGAGAAATAAACGCCCGCATTCGTGCCAGCGATGATTTCTCCGCCGTTGACGGCGAGCGCGGTAACGCTGGGCTGACCCGAAGCATTATAAGAGACTAATCCGCTGTCCGATGACTTCCAACTTACGCCATGATCTGTTGAGACGTAGAGCCCGCTGCTGTATGTGCCGGCGAAGACGAGTCCGCCGTTTGTGGCGAGACATTGAACGGAGTAACCGGTTAGGTTCGTTGCGTTCCAACTGTTTCCGCTGTCGGTAGACACATAGAGACCCTGGCCTATTGCGGTTCCGGCATAGACCAGGCCTGAATCGCTGATCGCCAGACATTGTACCCACTTCCCAGACAGTCCGGTGAGAACCCACGTAGCGCCGTCATCGGATGACCGATAGACGCCACCAGTCGGAAAGCCGCTACTTGTCTGCCCTCCGCTCGCGGTACCGGCAAGGATATAACCTCCCGCCGAAGTCCCCGCACCCGGGCTCATCGCCAAAGCATTGACAACCCCGACAGAGGCGACGCCCGACCTGGACCACTGAAAATTGGCTGTCGATTGGGCTAAGCCCACGACATAGGAACAGAATAGCAGAGCAACCGCCGCTGACCCCGTGCGAATCATAAAAGAAACCGCCCAAGACCTACATTTAACGATGGCAAAAATTTTTTCGGCCGGACCAATTCCCGCTCTCCAAATCATTTTTTGATTTTTTCAATAATCGGCAACGCAGCCGAAGTATATCAAGGCAAGGAGAAATATACAACCCCACTGTGGACTGAGTCGATCTTTGACTTGGAGGAAAGCAACTTCCACTTATCGAAAGAAGGTCATCTCCCCCACTTAAGCCAGATAAGAAATGCAACGAATATTAAGACCATGGCTACTTTCAAAATCTTCGTGACCAGCGCCAGGCGTATCCACCGTTGTTCATCTTTCATATCGAGCATGACCAACCTCCTAATAGGTTAACAAAAGGCTTTCGATAAACTCGCGCCATTAATAGAACGCTTCTATTTCCCGTTAACCACCTGAAACCAGCTAAGCCGCCAACTCGCATGCCAGACGGAAACTTAATTTTCAAATCTCTAGTCTCATTAATCCTTAGCGCAGTTCGCTTTTATTTTGGATATCCAACACTTTGTGCCAAGATAATTTTCTGATCCGGACGCAGATTCATCGCGTTCGCCAACTCTTTTTTGTTAATAGACCCTCTCACGACACAAACCAGCCCTTCGGAAGCGCAAAAAAGATAAACGTTCTGGGCTATGAATCCACAATCAGCTCCGACCCAAAGGTCTTCATTTTCTTTGCTGACGCTTCGCACCTCAGACATGTCGGCGACATAAATAAGATTGACCGGAGCTGTCTTCACGAAGTCCTGTGTTCCGGTCGTGCCGCGAATGTCGTAACGCGATAAAAGCCTCATCGAATTTGATTGAGCGTCATAGATGAAAAGTCCCTTTTGCGAGGCGATGTAGATATCGATTTCTAGCCAGTTCATCGCGGAAGGTGCGGTACGCCTCCCGTCGGGGCGATTAATTCCAAACGCGGCCCAGAGCAGGTTTGACAGTATTTGAGGACTTACCGGTTTATCGGCGAACGACCTCGAAGACTTTCGCTCCTTTAGGGTCTGCATCAACGGCAGTCCGCCCGAGGTATCCGGCAAGGGAAGCTTTTCGTATTGCTGCGCGATGCCCAGCCCCGGAATCATTAATAGCACCGCCCAAGAAACCGCAAACAGCCTCTTCATGCATTGCTCCTTTCATGGCACATCAAATGACAAAGCCATCCGATGACCGACGGGACTTCGGTGCGGGCAGATTACCTTACTTGCCCGTATCCTTTTTCAGTTCCTTATATCTGAAGCATGCCATCAGATGGTCGTTAACCATTCCCGTTGCCTGCATATGAGCGTAACAGATTGTCGAACCGACGAACTTGAAACCTCGTCCTTTCAAATCCTTGCTCATTGCGTCGGACTCTTCGCTCGTCGCACGAATGTCATTCAACGATCGGAGATGATTTATTTTTGGTTTCCCGTCGACAAATCGCCAGATGTAATTGTCGAATGTCCCGAATTCCTCTTGGACCTTGATGAATTGCCTGGCGTTTGTGATAGCGGCGAGTATTTTCAACTGGTTCCTGATGATGCCGGCATCATTCAGGAGACTCCTGACTTTCCTTCCATCAAATCTCGCGACCTTCTCGACATCGAATCCCGCGAATGCCTTCCTGAAGTTTTCGCGTTTGTGAAGTATAGTCGACCAGCTGAGTCCCGCCTGCATCCCCTCAAGTATGAGGAACTCGAAAATCATTTTGTCGTCGTGAAGAGGCACTCCCCATTCCGTATCATGGTACTCGATCATCAGGGGGTCATCCGACGGCCACGGGCACCGAGTAATGCTCATTTTATTTCCTCGAACTCGCCCGTCTTCCTGTTCTTGCGGACATTGTCCCAATTGAAATACATGCCGTTCATCGCAATGTACACGCCGTGCGGCAGAGTCTGGACAAACGCGAGAGCGCTTCCAAGATTGAACAGCCCGTCGGAGCTTCCAAACTTGTAGGGAATCATAGCACCTGTAAGGACTACCGTCTTGTCCTTGATAGACTTTCCGAGCAATTGAGCAGTCAATTCCATAGTGTCCGTACCATGAGTGATGACTATCTTCTCGTCTTCGCACGACAAACAGTTCTCGAGTATAATCCCTCTGTCCGCATCTGTAATCTCAAGACTGTCCATCATCATAAGTGTCCTAACATCGACGTCAAGCTTGCATCTGCCGAGTCTCAGCATCTCCTGGAGATGGCTGTCTTTGAAATACAGTTTCCCCGTGAGCTCATTGTATTCCTTGTCGAAAGTCCCACCCGTAATGAAGATCATAATTGCCATGATGAGACAATTTAACTGGAATGATATGAAAGACTCAACGGGTGAATCAGAAAAGAACGGACCGGATATCGATGGCGCACGCGCCATAAGATATTCCCGGAACTCTGCGACACAACAGTCGCTGGAGCTACCCACGACTGGCCCTCAGAATTGTCGGAAGTGCGACATAGGAATGTTGAAATTCTCCTCAAGTTCTGGGAAAAAATGACGACATATTGAATTGAATAGGCATCTTATAGTAACTTATGCCCGGCAGTGAAAGGCGATAATCGTTTTCGCCATCTTTTCTAGACCATTCCTCTGAGCGGGTCTATGGTTGGCATCATTAGGTAATCGATGATGTCCAAGGGTGGAGTCTGTCTCCGCCGATGGATCCATTGACATTTACAACCTTACAGAGGTAATGATGAAGAAAAGAAAGTTACCGGATATATTTTACAATCCGATAAGTATGGCCGGCGCTATCATCGCCAGCGTAGTATTCGGCACGATACTGATCCTGATGGTGGTCTCGGCGATGTGGAGTTCCCTTCCCCCGTATTTTGGGATTGTTACTTTTATAGTCTTCCCCGCTGTCCTCATAGTCGCGCTGCTTATTATCCCCTTAGGGGCGCTCATCGAAAGGAAGCGCTATCACCAGTTGGCACAGACCGGCGGCTCGCTAATGCCAAAGATCGATCTGTCTGAACCGAAACAGCGCCGTGCGTTTTTTATCTTTTCGACCGGCACGCTGCTGCTAATGGTGTTTACCGCGATCGGCAGCTACAGAGCGTTCGAGGCCACGGAGTCCGTGCAGTTTTGCGGAGAGCTCTGCCACAGGGTAATGAAACCTGAGTTCGTCACCCACGCCGACTCGCCGCACGCGAGAGTCGCCTGCGTTCAGTGTCACGTGGGACCTGGAGCAAGCTGGTACGTCAAGTCGAAGCTGTCGGGCGCGTATCAGATTTACGCCGTGCTATTCAACAAGTTTCCTCGCCCTATACCGACCCCCATCAAAAACCTGCGTCCGGCGAGAGTGACTTGCGAGCAGTGCCATTGGCCCCAGTCATTCAAGGGAGAGCGCCGCATAACGAAGACCTTCTACCTCGAAGATTCAGTCAACACGCGGTGGGACCTCGACATGCTGGTAAGAATCGGCAGGAGTACATCCGCCGAGCCGCAGCGCCCGTCGGTTCACTGGCACGTTACACACACGGTAGAATTCATCCCAACCGATTCTACCTCCCAGACCATACCTTGGGTTCGCGTCGTTGACAAGAACGGCAAGACGGAGACTTTTACTACGAGCGATAATCCTTTCACGCCCGATTCGATAAAACATGTGAAGATCAAGACGATGGATTGCATGGATTGTCACAACAGGCCAACGCATATCATAAAATCGCCGGGTGATGCGATAAACGACGCGATGGCGACCGGTGATATCAGTCCGGCCCTGCCCTGGATCAAACAGGAAGGGGTTAACGCGCTGGTGCCGCGCTACGTAAACACCAAGGACGCTCTAGACAGTATCGCGCTGTACATCAATTCCTTCTATCATAGAAAGTATCCACAAGTCGCAACGCATGATGGATCCGCCATCACCGGGGCAATCGCTTCGCTTCAGACAATTTACAAACAGAATTTCTTCCCGTACATGAGGGCCGACTGGAGAGCGTACCCGAACGATCTCGGACACATGGAATACCAGGGCTGCTTCCGATGCCATGACGGTCACCACAAGAGCGCCGACGGTCAAGTGATACCGCACAGCTGCACTACTTGCCACGTCATACTTGCCGAGGGATCCAAACCTGATTCGGTTGTCAATCTCGACGGCGTGCCATTCGTTCATCCGCACGTAGGCATAGGGGACTCGTGGAAAGACGGATCATGCACCGACTGCCACGATGGTACGCAATGAAATCGGCCTCATTCATAATTTAGCCTATCGCCGCCGGCTCGAGTTGCTCCAAATCGGCCGGCGGTTTCATTTTCTGAGGTTTCAGCGCCACCTTGTTACTAGCTTGCGTATCGAAAAGTAGGCAAGCAGGAACAGAGTCGATACTGCGGCCCATATGAGCGTCGCGTTTAAACTCCCTGCATATCCCTTAACGAACGATGAAAATGCTTTCCCCAAAATTGTGAACGAATACGCCCAGAGAAACGCACCAATAATATTGTAAACCATAAAGGGAACGGGGGCGGTTTGGCAGAGGCCGAGCGTGATCGGAACTATGTCTCTTATCCCATAGAAAAATCTCGCGACCAGCATGATTGGTGATCCGAAACGGTTGACAACACGCGATGATCTGCTCACCTTCTCGCCAAACTTTTCCCTCAGAAAGCCCCATCTGCTCCAGAGAAATCTCCCTGCATAATAGTAGATGGTATTCCCGGTAAACGAAGCCGCAGCGCCGAGAATTATTACTCCCGTAAGCGACACCGTACCTGATCGCGCAAGCGCAGCACCGGCAAACAGCCCGACTTCTCCAGCCAGGGCTACCGAGATAAAGACCGTAAGGTAACCGTTCTGATGTATGAATTGCTCCACGAAAAAACTTACCACATTTCATAGCGAAACACCATATTTGCCGCTGAACCTCCCCCCTATCTTGAAACTGCATCCCCCCTTCTTTAGATTGGAATCGATGAAAAATCCCCTGCTTGCGATATTGTTGCTGTCTCTCTCCATCGGCATAGCCCATGATGCATTCGCGCAGAAGTCGAGCGCGTTCAGGATCGCGAGGCTGAAGTACGACGGAGGAGGAGACTGGTATAACGATCCACTCGAAGAACCAACTCTGCTCCGCTTCGTAAGCGAGCATACCGGCATCAATGTAGATCCAAACTACTACTACGTCGATATAATGAGCGAAGACATTTTCAGTTATCCTTTCCTCTTCATGACTGGGCATGGGAATATAAGATTCACTGATGAGCAGGCGAGAAGTTTGCGTAAATACCTGGACGACGGCGGCTTTCTTTACGCGGACGACGACTACGGGATGGACGAAGCGTTTCGCAGGGAAATGAAGAATGTCTTCCCAGACGGAAAACTTGTTCCGCTGCCGTACTCATACGGCCTTTACAACTGTGTCTACGATTTTTCGCATGGGCCGCCGAAGATACAAGATTGGGACGACGGCAAGCCGCCTGCTGCTTTTGGAATATTCATCGGGAAAAGGCTCGCGGTATACTACACGACCGAATGTAATCCATCCGACGGATGGGATCCGCCCGAAGTCCACGGCGACCCTGAAAACAAGCGACTTGAAGCCCTGGAGTTCGGCACAAACATACTATACTGGACCCTCACCCACTGACTCATGAAGGATGATCTGAGCCAAGAGCTCGAAAACAATGCAATAGAGTCATTGCGGCGCGTTTACCGCAAAAAGATCCTCGCACGTATCGTAGAGGGAATAGCTGCATGCTTATCCGTTCTTCTGCTTTCACTCTTCCTTACCGGCCTTCTCGAAATGATTTTCAATTTCGGCCCGCTAATCCGAACGTCGCTCTTCCTAATCTCCGGAGCCGCCCTCCTCATCACCTTTTCGAAACTTCTGCTTCCATACCTGTTACATTATTTCCGCTCGGTCCCCGCCAATGACCTTGTCGAGACCGCGCTTGAAGTCGGCGAGACATTCCCCGAAATCAAAGACCGTCTGAGAAACGCCATCGAGTTAATGTCACCAGGTCATGAGTCATTCCACTCAGATGAACTCGTTAAGGCTTACATCGAACGAACAATTAGCAGCGCTTCTCCGGGGGAAATCGAAGCAGCAGTACGCTACAAACCCAGGAAGAAATCCGGCTACATTCTCGCCGCGACTCTGACGATCGCCGCGCTACTGCTCATCAGTTTTCCATCGAGTATGCCGACAGCTTTGATCCATTCGATAAATTTTACGCGCGATTACGTCACGCCATCGGCCTACAGTTTTTACATAGCTCCCGGGGACACCGAGATCTCTCGTGGCGACACACTCGACGTGCATGTCAAGGTAAATCTCATCACTGCCGCTCATTTCCCTTCTGTTCTTACCGTGAGCGAGAAATACAGCGATGAGAAGGTATTTGAAAAGCATCAAGTGAAAGAAAAGGGTAATGGAGATTATTTCTTTAGGTTGCCGGACGTTAGGGGAAATCTGGCGTACTACGTTACGGCCAGCGGTCAAAGGAGCCGCGATTACAGCGTCAATGTAGTCGATCTTCCAATAGTAAGGGATTTCACAGTGCGGCTCGTCTACCCACAATACACAAATAGACCGCCCGAGACGCTTCAAGAAGATATAGGAGATTTCTCCGCGCTGATAGGCACGCGCGCCGAGTACTCCCTGCGAAGCAACAAGCCTCTAATAGAGGCAAGGATCGCCTTCGGCGACTCGTCAGCGAACGTCAAACTCGAAACGAGCGGGACTGAAGCGCACGGATCTTTCATATTGCGGCACACTTCACATTATATGCTGCGCCTTCTCGATCATGACAGCCTTGAAAACAGGGACCCAATCGCTTACACGGCGAGCGCCATAAGTGACCAGTACCCAACATGCGAAATTACATCTCCCGGGAAAGACGTTGTACTCAATCGGGACATGATTCTCCCGTTGAGAATTTCTATTGGAGACGACTACGGTTTCACGAGACTTCTTCTGCAGTACAAGTTGGTTAGCTCAAAATACGTTTCGCCTGAAAAGAAATACCGCTCCATCGAGATCCCCCTCCCTTCAAAATCTGCCGGCCAGGAAGACGTAACATATATCTGGGATCTTTCATCTCGCAATCTCGTCCCTGAAGACGTTATAAGTTACCACGCTACTGTGTTCGATAACGACATGGTAGACGGCCCGAAGTCTACTTCAAGCACAGAATACACGCTGCGACTTCCCTCGCTTGAGGAAGTATTCGCGGCCGCCGACAGCGAGCATAGCGGCCTCATTCAGAAGACTGAAGACGCGCTCAACAGCTCCGACAATCTCAAGCAGCAGCTCGACAAGATATCGGAAGAGATGAAAACGGCCACTAAGCAACTAAGCTGGGAACAGCAGAAGAAGATGGGCAATACTCTCCAGCAATATGACAGTCTCCAGAAGAAGGTCGAGGGAATTCGAAAGCAGATCGAAAAGATGACACAGAAAATGCTCCAGAACAAAATCATCTCTCCGAAGACGCTCGAAAAATATCAGGAGCTGCAAAAGGCGCTACAGGACATAAACTCACCGGAGTTCCAGGAGGCTCTGAAGAAGCTGCAGCAGGCGATTCAGTCTCTCAATCCAAACATGGTCCGCGAAGCGATGAAAAACTTTCAGATCAACGACGAAATGCTTCGCAAAAGTATCGAGCGGACATTAAGCCTGATAAAGCGGATCCAGATCGAACAGAAGTTCGACGAGCTTCAGACCCGCGTCGACCAGTTGCTGTCCGGGCAGGAGGAAGTTCAGAAGTCTACTGCCTCCTCGGATTCCACAAACAGACAGACGCGCCGCCAACTGTCCCAAAGCCAGCAGGAGATACATAAGGAATTCTCTTCGGTTGAGCACGCCACATCCGACTTGAATAAGATGATGTCCGAAATATCCAAAGATATGCCGATCAAACAGCTTTCGGAGGCAAATGAAGCGCTTCGCAAATCCGCAGTTTCCGAGAAAATGGAGGCAGCGAGCAGAGAGTTATCGCGGGGTCAATTTTCAAGCTCGCTCGCCAATCAGCAGGATGTGTCATCGGCACTTCAGAAGTTCAAACAGCAACTTTCGGCAGCTGAGAAATCGATGCTGCAAAACCGGCAACAGGCTACTATCAATGCACTGAGGAAGACACAGCAAAACCTCCTCGAGATTTCAAAAGAGCAAGAGGCATTGCGCGACAGATCGACGAACATAATTCCAAACTCGGCGGAATCACGGTCACTTTCAGCAAAGCAGAATGAACTTATGCAACAACTGGGCTACTCCGCCCAGCAGATGATGCAGCTTTCCAACAAGAGTTTTGCGGTAACTCCGCAAATGGGGCGCCAGATGGGAGAGGCTTACTCGCAGATGCAAAAATCTCTCAACGCGCTCCAAAGCAGGGGTGGACAGTCTCCGACCAATTCACAAAGCGAAGCCATGGCATCTCTCAATAAGGCAGTGCTCAACATTCAGGCAACGCTTCAATCTATGATGCAGGGACAAGGGGGCGGGTCTCCTTCACTCCTGCAGCAGCTCGAGCAGCTCGGGGCGAATCAGGAAGGACTAAACGCGCTTACAAGGCAGCTCGGCATGCAAGGAGCATTGTCGATGCAGCAGCAGGCCGAGCTGGCGAGGCTCGCCGCAAGGCAGGAAGCTATTCGTAAATCTCTCGAACAGCTCGCTCATGAAGCTCAAAGCTCGCAATCTCAGGAAAGGGTGCTTGGGAATCTGAATGACATCGCGAAAGAAATGAGCCGCGTCGCCATCGACATGCATGACAAGAACATTACGTCCGAGACCATCCAACGACAGGACAGGATACTGAGACACCTTCTCGATGCGTCACGGTCGTTTCTGACCCAGAACTACGATAACAGGCGTGTTACGAAAGCAGGCAAGGATGTAATAACTCAGAGCCCCGGGCCACTTAAACTCTCCGATAAGCAGCTTGAGGAAGAGCAGCGCCTACTCAAACTCATACGCGAAAATTTTCCTCCTGAATACCAAAGAGTTATACTTAAGTATTACCACCTATTGCAGAAGGCTCGGGATTAAACGATCGTGAAAGTTCGTCTATTCAAGAATGTGGAATAAGTTCCGATAGAAAGAATGGCTAAATTCTGGAAAAGAGGCAGAAGAATAGCTTGACAACCACATATGGCCATAACAAAGAGTCAAGGCCGGTAGATAAACGAAACGCTCGGTTCTTAGATAAAGTATCCGGATTCCTTTACACCGCCGAGATTTCGGGCACGGACTTCACTCCGAAGAGTTGCATTGGCGGATTTACAAAATTGACGGGATATCCCGTCTCTTCATTCATGAAGGACAATTTTTACGGCGACGTCATCGTGGATCCACAGGACGCCAAGCCTCTTCATAAATTCCGCAATTCATCCAAGGCGTCAACTGTTCCACGCAACTTCACCTACCATATAATTTCCCGCAGCGGCAGGAAACTCAGCGTCACCGAACAGGTGCTCTCTATCAAAAAAAGCGGGCCGATCAAATTGATCGGCGGCGTAGTGACACTCTCCGAGAAGCAGTCACAATCCCCTTTAAATGGAATGCTTGAGAAGGAGAAGTTGCGCTTCCAAGAGATGGAAAAACTTAACAAGCACTTGCTTGAGGTGAACCAGCTGAAGGATGAATTTCTCGCGAACACTTCTCATGAGCTCCGAACTCCGCTCAATTCGATAATTGGATTCCTCACACTGATTACTGAAGGATATTACGAAGGAGACGAAGAGCTGCGGCTTTTCACGCGTAATGCGCTCGACAGTTCTTACCATCTTCTCGACGTAATAAACGACCTCCTCGATATTTCAAAAATCGAATCGGGAAGGATGCAGTTGCAGATTGAGAAGGTTTATGTGGACGAGATCATGGAGGAAATTTACTCTCTATTCAAAGTCCAGGCAGACCAGAAAAACCTTACTCTGGAATGTGTCACGCTTGAAAGCCCTCTTTTTGCGGCGGCCGACGTAAGGAAGTTGAAGCAGATACTGATTAACCTTGTCGGAAACGCGATTAAATTCACCGATAAGGGAGGAATCGTCGTCTCTGTTGAGGCAGCAGGCCCATACTTAAGATTTAGCGTGAAGGACACGGGTATAGGTATCCCGAGAGAAAAGCAGGACAAGCTCTTTCAAAAATTCATGCAAGTCGATGGGACCGCCACGCGCAAATACGGCGGGAGCGGTCTTGGACTCGTCATTTCAAAACACCTGGTCGAGATGATGGGTGGAGAGATAGTGATGGAAAGTAAAGGGACCGGACTCGGGACGACAGTATCTTTCACGATTCCCAAATGGACAAAGGAAGACACTTGAGCTCAAAAATTTTGTTAGTCGACGACGACGCGAACGCCAGAATAATTCTGAATAGGGTACTGACCAAGTCGGGGTACGAAGTGATGGAAGCGAGCAACGGCCGTGAGGCGCTCGAGGCCGCCTCGAAGTTCAGGCCGGATGTCATGCTGATTGACTGGATGATGCCTGAAATGGACGGTGAGCAGCTGGCGAAATGGATCAAGAACGACGCAACGCTTAGATTCACATACATTATCCTTCTGACCGCGAAGGGCGACGTGAAGGACAGGGTCCGCGGGCTACAGGCGGGAGCGGATGACTACATCACAAAACCTGCTCCTCACCAGGAAGTGCTCGCAAGAATAGAGAGCGGAGTTCGAGTTCGAAATCTGCATAATGAGATCCAGCAGCTTACAAGACGAGTGGCCCTACTGGAACTCGCCGCTACGGTCGGACACGAGATCAATAATCCCCTCAACGTTATTTATCTCGCCCTCGATATGATGCGGAAGTCGCTTAAGAATGGTGAATTCGACAAACTCGAAAAAGGGATTCAACTGATTGCGGAAACTGCTGACAGGCTGAAAGAAATCGCGAGAAAATTCGTGGAGCTGAAAGACCCGGAAAGCACTATCTATATCGATAACCTCAACATGATCGACATTCACAAAAACAAGGACAAGAACTGAGTCCGCTTCAATAGTTTAATCTGCGGCAACGATCCACATGACGATCTCTTCCCCATCCAACCCGACCACAAATTTCTCCCGCTATCCGCGCAAAACACACCATAAAGATACTCCCCTCAATCCGTTGAGGGGAGTATCGGCAAAACGTCCTTATTGACCGTCGTCCTTCATCTTTTGCTTTACTTCCTGCACCTCTTGACGAATCTGCTGGGCAAACTTCTTCAGTTCTCCCATGTGTTTGCGCACCCTGGTACCTGCCGCCTTGTTCTGCTTCTCGTAGAACTTGCGGAAATCTGCTTCAAAGCTGCTGATGAGCTGGTGAAGTTCTTCGTACCTTCCCATACATGACTCCTTCTTTTGTTTGGGTTAATATTAGGTGGTGTACTCACCGTTTATTTTCACATAATCGTAGCTCAAGTCACACGTGAAGACCCGAGCCGACTCCTTCCCCGCATTCAACCTGATCGTCATCTCAATTTCTTTCCTCGAAAACATTTCGTCGAGGACATGAAGATCCACATCTTGTGGTTCGTTGCGTCTAAAAATACTCACACCTTCCAATTTCAGCTCAACCTTGGCCGGATCGAACTTCACCTCGGAATTTCCTACGGCTGAAAGTATTCTGCCCCAATTGGGATCGCCGCCAAAAATTGCCGTCTTCACAAGAGGAGATGTACCGATGGCCCTTCCAACCTTCACCGCATCCGAATAAGTTGCGGCCGACTCGACGTTCACAGTCACAAACCTCGTGGCTCCCTCTCCGTCTCTGACAATCATCATCGCAAGGGCTCGAAGCACATTCGTGAGCGCGTCCGTAAAGATTTTGAACTCAGCCGGAGCCTTCACCTCACCACCAGAGGCGCCATTAGCCAGGAGATAGACCGTATCGTTCGTACTCGTATCCCCATCTACGGTGATGGCATTGAACGATCTGTCAACCGCGTAGCTAAGCGCGGATGCGAGCTTCTTCTGGGAGATCGCGGCATCGGTCGTCACGAAACAGAGCATGGTAGCCATGTTCGGGTGTATCATGCCGGCTCCCTTCGCGGTGGCGCCGATTCTAATTCTTTTCTTCGATGAAAGAGCGACTTCGACAGAAGCTTGTTTCGGGAACGTGTCCGTCGTCAGAATGCTCTCAACGAAATGATTGTTGGGTTCTGATTTGAGGGTCGCGATCAAGCCCGGCAGACTTTCCTGGATTTCCTGAACTGGGAGTTCCCTCCCAATGACGCCTGTGGACGCGACAAGGACTTGCTGCTTCGGCACGCGAAGCCGCCTGGCAACCTCAGCGACAGTTCTATTCGCGGCAAGAAGTCCGGCCTTTCCCGTAAGAGCATTGGCGCATCCGCTATTGACGATAATGGCCCTCGTTTTGTGACCTCCCTTTGCCAGATTATCGCGACTGACAAGTACAGGTGCAGCTTTAAACTTGTTCTTTGTAAATACGGCCGCGGAGGTCGCAACTGTCTCGCTGACCAGCAGGCCGAGATCGTAATGACCGTTGGCCTTTATTCCGACAATTGCTCCGCTGGCCTTAAAACCCCTTGGAAAGGTAATCGAGCAATCGTTAGATAAATTCATCTTAATTTGTGTTTCACCCTATCGTGTTCTCTCTTAAGAGATTCCATCATCTCCGGGAGCTTAAGATATAACTTCTTCGGCTTTCTCGGCTTACGTTTCGCCAATGCATAAGAGGTGATTATCGGCATGGCGACTGTGGAGTCAAGATACGTGACAACGGTGTCCGGGAGCTTGCTGGGATCTACTTTGCCCCAACTGACCGCCTCAGAAGGTGTGGCGCCCGACAAACCGCCGGTGTCTGCTCTGGCGTCAGTAATCTGGATGAAGAAGTCGTGCCCTTTTTCATTTATGCCGAGAACTTCCTGAATCTGCGGTTCAGTCTGGAGCATGAAATTCTTTGGCGATCCGCCTCCGAAAATCAGCACTCCGCTTCGGCCTCCCTTCCGCTTCGCATTCAGCACGATTGCGGCCGTCTCATTAACGTCCTTCGAAACATCGAGTTTAAGTCCGAATCCGTCAAGCGCCATCGCAGCGACATTCATCCCAATCGAGCTGTCACCCGGACTGGATGTATAGACCGGCACGGCATAGCGATAGGCCGTCGCAAGTACGGACGCGTTCTTTATTCCGAGCTTGCGTTCCCTTGCCGCGACATATTTCCCTACTTTATAGTGAAATTCGGCGGTGCCCATCTCCTTCTGGAATTCGGGTTGTGCGATTAGGTACCTGAAAAACGCATCAGTAGATAGAAGGACTTCATAGTCGAAAAGGATATCGTAAATACGAATGACCCCTTCTTTTCGGAGGAGCGTATCGTCGACAAAGGGAGTTCCCTTATGAAGCGAATGACCTATAGCGAAATGGGTATCGTGATAGAGATTAGCGCCTGTTGACACAATCCAATCGACGAATCCCGATTTGATCATCGGGACAACGCATGAGCCGCCCAGACCAGCAGGAGTCAACGCCCCGGTCAAGCTCATCCCGATAGTCACATCGGGGGCAAGCATTTTCTGTGCGAAGAGTTGGGCCGCCTCTCTCAGACGTGCCGCATTATACGCCTGAAAATAGTTGTCAACGAGTTCCGTAACCTTAATTCCCCCCGGAATGGGATGGGGAACGATTTTCTTGCCTGCTAGATATCTTGATTTTGCCATATTGAATTTTGCTCAAAAATAACAGCTTATTTGAGTCAATAGCAAGGAAATATTAAAAGTTTCGAAAATTTTATGGTTTGGCAGTTTCGAGAGGGAACTCCCTCAAAATAGTCGAATCAATGAGTTTTTTTCGCTATTGGAAGAAAAACCGGGCTCCAAGCCCCGCATCAAATCCTAACCCAGCGGCTGGCGAAAGATAGAAGACCGGTGCAACCTCAAGAAAAACATCCAGCGGGACCGTGCGTGGCATCCAGTCAATGCCACCTACCGCACGAATCCCGATTGCCGTAGGGACAGTATTGCCACTGTCGAAATGAAGTCCAAATCCGTAATAAAGCGGAAGGCGCTCCTGCGATCTGATCACATGGAATGCATGCCAGAGATAATCCACGTGAATGTGAAGGAGGCTTTGCGTGTAATAGTATGCGTATCCGTTTCCTAAGTGAGTCCAGGTACCGTTGTTTGACCAGCCAATCCCGAGATCAATCGCGTTCACATTTGAAGTCCAAAATTTCGCGGAAATTCCGGTCGGGGTTCCTACCATCAGGCCAACGCCGACGCCTGTTGTTTGGGCGTATGCTCTATTTGAAAATGAACCGAATGAAATTCCAACGAATGATATTATTAATATGCGTTTCAGCATTTTTCTCCTCCTTGATGCTAACTAGTTGCAATATATGGAACTACCTATTCCCCGTACTTGTATAAAACCACGTAAACATTGTTGTCATTTCTGTAATTGAGCACGCTGACATGGTCGAACTTAGTTTTCAGATGCAGCGTGACCTGCACGGATCCATGATAGCGGAAGAACTGCATGTCGGAGACAACCGGACATGAAGTGAGATTACTCAATCTTCCGGCATCCAGATTCGTGTCCGGGATCGAGATATAGAGCCAGTTACCAGGTCCCACCCATGCTTCAACTCTCCCAATCTTTCCGGCGGCTTCGATCTTGAAAAGATAGCCGTTATCCCTCTCCTCAGCCTGTATGCCCGAAATGTTATACGAGCGCGAAGCATTCGTAAATAGAGTAGCGCACGATGCGAGCATCAAAGCCGGAATGGCGAGAGTTGCGATTTTTACAAATATATTCGATCCTGTCATAGTCGTCTAAAAAGGTAAAAAGAGAGGCGCCCGCTGTCAAGAGAGCTTAGGCAGCAGACGCCTACTGCAGGCATGAAGGAACACTCCTAATTTTCGATCCCGCGACGAAGTTAGCCGCGGGGATGCATTAGCATCACTAGTCGTCCTGTCCTTCCCTTGTGAAAAGCGCTCAACGGTCATCGCAATCCATGACCATGATACTATAGAGGCAACCCTGGTGCCGAAGCAACGGCTGGATAATTAGCGCATTTCAAAAGATGCTCGTTGTTAAGATGAAAATGTTGCATGCCCCATGCGCAAGTGTTGCACAACATCGCATCAATGACAGGGCGCCGGGAAAGAATGGCGGGTACCATCTTGAAAGAATCCGACCACACGTTTTGAGCTAGGCTCATAAGATTCTTCTCAAAACATCTGTGAGTGCATTGCGCTTAAAAGCTCTGAGAAGTACATTAGTACAAAAGGAAGGGCTCGATGCGAGAACAGACCGCCGGTTCTTTCGGATGCAGTACGGTCATAGAGACTAAAATCCGTGTGAACAGGTTACGACCGGTTGAGTCCTCGTTTTCCCTGCTCGAATTTTCCATTTCAGTTTCAAATTCATCGGCGCCAATTTGGCGTTCACGGAATTGCGGATTGAAGCGCTATGGTAATTTGGCATAATACAGAAGATGCCCCCCGGACCCCATCTGAAGTGTTCCCTAATGACAAGGTGGTGATTTGGATCGGCAGTTACCCGATCGAACTCGGTCAGGAAATACTCGTAGAACTGGAGATTTCAGGCTCGGATTCCGGTGACGCGAAACAGACTATCCATGCCGAATGGCGTTACAACGATTACGGCAGGAACAACAGTTACTGGGCTGCCATAGTTGGGCCCTTCACTACCGGACAGAAGGTAGAGTACAGAATTATCGGTACGGGTCCCGATGGAGCGCGCCACGCCCAAGTGGATGGTTTCGCAGTATCGGACCGTAAGAAGCAGAGCAGGAAGAAAAGTTGAAGGACGACACAAAACCAGGATCCACTCTTGATTTGCGATACTTTCGAGGTATCTAATTGCATTATCGGGCGGAGATCTTTTAAGTTGGCAATCCAACTTCAGTATGCTTCGTCTAATTCATCGATGACGAATGGAGAACGAGGTCAACTGCGCGACGCACCTTTCCTTTCACATGAATCCAGTTCCACATTTCGGCGAAAAGACAATACAGATAGAAATGTCCGATTCGCATTTTAAAAAATTGAAAAACCGTACGTCAGACGGTATTTAACTGAAGGAGCTCCCGCGGGAAACCGTACTTCTCCGACCGATGCCTGTACAATAATGCATCCTGGCATCACTCAGGTCAGCATGCGATGGCACGGACCCCGGGCAATTTCCGAAAAAACGGAGGAATTATGCCAAAAGACAGCTTAACCGTGACCGACAATCGAACCGGCAAACAGTATGAATTACCGATTGAAAACGGGGCTGTTCGAGGAATGGATCTGCGGCAGATCAAAGTCAGCGACGATGATTTCGGCCTGATGAGCTACGATCCGGCCTTTATGAACACCGCATCTTGCAAGAGCTCAATCACTTTCATCGACGGAGACAAGGGAATACTCCGGTATCGTGGATTTCCAATCGAACAGCTCGCGGAGAAAGCGACATACCTGGAAGTCGCCTATCTTCTTCGTCACGGTGAGCTTCCCACGAAACCGCAGCTCGAAGATTGGAAGAAGAACATCACCCTCCATACTTTTGTCCACGAGAACGTAAAGAAGTTCATGGATGGCTTCCACTACGACGCGCATCCGATGGGGATGTTCACCAGCACAATGGCGGCGCTCTCCACTTTCTACCCCGACGCGAAAAATATTTTCGACGCCGATTCACGACAGCTCCAGATTTACAGACTTATCGGCAAGGTGACGACCATAGCGGCATTTGCTTTTCGTCATTCAATCGGTCTCCCCTACGCCCACCCGGAAGATGACCTCAGCTACGCGGGCAACTTCCTGAGCATGCTGTTCAAGAGAAGCGAGGCTCACTACAAGCCAAACCCTGTCCTCGAGAAGGCTCTCGACGTGCTCTTCATCTTGCACGCCGACCACGAACAAAACTGCAGCACGAACGCGATGCGAAGCGTCGGTTCATCTCATGTCGATCCGTACTCAGCGCTGGCGGCGGCGTCTGCGGCCCTCTACGGCCCGCTCCACGGAGGAGCGAACGAAGCGGTGCTTCGCATGCTGAAAGAGATCGGTTCCAAGGACAAAATCCCCGCCTTCATAAAAGAGGTAAAGGAAGGAAAGAGCGACAAACGTCTCATGGGATTCGGACACCGCGTTTACAAGAACTACGATCCGCGGGCAAAAATAATCAAGAAGCTTGCTGACGACGTATTCGAGGTAACGGGGCGGAATCCGCTTCTCGATATCGCTCTCGAACTCGAGAAGATCGCCCTGGAGGATGAGTACTTCGTGAAGAGAAAGCTTTACCCGAACGTCGACTTCTACTCGGGTCTGATCTACCAGGCCATGAAGTTCCCCGTAGACATGTTCCCCGTCCTTTTCGCAATCGGAAGGACATCGGGGTGGGTCGCGCAGTGGGAAGAGATGCTTCTGGACGGCGAGCAAAAGATCGCGCGCCCACGTCAACTTTACCTTGGACATACTCAGCGGCAATATGTAACGCTGGTACGCAGGTAAGCGGAAAAAGGTCCGTTATGAAATCAAAAGGCGCTCACATATTGAGCGCCTTTTTTTTCCACCGTCGGCTTCGGCTATCTCCCGAAATCAACCAGCGGAGCCGGGTCTCCCTGGCATACCAAATTGATTCATACGAAAGCATGTGATATTTTTTTACGGACCCCGTTGAATTTTGCGGGCATGTGCGCAATAAATTCGGACCTAGTTTCTGAATGAGACCCATTATCATAGGCATAGCTGGCGGAACCGGTTCAGGCAAGACAACCGTTACCCGGAAAATCATAGACCGTCTTCGTCTCGAAGACCTGATAATAATTCAACACGATTCGTACTACAAAGACCTCGGAGCATTCCGCGGCAAACGAGCGGAGGAGATAAACTTTGACCATCCCAGCTCGCTCGATACCACCCTCCTTGTGAAGCATCTGCGAAGCTTGAAAAATGGACGAGCGATACAAAAACCGATTTACGACTTTACCACCTACAGGCGTAAGCGCGAAAAGGAAATTGTCCACCCGAAGAGCGTGATCATTCTAGAAGGTATCCTGATCTTTGTCCCGAAAGAGCTACGCGATCTAATGGACATCAAAATATTCGTTGACACAGATGCCGACGAAAGGCTTTTGAGAAGATTGAATCGCGACATGAATGAACGCGGTAGATCACTCGATTCCATAATGCAGCAGTATATTCAAACGGTAAAACCGATGCACCTTGAATTTGTGGAACCGAGCAAGATGTGGGCCGATATAATCATTCCCAAGGGGGGCGAAAATAATGTCGCCATAGCCATGATAGCTTCCCGGATCCGTTCGATACTCAATGGGGACCACGATCACAATCATTGACCTGCCGGTTCGGCAATAGGAAGGGTTATGGATTCGATCCTCTTCGGCAAGAATGCAGAATCCAGGGTGATAGCGGTCTACCAGGCCGGCGAATCCACCGTCAAACTCGTGAAACGCGTAAATGGCGTTAATGTCACAGAGACTCGGAAGCTGTACCCATTCTTCTTCCTGAGCGATCCCGCCCTCTTGAAAGGGTTCGAGAAGAAATTCTGGAACGTGGAACTCGACGGCAACAACTACTACAAGCACCTTTGCGTCTTCCGACGATGGGGCGACCTGCGGTCGGCCATGGCAACTGTAACCAACAATCTGGGAAAGCGCCAGGAGACGCATGAGAAGGAAGAGTTGTTCTTCAAGCCGGATCCCGTCTATCAATTCTTGATGCAGACAGGTATAACTCTTTTCAAAGAAATGGATTTCTCAGAGTTGCGAAGAATGCAGCTCGACATCGAGACTTTTTCCAAATTCGGATTCTCAAACCCATCACGACCGGAAGACAGGATAATCCTGATATCCCTATCCGACAACTCTGGTTGGGAATACATGATAGACGGACGCAACAAGAGCGAATCCGAGATGTTGACAGAGCTCGTCGAAATAGTCAAGCAGAAAGACCCGGACGTCATAGAAGGTCACAACGTCTACAACTTTGATTTTCCGTATCTTATG
This sequence comes from Bacteroidota bacterium, assembly GCA_021794075.1. Lineage (GTDB taxonomy): Bacteria > Bacteroidota > Ignavibacteria > Kryptoniales > JAKASW01 > JAKASW01. The sequence continues at coordinate 35,927 of JAJYRM010000012.1, read as the reverse complement.
CGGCGCGCCGAGCTAAATAAGGTAAAGCTTCAGCTGGGGAGGGAGATGCTTGAGCCGAAAATATCAACCGGGAAAGGGGGCGACCGAGAGATTGAATATCTCGGCTTTGAGATTCCCGGGAGACACATCGTTGACACTTATCTCCTCGTCCAGAACTACGACGCGACAAGACGCGAACTCGAAAGCTACGGCCTGAAAAACGTGGCAAAGTCTTTTGGCTTCGCTTCTCCTGACAGGGTTTACATCGAGGGCTCCAAAATTTCCGAGACCTGGCTCAGAGACCCGGATCTCCTTGTGAAATACGCGTTCGACGACGTTCGGGAGACGAAGCTTCTTGCCGAACACCTCTCGCAAACTAATTTCTATCTAACCCAGATGCTTCCTTACAACTACGGCCAGCTTCCAAGAGGTTCGGCCACCAAAATAGAGTCTCTGTTTGTGAGAGAGTATCTCAGGAAGAAGCATTCCATTCCCCGTCCCCAGTCAGGGAGACAGACATCCGGAGGGTACACGGACATTTTTCTTCGCGGAGTCGCCGGCCCGATAATTCACGCCGATGTAGAGTCATTGTACCCTTCCATCATGTTAACATACGGCATCTCTCCACCGACCGACGAGCTCGGGGTATTCCAGAAGACTCTAAAACACCTCACGAAGCTAAGGCTCTCGACGAAGAAGGATATGCGCGAGGAATCGGATCCTGTTAGAAGATCCAGACTTGATGCGATGCAATCATCGCTCAAGATACTCATCAACTCGTTCTACGGTTATCTGGGATACTCGCGCGGAATATTCAACGACTACGCTTCTGCGGACAAAGTAACGGAGACCGGCCAGAAAATACTCCGTCAAATGATCGCGGAGATCATACAGCGAGGCGGAAAGCTCATCGAAGTTGACACCGATGGGCTTTACTTCGTTCCTCCTCCGAATACCGATAATGAGGAAGCGGAAAAACAATTCGTATCGCGGCTGGCACGAACGCTGCCGCCAGGAATAAATCTGTCGCTCGACGGCAGGTACGTTAAGATGCTGAGCTATAAGAAGAAGAACTACGCCCTTCTCGGATACGACGGCAAAATGAAAATTCGAGGCTCTGCGCTCATATCAAGAAGCATGGAAAAATTCGCGAGGGAGTTCATTCAGGAATCTATTGCATTGATGCTCCGGGAAGACCTCGATGGGCTGCACAAACTTTACGCGGATTACGCGAGGAAAATACTCGACAGAGCGATGCCTCTGAAAAAGATGATCAGGATTGAAGCGGTTCGTGAGAGCATCGAAGACTACCTTGCCGCCGTGAAAATGAACCGAAGGAACCGGACCGCCACTTTTGAGGCGGCGATCGGAGCGAATATCGATCTCAGGCCGGGGGAGAGAGTTTCCTACTATATCGTGGGCAATGATCCCAATCCGCGGACTTTCATGAACGCCGTTCTATACAACGAACGTGACGAAAGTTCGCCCGACTATAACGCGCAGTATTACGCGAGGAAGCTCGGCGAGTACGCCGAAAGATTTTCAGAATTTTTCAAACCCGAAGATTTCCTCAAGATATTCTCAACCGACGAGGGCTCTCTCTTCACGACATCGCTTGACGGAGTTCGGATGAAGATCACTGAAGTCGAGAGAGACGAAGGAAAGATAGAAGAGGAAGACGAGGAGTAACTAACCTTCAAATTCCTTACGCAGAATCTGAAAGCCGCGCTGTTCCAAAAGCTCCGACGCGCGATCCTGAATATCCTGTGTATCAAAGGATAGTCTAAACATTCCACCGCTCCCTTCCCTTACCTTCAAGAGCTCGATATCTTTGATGTTGACACCCACATCGGCGAGCGAGGAAGTTATCTCTTTAAGGACTCCCACCTTATCCTCGACCACGACGTACAAATCGTACAAAGGGTGGAGAAATCCCTTGCCCCCCTTCCTGATGCCTGCTCGAGCTAGCCTCGCGTGTTCAAATTCAGCCGCGATACCCCTGTCGTTCCCACTTATGACATCGGCGTCCAAAGTCAAAAGCCTTTCTATAAACGCCGACAGCATCGCGTCAATGTTCGCGCTGTTGGCACGTATAACATCATCCCAGACCGTGTACTCGCTTGAAGCGATCCTCGTCATGTCTCGAAATCCCCCGGCAGCAAGCGTATTGAAGTGTTCATCCTCGCTGGAAAAATCTTTCAGGAGGTTAACCAGTTCGACGGCAATCAGCTGCGGAAGATGGCTTGTCGCAGCCGCTATCCTATCGTGTTGGGCCGCGTCCATCATCAATATCCTGGCTCCCAACTGTTCTATTGCCGAAAGGAGAGCGGCTATCGCTTCTGCTCTGTAGTTTTTGAGGGGGCTTAGAACGTAGACGGCATTCTGAAAGAGAAATGGTTGCGCGGCCTCTACTCCAGATTTTTCTGAACCCGCCATCGGGTGGCCACCTACGAAAAGAACATCTTCCGGTATGAGCCCGCGAGCGGCATCCAGTATCGGTTGTTTGATGCCCGCTACGTCGGTTATTATAGTCCCGCCGTCGACAAGTTCGGCGACTTCACGCATGACATCGACGACAAACGCGGAAGGGACGCAGATGAAGACCACTTCCGGCTTTTCAGAGCATAGCTCGCTCATGCTTTTGCGGAAAGCGGCCTTTGGTATCTGCTTCTTAATTTTTATTTCGTTCTCAGCCCTGTCGTTCACAAAGACCGCGTGTCCGCTGTTCGAGAGCGATAGAGCTATAGAACCGCCTATTAGGCCGCACCCGACGACACCAACGCGCATGCTACGCACTGAATCGCGCTTAATCAAGCGGGAATTTCTCTCCCGATTGCGTCGGCGATCAGCCTGATCTCTTTCATCATCTGCGTGAATTGCTCAGGGAATAGAGACTGTGGCCCGTCAGAGAGCGCCTTGGCGGGGTCGTTATGCACTTCGACCATGATTCCATCCGCTCCAACGGCTACCGCCGCTCGCGCAACCGGGACCACCTTCTCGCGTATGCCAGTCGCGTGCGAAGGATCAACGATCACAGGAAGGTGGCTCTTCTTATGGACGACCGGGATGGCATTGATGTCGAGAGTGTTCCGGGTGGAATTCTCGAATGTGCGTATTCCTCGTTCGCACAGCATGACTTCCCTGTTTCCGCCGGCGAGAATGTACTCCGCTGCCATCAGCCATTCTTCGACGGTGGCTGCCAGCCCGCGCTTCAGCATTATGGGTTTCTTTATTTTACCTAGGTCTTTAAGAAGCGTGAAGTTCTGCATGTTTCTCGCACCGACCTGAAGTATGTCAGCATATTGCGCAACGGCATCGATCTGGCTCCTGTCCATCACCTCTGTTACCACGACGAGGCCGAACGCGTCTCCTGCCTTCCGGAGGAGCTTGAGTCCTTCTTCCCCCATTCCCTGGAATGAGTATGGAGAAGTTCGTGGCTTGAACGCGCCGCCTCTAAGGATCTTAGCGCCGTTCTTCGCGACATGCTCGGCGACTGCCATTAACTGTTTCTCATTCTCCACTGCGCACGGACCAGCCATCACCACAACTTCTTGTCCTCCGATCTTCACGCCCTTTACGTCTATCACAGTTCCCTCGGGTTTGAACGACCTGTTGGCGAGCTTATACGGCTCAGTGATTCTATAAACTTCATCTACGCCAGGCAACACCTGAATTTGCCTGTGGTCAAAGTCCGGCTTCACGCCGATCGCGCCTAAAATAGTTCTTGAAACTCCAGTAGATCTATGGACATCGAAACCAAATTCGTTCATGACTTTAATCACGTTCTCGATCTCGGTCTCTGTCGCTTCTTCATCGAACACAACGACCATTTGAAATTAACTCCTTCCCCGAAGCCAGGCTTCGGATATCAACACCTTTTTGTTTTTGGGAAACAGAACATTCTATTTGAATGCTTCTGAAAGTTCACGGGAAAATGCAGCTATGTACGGCTAGAGTAAGATTATATCCCCCGGTGGGGGAAATAGAAGTAGTAGTAGAATTCCGCGCGGGGCGAACCCCAGATGAGCGGATCCTTCTGAGTCGACCGGGAGTCGGGAAGGAGTGTTTTCGCGGCCCCTTGATTTGATGAAGCAACGGGCCTGCGTATTTGTATACTTGTTTTCACTGGATAGAATATAATTAAACGGAATTGACTTGTGCAAGTACCACTTTCTGGAAAGGGGGCAAGCTCCAACTCACAAGCTTCAAACAAAAGCAAGTGACAACCAGTCAAAAGCTGGATGGAATTAACAAGCCAATTGAACGCGAACACCTTTAAGCGGTTTGGGATTTGTATTTTGAGCTTAGCTTCTTGTCCTGGACTTGTGGGTTGCCAGATGGAGCACGTTAGCTGGAATTGGGAAGTTAGATTCTGATCTCTGCCACTTCACCTTGTCACTTCGTAGCCAATCAATACCTGTCAAGTCTAAAATTCTCTCCCAGATAGAGCTTCCTCGCCTCAGGATCGTTCGCGAGGAACTCGGATGTGCCAGCCTTCAATATCTTCCCTTCGAACAGTAGATACGCCCGGTCAACGATCGAGAGAGTCTCGTGAACGTTATGATCTGTTATTAGAACTCCTATCCCCTTCTCTTTCAGACTGACGACGATCTTCATGATGTCCTCGACGGCAAGAGGGTCGATTCCGGCAAATGGTTCATCGAGAAGCATGAACTTCGGTTCCGTCGCGAGCGCCCGCGCAATCTCCGTCCGACGCCTTTCGCCGCCGCTCAGCGCGTAACCTAGTGTCTTCCTTATGTGACCGATACCGAGCTCCTCTATGAGGCGATCTCGCCTCGCCTTCCTTTCGGCGCGAGGTAACCTTCGATACTCGAGCACCGCCTCTATGTTGTCCTCGACGGTCATCTTCCTGAATATTGAGGCCTCCTGCGGAAGGTATCCTATGCCGAGAAGCGCCCTTTTGTACATTGGCGTCTGTGTGATCACAGCATCGTCGATGAGCACGTTGCCCGCGTTCGGTCTTATCATGCCGACCATCATGTAAAAGGTGGTAGTCTTTCCCGCGCCGTTGGGCCCGAGGAGTCCTACGACCTCACCCTGCTTTACATCCACCGAAACGCCGTTTACTACATACCGCTTCTTATACTTCTTTTGCAACTCGCGCGAATACAACGTACTCCGTCTGTTAGTCGGCTGTTCAACAGGATGCTGTTCCGCGAAACTTGTCTGATTCTCGACCGGCAACCTCGTGCTCACTTCCAAATGTCCGGCATCGTTTTCTTAAGAGGACGTGTCTTGTAATACCTGAAGCCCGCGAGGTTGTACGCGCCCGATTTGTCCTTGACCATGTTCTCGGGATAGTAATCACCTTCGACTCCGTTTATCACGGATATCTTGTCGATCTTTCCGCCGGTGAAATACATTACAACTCTGTCCCCGCTCACTTTGTTAGCGCCGTTGGGTTTATTCTTGTCGTAGAGATAATACAAACTGGTGGCGTTACTTTCAACGATGATCCGGCTTACTTTCCTGTCATGCAGGTACATCGTAAGCTGTTTCCCCTTCAGCTGGTTGAATCTTTCGGTGTGGAGCGAATCGCTCTGCGAGACGGCGAACGCCGCGCCCGACACAAATACTTTCGAGATGTTCTTGTTCCTGATATAGACCGCAATGCTGTCGCCGCTCAACTGGTTGTCTTCGTACCAGACGACGGGACTCTTCTGTAGGATGACGAGGCTGTCCGATGAGAGGTATATTCCGTAGCCGCAGCGGGCCGAGAGTGACCCACGGACAATATTCACGCTGTCCTCTGCGACGAAACGGTCGTTCGCCGAGTCGCGATATGCCTCCATCGTCTTCCCCGTTATCATCAAAGTGTCGATCCTGCCGTCCGACGCCGTATCGATCTGGACAAGAAGAGGTTTGCCGGTCATCCGGCTGTAGTTCTTTTTTCCGTAGTTTCTGAAGCGCGCCCCGTAGATCGTGACGTTATTGTCGAGGCTTTTTATCCTGACGTTACCGTTCGCTATGGTGCTGTCCGGGATCCTGTAATAATAAAGAGTATCACTCTTCAGCCATGAGGATGAATCATGGACGAAAACATTCCCATAAAATCTAGCGATTTTGCTCTCGGCATCATACGAGCCACTGTTCGCGGTGAGAGTACGGCGCCTGTCGTTGAGATAGACCGGTGCGTGGCTGGTGACTGTCTTTGTATTTCCCGAGTAGTGCGCTCGCTGAGTGATGAGCGTGAGAGTGTCGTCGTTGACGTGGACGTCGCCGTACAGACTGACAGAATCGCGTGTCAAATTCTGGAGGGCGCGGTCGCAGCTCAACGTAGTGCTGTCCTGTTCCAACTGCACATGACCTACGAGTTCGCGGTAGGCGTCCCCGTTCACCGTGTACCCCACGAGACTGTCGGCATGGATGAGCCTGACCGGCTGCTGGGCCTTGACTGGAACGGAAAATAGGAAGAGACTCAGGAGAAGAGCCACAAATGGGGCCAGCAAAAGGCTCGAGTTGGATGATGCTGATCGGAATGCCGTCGAACCCGAGACGATCAGATTCTCCTCATCCCCCTTTCCTTCCTTCCAAGCGTAATTTTCCACCATCATTTAGTCGTCTTTGCTTCTCCGCTGACGTTGAATATCCTATAATTTGTGAGATCCCTGTCGGATTCGAATCCGATTCCCTCCAAAGTTTCCTTTGTCGAAACTATCTTGACGTAGACATCGGAAGTTACCTTCTGCGTGTTGTTATTCCAGAAAAGCTTCTGGGTCCATAGAGATGTCCCGCTGTCGCTATGAACGTAAACGTTCCCGATTGCCTCCAGGTTGTTATTGTTGTTGTCAACCACGCCGCTGTCAGCCGTCAGATAACTTGTGTGCTGTCCCTCATCGTTGTAAAAATCCACCCTGATGCTGTCTCCAAGAAAAGTCTTGTTAATGTTGTTGAATACCAGCACGTGCCCGGCCCAGAGGATACCGCGGGTTTGTCCGCTGTCGCTAAAGACTATTGTGGAATTCCAGCTTTCCTGATCCGGGAGCCTTCCTGTCACCGGCACCACTGTCGGTTTCAATTTATCCTGACATCCTGCAAGCACGAGGATAAGAAAGAAAGGAAGGAGCAGGACCAGATTCCTAAGGCGCCTCATCGGATCACTTTTTCCCTTGGAAGGAAGATTGAATATTCAGCAACATTCCGAGTTCCACAGGCACACATATCCAGGACCAGGGAGTTCCCTTTCCCTTTTGAAGGCCGTAAGTCATACATCATTCTTTGGAGAGAGCCCCGCCTTGACGAGATCGTGAAGATGGAGCATGCCGACAGGTTTGCGAGATTCGTCGACCACGACAAGCTGCGTGATATTGAAGTTTTCCATCATTTCGATCGCCGCGACGGCGAGCACGTTCGGCTTCACAACTTTCGGATTTTTCGTCATCACGCCCTCAGCGGTCATCTGAGAGAAATCCAGATTCTTTTGGAGCAGCCGGCGAAGATCGCCATCTGTGATTATCCCCGCAAGCTCTCCCGAAGAATTGACGACGCATGCAGCGCCCAACCTCCCCGAAGTCATGACCAGTATTGTTTCGCGGAGGGAAGCGGTGTTTAGAACTGTCGGCATGTCTTTTCCTCTGACCATGAGCTCCCCAACCTTCAGGAGGAGCCGCTTGCCGAGACTTCCCGCCGGATGAAACATCGCAAATTCTTCTTCTGTAAACCCTTTCTTATCGAGGAGCGCGATAGCAAGCGCGTCTCCGATCACGAGGGCGGCAGTTGTCGAAGCTGTCGGTGCGAGATCATAAGGACACGCTTCCTGCTCGACGTCAGCATCAATGACAAAATCACTTTCGCGTCCCAGCTTAGAGGTGCGATTCCCCAGAATCGAAATGACGGGTACGCCAATCCTCTTGAACATTGGGAGAAGCTGTACCACCTCCTCTGTGTCGCCGCTATTGGATATGCAGACGACCACGTCTTCGGGGCGGACCATACCGAGGTCTCCGTGCACGGCGTCGCTCGGGTGCATGTAAATCGCCGCCGTGCCTGTGGAATTCAGCGTAGCGACGATCTTCCTCGCGATGAGGCCCGATTTCCCCATCCCGGTTATTACGACTCTTCCGGAAATGCTCGCTATGAGGTCAACAGCTCCGGCGAATTCTTCGCCGATCTTATTTTCGAGGGCCTGAACCGCGCGCGCCTCAATTCTTACAACCTCTTTACCTTTTTCCTTAGCGTCCATGATCCCCGCTTACTTTTTTTTGTGCTTTGAGTATAAGGTCGATCACTTCGCGGACAGCTCCATGGCCGCCGCTCGATTTTGCAACGTAATCGACCTTCATCTTCACATCCCTGACTGCGTTCGCGGGCGCGGCGCTGAACCCGACCCGTTGAAGTAGAGGCATGTCCAGCAAATCATCACCTATATACGCCACTTCCGAATCCTGAAAAGAATAGTTTTTCTTTATCTTCTCATACGGCGTCAGCTTATCGATTGAACCCTGGTAAAGATCGACTATGCCAAGATCTGCCGCGCGTCGTTCGACGACTTCAGATTTCCTGGCGGTAATTATGCCGACTTTTATCCCGAGTTTGATGGCGTTGACAATTCCGAACCCATCCTGCGAATCAAATACTTTTAGCTCTATGCCGTCGACGCCGTAGATTATCGCGCCGTCGGTAAGAACGCCGTCGACGTCCAGCAGGATTGCCCTTATCTTCTTCAGCTTTGGAAGGAGAGTCTGATGTTTAGTCACGGTCCGAATTCCCGGCGAGCGGCGTCGATCTTCTTTATCTGAGTGAGAAGAGGTTCGAACAGGTCGAACCGTAGCTGCGTAGCAGCGTCGCTCAAAGCCTTTGAAGGATCCGGATGCGTTTCAAGGAAGACACCGTCGACGCCGACTGCCGCGCCGGCTCTCGCAATCGGAAATATAAATTGAGGCTGCCCCCCCGTCCTGTCCTTTTCGCCTCCGGGAAGCTGAAGCGAATGGGTTGCGTCAAGTATCACTGGGCAGCCGCTCTCCTTCATGATCACAAGCGACCTCATGTCCACCACGAGGTTGTGGTAACCGAAACTTGCCCCCCGCTCAGTCAGCATGACATTCTGATTTCCCGCTTCGCGCACCTTGTCGGCCTGGAGACGCATATCTTCGGGGGCCATGAACTGTCCCTTCTTTATGTTCACGACTTTTCCGGTTCTTCCGGCCGCCTCCAATAGCTCTGTCTGCCTGCAAAGGAAAGCTGGGATCTGAAGCACGTCGGCAACATCGGCGGCCATCTTCGCTTCCTCTTCCGAATGCACATCCGTGAGAATAGGAAGATCGAATTCCTTTTTGACCTCCGAGAGTATGGTCAACGCTTCGTCCACCCCGATGCCCATAAAGGTCTTCCCGCTCGTCCTGTTGGCCTTTTTATAGCTGGACTTGTAAATATACGGTATCCCGAGTTTTTCGGTGACCTTTTTCGCATCACGCGCGACCTTAAAGGCCAGCTCCCTGCTTTCGACCACGCACGGGCCGGCTATCACAACGAGGGGGTTGCCTTCTCCGATGATAATGCCTTCAACGTTGACTGTCATATTCTCTGTTTTCATTCAAGTACGGGAATCAATGTTCTAGTAGCTCCACGCGATACCGGCATCAGGGGACGGCGACGAGTGGCAATTCAAATGAAAAGTTAGCAAACCGTTGGTAGAGTTTCAAAAAACACATTCGATGCGCAACAAGCCTGACTGGATAATAGCTTGATCATGGCCTTTCTCTCGTCGATGTGAACTTCTCGCCTTCCTTTGCGATCTTTTCGGTCAAAAAGGACGAGCCTGCCGCTCATTCGCGCCGAAGCCGGGACAAAAAGCCATCGGCAGAGCCCCCAATGAAAAGTCGAACCACTTTCAAGAGCACATTCCCGTAAGACTTTTCGCGTTTGAGGGAACCGCGAACCCAACGCAGCAATGAAGCGCGCGGAGGGAGTTCTCTTCATTCGACGATCGAAGGAGCACGTTCATGAAAAGTATCGCCGAGCCCCCTCGCGCAATTCACGCCGTTTGTTTGTCCTGGAGGATTAAGACTCGCGGCAAGAAAACATAGCCTAGAGATATCACGATCCCATTACGCAGTTTATCGCCACGACGTCGACGATATCCTGCACGCTGCATCCTCTGGAGAGATCGAAGGCCGGTTTATTCAGGCCCTGCACGATCGGACCGAGCGCGTCAGCCCCTCCCATTCGTTGTGCCAGTTTGTACCCAATGTTGCCGGCATTCAGGTCTGGAAATACAAGGACGTTCGCCTCGCCGGCGACCGCGCTCGCAGGCGCCTTCCTCTTCGCCACATCCGGCACGACGGCCGCGTCGAGCTGAAGCTCACCATCGACCTTGAGGTCAGGAGCCCTTTTGTGCACAAGCTCGGTCGCCTGCACCACCTTATCGACCAGCTCGTGCTTCGCGCTTCCCTTCGTCGAGAAAGATAGCATCGCGACCCGGGGCTCGTTGCCCACGAGTTTCCTGTGGTTCTCCGCCGTTGTAATGGCGATGTCCGCAAGCTGCTCGGCAGTCGGATCAGGCACGACCGCGCAATCCGCGAATGAGTAAACTTTGGAAGGGAATATCATCAGGAAGAAGCTCGAGACAATCGATATACCTTCCTTCATGCCTATGACTTGAATTCCCGCTCGTAGGACGTCGCCGGTTGTGGACAGAGAACCAGCCACGCTTCCGTTCGCGAGTCCTTCTTTGACCATCATCGCGCCGAAAAACAGCGGCTTCTTTATCGACTCAAGCGCCATCTCGGGAGTCACTCCCTTTGATTTACGCTTTTCGTAAAATGAGCTCGAATATTTGTCGAGATTGCTGCTCTTTGCAGGATCAATTATGTCGATCGAATTCAACCGAACATTGAGATCGTCCGCTTTCCTTCGGACATCTTTTTCGTCTCCGATGAGGGAAACTTTTGCAATTGATTCATCTGTGATTTTGCGCGCCGCGAGTATAGCCCGCTCGTCCATGGCGTCGGGAAGTACAATGTGGCGTTTGAGGGTTTTTGCCCTGGATTTGATCGTTTCGATAAGTTTTGTTTGCATTGTAGTCTGCGGTTTAATTGGGGTTCACTTGTATAAATCTAACCGATAAAACCCGAAAGGGCAACGCATGCACGCGCGACTGTCACTAATGTCCTCTCAAAAGAATCTACCTGGCAGGCGGACGCTTCTCGGCTTCGACAATTTCACTGAGTTATTCGGAGCACCAGTGAGTTCCAGGGAGAGTATTTTGAATGCTCCGTGCCACTCTCTTTTCTTCCTCAGCGTTTATCTATGTAATCATCTTGATCCTGCCCGGCGGCCATGATGCATAATGAGGCTCGAAGTGTTCCCTACTTTCATCACGTTGATTGTCTGGCAACCTTTGATTAATGTTTCATATATGAAAAAAGAAGATTTCAAATTCAGCGTCGATATCCCGGTGCGTTTTTCCGACATGGACGCGCTCGGTCACGTAAACAACGCAACCTACATCAGCTATTTCGAGGAAGGAAGAGTTCATTACCTCCGCAACCTCTTCGAGATTCCAAAAGATGATACTTCCTCTCTAGGCATCATAGTCCTGGATATGCACTGCAATTACAGGTCGCCTGCATACTACGGAGAAGTGCTCCGCGTATTCACAAGAGTCACATGGCTCAAAAACAAGAGTTTCGAGATGACCTACCTGATAACTGATGCCATCGATGGGCGCAAGGTTGCGGACGGATCGAGCGTCCTGGTTGCATACGACTACTCGGGAAGGAAGACAACCGAGATACCGCCGGATTTTCGGGAGAAAATTTCTTCGTTTGAAGGGATCTCACCGATAAGTGGATAGTTCCTGCCGATTACAAAAATGGCGGATAGGTGGGAAAGTTCGTCGCACCAACGTTAATATATATGAGATGTCATTACGGACGAGCGGGGCGGGAAGCGTTCACGCCAGAAAAGACCTCTGCCTGAGGACAAAACTCTACCGCGAAAAGCTGCAACGAGCCAGACATTACCTGAAGGCTGACAAGCACGTCGGAATCCCCAGTATTCGAGATGAGCTCGTAGGGCTGATAGTCATCAACTTCTAATTGATGCGCGCCGTTCTCACTCTTAACGTCTTTCCCGAGTGATACATGCTGTGTCGATTCGATCGAAGTGTGCAGCCTGATTAGCGTCCGTCCCTCCGAGCCGGCGAACAAATAGACCGATTCATCCTTCGCGCAGCTGATATATAATGTGCTCCCCGACTTTCCCTCGATAAAATCTCTACTGACGTACCACGCACCAAACGGATAGATAGTATTGAGCAGATAAAAGTTCGGGAGAGAAAATTGTTGATCAGATTCCGGAACAATTGCGCTACTGAAGACATAATCGCCGCTAGCGTATCCCATCTGACGCATGACAGACGCCGACCGCAATGCGCGCGAATAGTAGCCGGGCTTCGGCATTGGAGGAAGTTCTTCGCGATAACCAGACTGGGCGACCCTGCCCTGTATGTTTCGCTCGATCTCAACCCAACTGATCTCCCCCTCATACCTCGAGTTGAGAAAGCCGTTCGAATCCACTACGAAAACTGTTGGAACGGTCTGGACTCCGGATTGAAGCGCAATCATATTATTGGGGTCGAAAAGAATATTATCGAAAATTCCCATCCTGTCGAGAGCCTTCTTTGCCGCCTCGGAATGCAGCATGCACGACAGTCGCGGTTCCATAACATACCAGAATCCTGTAGAAAGCTTCTCGTAGCGGGTGGATATAAGCCGGACTTGTTCGACGGAATCAATGGAATGCTTCGAAACCGGCTCGAAGAAGAGTAAGATATTCATCAGGTACATCGAATAATCTACTTCGACAGTCTCGCCCAAAACGTTTATGCCGCTTATGCGCGGCGCCCGTGTCTCTTCGAGCCTTTTCATTGGTTCTACTTAATCAATACCTAAATAAAATTCAATAACGAAATGATTTTCCATTCGCCGATTAATTCCGCTCCCTCGTAACTTGCTAGTTGTCAACCAATTACCACACTGATTTACTTCACAAAATCAGATTTGCAAAGGAAACTGAAGCGACTTCCGTCGATCAGACCTCTTCCAGAAGCATGAACTCAACTTTCTTGTCATCGGCAGGCAGAGCCCGCTTTTCCGCGTGAAGTGTCTTTTCATTCCACTCGCAATCGTCGAAGAGCACGCACTCAAAACAGCGCGGCCTCTGAGCGGTACACACCTTCCGGCCGAACTTGATAAGGTTTAAGTGGATCTCATATCCCTTCCCTTTCGGAACGGAATCTCTGACAGCGAGATAGGTCTTATCAGGAGTTTTCTCGTGGGCTATTCCAATCCTGTTCAACACGCGATGGACGTGAATATCGACGGGAAAAGCATCGTCGTCTCCAAGTGCGAACAACGAGACGCATGAGGCGGTCTTGTATCCCACACCTTTCAACTCCCTGAGCATATCGATAAGCACGTTCGTGTTCTCTTTCCGAAGCCTCTTCCTGTCGAAATTCGGGAACTTCACTTTTATGTCGGCGACTACGGCCACGATTGTCTTACTTTTCTTATTGGCGATCCCACCCACTTTTATGAGACGTTCCACTTCGCGCGGTCGCGCATCCGCTAGCGCCATGAAGTCTGGATATCTGCCCTTCAGATTCGTGTAAGCCCTATGGCTGTTGATGTCGTTTGTGTTTTGGGAGAGAATGGTGGCGACGAGGAGATCGAGCGGATCAGGGAGTTTGCGCTTTCTTTCCGGCACCCCAAACAGATCACGAAGTCTTGAAGCGACCACCTCCAATCGCTCCGAAGTCCTTTTGAATCTGCGAGAGGATAGCTTGCTTGCCCCGGCCGGACACACCTGGCTTATTCCGCCTTGAAGACGAACGTCGCGACCGCTGACTGGTTGACCTGCGGGTAGCTAGCTGCCAGCCTGCTGAAGCGCCAAGACCTGATCGCGGCCATGGCCGCTTCGTCCAATCGAGCGCCTGATTTCTGTACCGGGACCATCGACACCACGTCGCCGGCAGGATTAACGACTATCCTGATCTTGACAACTCCGCCGCTTTCAGCACCCGGAGGAAATGTCGGACGCGTTCCCGCTACTAGGGCGCGGGCGACGCCGTTCCACGATATCGCGTATGGGGTTCCGGACGCCGAGTTATTTCCTGGATTGCCCGGAACGAAGCGGTTGCCAAAGCCTCCGCCGAACCCCGGTTTACCGGTGAGACCGGATCCGGTGCCGATGGTATCGCCTATCGTTGTACCAATACCGCCTCCGGACCCCGTGCCGCTCGTGGAATTTCCACTGAACCCATTCACGGTATCGAAGTACACGGGTCGTTTATTGATGCCGACAATGTTGTTCATGCCCGGACCTTGAAGCGAGCGCGGCACAATGGCAGCTTTTTGGTCTATCGTGGCCAGCCGGCTTGCCCTATTGGAAGGAGTGGCAATGGCGTAAGCGGCCGCCGCATTTTGGCGAATTGTTCCGTTACCACCGCCAGCCCCGGATAGATCCATGCCGGACTGTTTGCTTCCGACCATTTTCATCTCCATAACCGTGAAGTGCACGTCTACGGGGGGAAGAAGAACCATCTTCACGGCAGGCGGCTTACTCAAGACCGGGGCGTAAAGAATTAGAATGAGAAAAAGAGCGGCATGCACGCCAATAGCGAGGAACATGCCGTTGTAGAAGTTCTTCTGATAGATTCTCTTAAGCTCGTACTGCCTGTAGAAGTACGAACCTGCTACGCTTTTTGACTTATCATTGAGCGGGTACAACCCAGACATCGGTTCCAACTTTTTGCTTCATGTTATGAATAGCGGCGATCGCCTTCAATTTCGTATCAAACGAGCCCGCGCAGACCCTGTACCACCTTACTCCACCGGCCACGCTTTCAGCCACGTAAGAGTCGACTCCCTTTTTCTTCATGGATGATACAAACCTGTCAGCCTGCCCTCTCTTTCTGAACGCGGCTAACTGCAAGGAGAAAGAGCCCTGAGGTCTCCCAATTGGCCTTGCGGTGGGAGTCGATTTACTCGGCACCGTAGTCGGAGCAGTAGCTGCGGGTGCAGGCGTAGTCATCGTTGTAATTGTTGCCTTCTTCTTGTTCAAAAACTTCAAATAGCCCGCCCGGTTCAGCATGTAAAGGGCACCCCCGATGCCCGCAATAAGCACGACTACGACAGCAATCCAGAGGAACTTAGACGAACCTGTTGTTGGATCATCGATATAGCCTTCGTCTACCCTCAAGTCTTTCTGATCGTTTTCTTCCGGCTGATTCGATCCCTGGTTTTCATTTGGATCCTGCTCGGGATTCTCATTCTGGCCTTCTTGAAAATTCAGATTTCCCATCGTGAAATCCTCCTCTATTGGTTGGAGTTCGTTGCCTTCAAAGTGCGAAATATTTTCAATTGATTCAACCTCATTTCACAACATATCGGCCAGTATGATGAGCCGTGTGCGCTAGGTCTCAGAAAACCCTGGTACTCAGACCGATATAGAGTGTCAATGGGAACTCCTGGTAGCCTTGCCAAATGTAGTACTTCTCATTGAACAGGTTATTTCCACCGGCAAATACCTGGACCGGCAACTCTACGATCTTGAAATCATATGCGATCCGGGCATCAAGCAATCCAACCGGGTTCACCTTTCTTGTAAGGGAAAGATCGGAGTACCTCGATGATAGGAATAGAAAATGCGCCGTGGCGTTGAGCTGCTTAGTGAACCGGTAATCAAGCCCAAGGTCCGCATTGAAAGGAGGCAAATTGGGTATCGTAGAGAGCGAGTCCACTGTCCCTTTCTGATATTCGAGGCTTAGTTTTGCCGAAAGATCCTCAATGTCGTAATCGGCCGATAGCGACACCGAAGTTATCGTCGCGCTGTTCGCGTAGGTCAACCGGGTGATGTTAGAGAGGTCGGAAAAGAAAAGAGGCAGATTCTTCGCACGCTTGTATTCGATTTGCGGAATGAACGCAAATCCGTCGAAGAGAAGAATTTTGCTACCGACTTTAACCACCAGGTTGTTCTGAGTGTTGACAAGCGGGAACAGGCCGTCGACATACCGATCTTCGGACAAAAATTCATCCAGGCTCC
Source organism: Bacteroidota bacterium (assembly GCA_021794075.1). Taxonomy (GTDB): domain Bacteria; phylum Bacteroidota; class Ignavibacteria; order Kryptoniales; family JAKASW01; genus JAKASW01. The sequence continues at coordinate 19,883 of JAJYRM010000012.1, read as the reverse complement.
CCTGCCTCACGGCCCCGTCGAGACTCGCGTAGAGCGAGACCATATCGCTGGCTCTGTAGTTAGCTCTGACATCGGGGTACAGCTTGGCGACCGTGTTTGAAGAGTCATCGCGGTATTGATAATACTCGACACCCAGCGAGTAAGTGAAGCTTCCCAACATCAACGAATTTCCGTAGCTGGCGCCAAGTCGAAAATCATAGATTGATCTATTGATCCCAGCGGAATCAGGGGGAGCCAGCGGGTTGGTAACGAGCCCGCCATTGGGTCCGCTGAGCGTGTGGCTCCCGAACATGAAGTTGCCTTTGAAGCCAAGCCATCCGGATGGCATCTGCACCTGCGTGCTGGCCATGAGACCAAGAGTCGATTGAGAATCATGCCAATAATCGTCGACCGAAAAATCATTGAAGTCGAGTCCGAAGGCCAGAGGCAGCTCGCCGAGGTACATGTCGGTGTTCACGCCGGCCCCGACTTTTGAGATTGATCTTTGCAAAGCAGGCTGCGGACCGCCGTACAATGAGAAGCTCGACCGCGAGAAACCGAAGTTCAGCGAATTGCTCGACTTTATCATCTCGCGTGAATCAATATCCTTCGATAGTCCCGCCTGAATCGAAAAGCCTCTGCTGAGCGTGTTCGGAATGAATCCCGAAGTATAGTCGCCGGACACGCTGCCATTGAGGTCGAAACCGCCAACGCTTTCGGTTCCCGAGACCAGGTAGTTCGTAGTTGTGTAATGACCGAACGAGGCGCGCGCGAAGAGTCCCGATCTGGCCTGAGTTCTTTCAATGTTCTGCCTGCTTAGATCACGGTTCAGAGGAAGCTCGGCTTCAACGCCGCGAATCTTCTTGTCTTGGAAATAGCTTGAGTCTATCTTCACCGTAGGCTTGGCGGCTTTGGGAAGCGAAACCTGAGTCTTACCGGTAATGACAAATTCAGGGACCTTGACGCTGGGGAGAGCGGAGTCGGGCTGGAAAGTGGAAGTTGGCGGGGTAACAATTCCCTGCGCCATCGCGCTCGACGCGCATGCACCTAACAGCCATATTATTGCTAAGAACCTGACTCTCACCTTTCAGCAACCAATTTGGGAATCTCTTGTCCACGATGGCAGGTGAAACATGTCACCTTCTTCATCATGGGTTGATTGAGATAATTTTCGTCGATGTTTCTGACCATCTTTATCATAATTCTTGCCATTCTCTTCGGCATCTTCGCGTCACTCGCGAAATTGTCTGTGTTATGACAGAAATCGCATTGGACGCCGAGCGCCTCGGAGAACCCACGCATAACATTCAAGAGCTGCGCCTTTGAATGTATCCCGTGAAGGACCTGAAGGTTCTCACCGTAAGTGTTCGTCGTATCCTTCGAGAGTATCTGCTCGGTAACAAAATCCGCGTACTTGGGTTTAAAATCGGGAGTCTTATTCAAATCCGAAGATATAATCAGTGCAAGCACAATTATAGTAATAAGAGTACCGTAGAATACGGCTGTCTTGTTCATCTATTCTTTTCTCCTAACGGGAATTCAGCTTATTCAATTCATCCCTCGCTTCCCTGGTAAACGCATCTGGACTCCTCCCCTTGATAAACTCCTGAAGGAGCGACTTCGCGTCTCTGACGTTGCCGAACTTCACCAGGCATCGCGCGAGTCCGAGCTGCGACCTTGCAACCATGTTCGGGAAGCTTGAGAACACATACTTCACCCTGAGGAAAGCCAAGACCGCATCTGAACTGTCGCCCGAGGCGCAATAATATTTTGCGGCATGTAATTGAGCCTCGGCGCCGATGAGGTCGTCGCGTGTTTTCGCGACGGAGTTGGCAAGAGAAATGGCATCCGCGACCCGCCCTTTGTCGAAGTATATTCCGCTGAGAAGGACCTTCGCCTCGGCTTTGTCGCCGTCATTAACGGAGTCGGTCTGTGACAATGCAGCCTTGGAGAGGCTCGACTCTGCTCTGAGCGTGTCGCCGCGTTGAAGGTATAACTGCCCCAAATCGACCTGAGCCGTTGTGCTATAGTCGTTTGACGCAGCGGCAGCTTCGTTAAGAAGCCTCTCAGCTTCCGAATAACTCTTCTCGCCCGTATAGATCTCCGCCAACTTGACCTGGCCGGCAGTAGTGTAGTCGCTTGGCGGCAAGGTGGAAATAAGCCTTGAGAATTCCCGGCTCGCCTCCTGAGTCCTGCCCAAATGCATTTGAACAATGCCTAAGTTGTAAAGTGATTTCGGGACAAGAGAGCTGTGCGGAAACTTCGCCAGGAACTCTTGCAAATCTCGCTCTGCCTCAGGATAATGTTTCTGATTAAGCGCGTACTCGACTTTCTTGTAATAGATCCTGTCAACGTTCGGAAGATTCGGATGATCCTTCACGAAATCATCAATGACCCTCTCAGCTTCCTGCGTTCGACCAAGTATCGTAAGGCAGTATTGCATCCCGACTATCGCGTTATCCACGTACAGGCTCGTCGGGTATTTCTCCAGCAGCTGTTTGTAATTGATCAGGGCACTTTCGTAGTTCCCGGAGTTGTAGTAAGAGTCGCCCTTGCTGTAAAGCGCCCGCGCGGCGACATCACTCCTTGGATAGTCTTCGGTGACCCTACTGAAGTTCGTTATGGCGTCATTATAATCCTTCTCGGAGAAGTAAACCCAACCCATTGCGTATCGTGCCTCAGGGGCTATGTACGATGTCGTGAATTTACCAAGGACAAACTGGAACGCGCTAAGAGCTTGAGTGTACTGCCCAAGTTGGAAGTACGTTTGTCCGATCTGGTACCATGCATAAGCCGCGGAAGTATCCCCGGCAAACAATGAAGCCGCGTTCCTGTAGATATCAAGAGCCTGCTGAAAATTCTTAGCATAATAATAACAGTCCCCCATCCTCAAATATGCGTCCGAAAGCATTGGCGACGAAGGGTACCGGTTTATGAAATTCTGGAAAGTTTGCGCGGCCTTCTCGAAGTGATCGGAGAAATACAACGAATACCCGACGCCCAACGCGGCGGTCTCGACATGAGTGCCGGCAGGATAAGACTTGAGATATTCCTGGTAATCCGCCGTGGCCTGCGTGTACATTCCCGCTCTGTAAGACGATTCTGCGGCCATATATAGCGCTTCAGACTTCTCGCTGTCGGTGGGGGCGATATCAGCGGCAGTCGTGTAAATCTGAGCCGCACCGGCAAAATCGTGTGATGCGTACAGAGACGCGGCGTAATCGAGATGAGCCTTAACCGATTGGGCACCCTTAAGTTTTGAGATGGCATTAAGGAAATAGAGCTTCGCGTTCGCGTAATCGCTTCCCGCGGCAGCGGAAATTGCGGCGTTCTTCATCGCCTCAGCATATAATCCGGGGTACTTTGAAGCCAGAAGGAAGGCTTCCTGACTCTGCCTGTAAGATTTATTCTGGAAATAGATTTTCCCAAGCTCGAAATAAGATCTCGCGATCCGGCTTTCGGACTTTGACGAATTTGCCAACTGAATGAGAGTCGATTCCGCGGAACTACTATCTCCAGATGCTTCGTAAGCGCGGGCCGCCTCCAATCGCGCGTTGAAATACATAGGGTCATCAGGCTTGATCTGACCCAGCAGATGGAGGGCCTCCGGTATGTCAGACTTGGCCGCGATGAGAAGCGTGGAGTAAAGGACGCGAACTTCCTGGGAGTGATCACCGGAGGGGAATTGATCCAAATATTCCCTAAATGAAATTCTGGCGCTATCAGTTTCGCCAGCCGCTATATAGGCACGGCCCTGGTAGTAAAGGGATGGCTCAACTATATCGTGGGCCCCGGTCAATGAAATTGCATTTGAAAACTCGCCGGCCGCTTCAAGATAGTTTCCAAGAAAGAAATCACACTCACCCATTTTCTCGACTGCATCTGCTCGAAGCTTGGTATTCGGGTAATCTGCCAAAAGCGTCGCAAAAGCCTTCTTACTCTCAGCAAACTGCGAAAGTTTGCCATAACTCCACGCGGCTCCGTACATAGCGTAATCCGCGAATTCTGATTTCGGATAGCCTTCGAAAGTGAGGTCGAAATATTTTATGGCGTTGTTATAGTCTTCACGGGCCACAAAAAGCTGCCCCAATTTATAGGAAGCTTCGCCTTTCACGCTATTGTCGCCGGAATTAGCCAACACATTTTTCAGCAGTTTCTCCGCCTTATCGAGCTTCTTCAGCTGAAGATATATCTCCCCGGAGCGGAGCTCTGATTGCGTGAAATAATGAGAGCCGGGGAACTGTTCCATCACACGCTGATAAAAGCTAAGCGCGCTGTCAAACATGCGTTCCTGAAGCAGGCACTCGCCCGCGAGAAAAGTAATTTCGTCGACGTGACGCGACCCGGGGTAGTTGCTCAGGAATGCTTTGAACTGCTGAAGGGCAAGCGGATATTGACCGTCGCGATAAAGACCTAGCGCGAACGTGTAATCCTGCTGCTCGGCAACTGTTCCACCTGCAACCTGGCACAGTGAAACTGCCGGCGCAACCAGTACCATGACGATGACTATGAATGCTCGGACGTTCTTCATTTTTACGAATTTATAGTCCGATAAGGAGTTAATCAAGCTCACTTCTCGACTTACTTGAAGAGCGCTCAAGTTTTCACTTGCCGAGACTTTGTTTATATTATGTGGGATGATCAGTTATACGCAGAAGCAGCTTAGGAACTCTGCCATCTCCACATCAAAGGAGTGGCTTCTGACCGACGGCGATGGGGGCTACGCGTGCAGCACCATATCATTTATGAATACACGGAGACAACACTCCCTCCTGACTGTCTCGACAAATTTCCCGCTGAAAAGATTCACGCTTCTGAACAAGCTGGACGAGGAGGTCATCATTGATGGTAAGTCATACATGCTTTCGACAAACCAGTATCCCGGGACGATCTTTCCGGAGGGCTTCAAGTACTTAAGCAAGTTCGTGTTCGATCATTTCCCACAGGTTACGTTCGACCTTGATGGACGCCAGATTACAAAAAAGGTACTGATGCCGAGGGAATCGAGCGCCGTCTACTGCCATTACGAGAATCATTCCAACGAAGCGATAACAATCCGCCTCCTCCCGCTAATAAGTTTTCGCCCGAAGGATATGCTTAAGAAAGCCGGTGACGGTTTCCTGGTAGACGAGCTCCCGGATGGAGTTCGCATAATCGCCGATCTGAATTTACCGAAACTATACCTCAAGCTATCACAGATCTACTCGACCTCTCCGGAGTCACATTGGTATTATGACTTCATATACGAGCACGACACCAGTCTTTATGATAACGATCGAGAGGACCTTTTCAACATCGGTTTTTGGGAGACTGAACTGGAACCGGGAAAAGGGCTCACGTTTGCGGCTTCCACCAGGGACCTCGCGGAATTCGAGTACCCTGAAATTGAGGCAAAATACATCGAAATGGTCGAAAATAAGCGAGCGACGGCTGGTCTGCCAAAGAGGTTCGTTCATCTCTCGGATTCAGCTTTCAACCATCTCGCCAGAAGCCGCGCGATACGAAGCCACGCAATTGTCGACGGCTATCCGTACGGGGGATTGACAATAAGAGATTCGCTCGTCTCAATGGACGGCATCTCCTATTCATCCGACAAGATGAAGTACGAAAACGAATACTTGTATGACATGGTAGCCAATGAGGTAAGCGGGACTTTCCCATCCACTGTAGATGAAGAAACTTTTCATGTAAACTACAACGATCAGAGAATGCCACTTTATTTCGCCCTTGCTCTCAAACGGCTGGCGGAAAAGGATAAGACCACTGACTGGTTGAAGCGTTACTTACCGGTCCTCGAAGATGCAGCCGAAATTCTAATGCAGAACAATATCGGCGGATCAATAATGAAGGGGACCAACCTGATTGATATCTCGGGCGGCACAGACAGCGGTTACGTAACGGTTGTCGAAAACGCGACAGTTAACGCGTTGTGGTACAACCTTCTGAAGACGATAGACGAGGCAAGATCTTCCGACGGCTCGCAGATGACTTACGGCGAAGCAACCGCAAAAATCGAATCGAGCTACTACTCACAGTTCTTTGCGGCAGACGGGAACTACAAAGGTGTGGGAGAGGGGACGGTACTCCTTTCGGACATGGCACTTCCGCTCGTTCTGCCCTTTTCCCCTCTTACGGAAAGACAAAAAGAAGAGGTATTCAGGAGGCTTTCATCAAGGTTGCTTGACTCTCTTGGCAAACCCGAATTGCACGCGGGCCCGGGCCACGCCTGCAACCTGATGGCGATTTACCTGACAGAATCGGGAAGCACTTTTGACTCGTGCGCGGAAGAGACCGCCAAACTAAGAGAAGTTTTGACAGAGTTGCTCACACTTCACGAGTTCACCAACTGCGTAAACGGCTTGCCGAGGTGCGGCATCCATCACGCGGGTCATTACCCGCGGGATGTCTCGACGTCCGTCGTAACGGGCGAAGCCATCCGTGTGATAAAGAAATTGAAACTAAGGTAGGTCAAGCGCGCGGCGGTAATTTACGACGAACAACACTCCCCTACCGCGCGCCCAGATAATGCGAGCTAGTTCTTGAAGACGCCCAGAATGTCGCTTCGCTGGACGATACGGAAATCTTTTCCTTCCATTTGGATTTCCTCGCCGCCGTATTTCGCGAAAAGTATCTTGTCGCCGACTTTTACTTTCGCCTGCAAATCTTCGTCGGTGCCCACGGCAACGACCAGCCCCGTTCTGGGTTTCTCTTTGGCCGTATCCGGGATGTAAAGCCCGGACGCAGTCCGTTCTTCGGTATCTTCCTCAAATTCCACAAGGACTCTGTCGTCCAGAGGTTGGATCTTCATTTCTACTCCTGTTTCTTTTATTCGTTGATTCCGAGCAAATTGTTGATTTTCGGTTTATCGAACCCGACTATCGGCCTGTTGTTGATGAGAATTACTGGAACCCCCATCTGTCCCGTCCTTCTAAGCATATCCTGGGCGGCACGTTGGTCGCGAGACACATCGACTTCCGTGTATCTGACTCTCTTCTCATTAAAATATTGCTTGGCGGCCCTGCAAAAACTACATGTCGGGGTGGTGAAAATAATGACTTTGGGTTGAGGCGTGACCATTTTTTCTTCTCGTTATGTTCCTGTTTTGACTGCGTGAAATTCATCGGAAGGAAGAACCAGATATGAATTTGTGATCTCGACGGAATTCTTGAGCATAGCGCTCACAGGACAATACTTGTTCTGCGAGAGGTCGATTGCTCTTTCCAAGTCAGCGGAAGCGAGGTTCTCCCCGTAGAAGACATACTCTATATGAATTTTCGTATAAACCTGCGGATGTTCTTCGGCGACCTGGGCCTTAAGTCTGACTTCGAATCCCGCGAGCTTGACGCGCTTCTTCTGAAGTATTGAAACGACATCGCTGCCTGTGCATCCACCGAGGGAGATGAGGATGAGCTCCTTCGGTCTGATTGACGCGCTGCTTCCACCGAACTCCGGCGGACCGTCGACAGTCACCCAGTGGCCCGATTCGGTAAGCCCGGCGAATGTCATTCCTCTGACTTGTCGTATTACTGCGGATTTCTCTGCCATAACAACTCCATTCTAATTTTTTTGATGCAAAAAAGAGGAACTGGTTTCAAATAAAATGAAAATATTGCGACTGATTTATTTTGTCACAGGAATTACCGAGGGTTCATCAGCCAGGAAGCAGTTACAGAACTCGCTTTGAAAATCGTTTTTCACGTACTAATTTAATCATACCGCGCCTGTAGCTCAATTGGATAGAGCATCAGACTACGGATCTGAGGGTTGGGGGTTCGAATCCCTCCAGGCGCACTGAATTCAAAGCTTTTGCGGGGACTGTCACCAAAGTGTCACCACTCCTCTTTCAAGTTTCATTGGGCGTTTAGGGGTATCATGGCACAGATTTGGTATTCGCATGCCTCTGCGTATGTTCGCAGAATATGCTCTGCCAGCAGGGGGACGAGTCCGAATTCAATGAGGGACCTTCACCTCTGTTGGTTGACTCTGAAGTAAACGTCTCCGTGCTTGGTGTCGACAATAGCGGCTTAGATCTGGGAACGCAAAGCCGAAAACATAACTCACTCCGGTGGGCCGAATGCCGCATCTTTCGTTCGCCACGTGAGGAAGGTCCCGCGCTTCTTCATCCCTTCCAACCATGAAAAATGGCATGCAGAACCTCGCTCGATTTCGTCGGCTTTTCACAGCTAGGTAAGACGCTTCTACCAGACAGTCGGGCCGTTGCAGCGACATGATTTATTAGAACCTCCATGTTCGTTTAGACTGACCCAAAAAAGAGAAACATCTTGCCCCTCATATTTCTGTTAACCTAGGGTATTTGTCCCTTTCAAAACGAACAATGAAATCTCTCTCCTATGGGCTTCGGACATCTCCGTGGACGATCAGAAAAAAAAGTCCCACCATGAGCTCAAGCCCATAGTGGGACAACAACGGGTATCTCTTTCCGAGAATGATTACTTGACCAAAACCATTTTCCTCATCTGCACAAAAGTTCCTGCACGGATCCGGAAGAAATAGATTCCGCTACAAGCAGAAGAGCCGTCAAAGCTTATGGTGTAGTACCCGGCACCCTGTCTGGAGGAGACCAGTGTTCTCACTAGCCTTCCCGTCACATCGAAAACGCATAGCTCGACATAAGCGGCCTCGGGAAGTTGATAATCAATAGTGGTCGTGGGATTGAACGGATTAGGATAGTTCTGAGAAATACCGTACTTCTCGGGGATCAGAGGACGATCCCCGACGACCAGAGTGATAAGAAGGTTAACCTCATTGGAGTATGACGATGTCGCATAGGCATTATAACAACGCACGCGATAGTAATAACGTTGTCCAACGGTTACACTTGAATCGGTAAATGTAGTAACGTTTGCGCCCACAGAGTCAATCAGCGAATAAGCTCCGCCGGCCCCCGTCTTGCGCTCGATTTTGAAACCCTCCTCGCTTGCTGAGCTGTCCAGCCATGTCAATTCGACTTTGGGCCCACTTTTTCGGTTCGCCGCGAGTCCAGCCGGCGAACGCATCATTGTTATCCCTACTGCAACATTTGAATTGCTCGAATTCCCGCCTGCATTGTAGGCATAAACACGATAGAAATAGCGAAAACCGTCCACTAACCCGGTGTCCGAGTGCGATGTTGAATTTGCACCGAGCGTCGCAATCATCGCCCATGAGCTGCTACTGTCTGGAGTCCTTTCTATCTTAAATCCCGTTTCATTCATTGAGTTATCGACCCAGCTAAGATTCGTTCCGAAGAATCCAGCTGCTGCAACGCTCAAACCTGTCGGCGATGCGGGAGGAGCTACTATAGTCGTGAAGTTCCAAGTTGACGACCAGGGGCTATCTCCACCGACATTTGAAGCCCTTACCCGCCAGTGATATCTCGTGGAGTGAAGTAATCCACGCAAGTTAACCGACGAGAGGGTAATGTCTGTGCTATCAAGGGCCGTTGCGGCGAAAGTAGAATCGGTTGAGACCTGAAGCCGATAACTCGTCGCGCCTGAAGAGCTGTTCCAGGCCATAACAGGATCAATCGCCGTACCAGTCTCTCCGTTTGCAGGCGCAAACAGCACGGGAGTCCCGGGGGAAGCAACAATCGTATTGAAACTCCACACGTTCGACCATGGAGCGGTTCCGCCGGCATTAACCGCGTTCACCCGCCAGTAGTATTTCGTTGAGTTGGCAAGCCCGCCAATGATTACCGACGTCGTTGCCAATCCACTTGAATCAAGCAGGATGGTTCCGAAGTCAGATGCAGCAGAGACCTGCAATCTGTAACTTGTTGCCCCCACCACAGTGCTCCAAGAAATTGTAGGATTGATGGCTACGTTGGTTGCCCCGTCTGCAGGGGATGATGGCACCGGAGCCGGCGGCGCTGAGATCACTGTCGTAAATCTCCAGACCACCGACCAGTTGCTGGTTCCCACCGAATTAGTGGCACTTACTCTCCAGTAGTACTTGGTGAGGAAATTGAGCCCACTAACCGATGCGGAAAGTGCCGCAAGACCACCTTGATTATACACCGTCGTCGCGAAGTCCGAGTCTGTAGAGACCTGGAGTCTGTATGATGCTGCGCCTGTAGAACTATTCCATTTCATGTTAATTGTAGTGCCAACGCTAGTGGCACCGTCTCCTGGACTCGAAAGTGTTGGAGTGGCCGGCAACGAAATATTAGTGCTCGTAACTGCGCCGTTATCGAACAAAGGCCGCGGGCTTCCTTCGTTCAACAGGAACTGCTGCAAAGTCAGCGCTGAAGTCCGACCTGCATTCGCCCACGGATTCACGCGAAGCCGAAGGATGCATACGACGCCAGGTGTTGTAATTTGTGTTGCTCCCGCTGCAGCAAACATCATTTTCGTTCCAGATACATTTGGTACGTAACTCCAGCCCTCTGTTAGCGTCCCGGCGCTGACTATTTCCACGACCTGAACCACCGACGAATCGTACGTTATAGCTGCCTGAAGACTTGAAACGGGATTGTCGGAATTAGCCGGTGACATGTATACAGGTAAGTCGACTGTGTCTCCAATTCCAATTGTTGTGTCGGGGATAGTCAGTTTAGTATCGTAGATCTGAATCGCCCCTGACATTCCGCTTCCACCGTACACATCCATAGCCTTCACATTAATTGATCCGCCTCTAAGCCCAGTAAGGAGACCACTGGAGTTTATCATGGCGCGAGTCGTATCCGTCGTCGACCATGAGTATGCGGGCGTGCCTCCCGAAGCCGTAAACGAAAGTGTATTTCCTGCTACTACATTGGCCGTGTTAGGGCTTATGTAGAGGGTCGCGAGATTGATCGTCGAAAAATTTCCACTCTTCGAATTGCCGGGCATTGTCTCGTTGAATAGAGAATTGGCTGGAGTTATGCTACCCGATCCCGTCAGTGTCGAAGAGACCTTGAACCTCACGAAAAGGAGGACCCCGCTCCCTGAGAGCGGGATCGCTCCCGCAAAAGAGACACTAACCTTCCCGGATACGCTGTTATTTACCGCAGGCGGTTGATACGAAGAAAGAAGAGTACCCGATTGCACAACACCCTGGGCACTCAGCAGGTCTTGATTGAAAGTCAGGTCGAACGCCCCTGATGTCACGCCAAGACCGGTCAGATTGCTAACGTACACTGGCAGATCGAAGGTCTGTCCCTGCGTATAAGAAGTGTCTTGGACAGTGAGCCGAAAGGCTCTTATTTCAACTTGGCCATTTGTTGTATCGATCATTCCATAAGCGTCCTCGGCAACAACCTTCGTGAATCCTGCATGAAAAGCCTTCAGCCAGCCTGACGAGCTAATTGCAGCCACTGTACCATTCGTTATGGACCAAGTGTAAGGCGCGGTTCCGCCTGAGACGGTAAAATGCAAGCTATCTCCAACGGTAATGGTTCCCGTCGCCGGACTAACCGTGATTGTTGGAGCGGCCTGCGTGATTATGTAGCCGTTATCTCCTGCGATCAGCGGCGAACCCTCATTGAGGAAGTTGTGCGCCGCGTCGGTAAACGAAAGGTACGAATAGCCGCTGCCGACGGCTTTCAATCTGATATAGACTAGCACACCCTTTCCACCGAGTGGAACGGTTCCAGCAGCTGCGATGGAAATCTTCCCGGGGACACTCATATTATAGGAAACGCTTCCCAAGACTTCACTCATTGTTCCGGTTGTGATTACTGTGTCTGCCGCAAAAATACTCGTGTTGTAGCTGATCTGCAGCTGGTATGAAGTCACATTCTGCCCGGTTAGGCTACTGTCCGCATATATCGGAAAGCTAATTAAGTTCCCCTGCACAACAGTGGAATCGTGTATCGACAAGCCAATCGTTGCCGCAGTCAGCCCCTCATATGCCGGAAGCAGCAGGAAGACAAGCAAATATTTGAACGATTTGACCATGTTTCACCTCATGTTTTTGGAGGGAAGAGGGCGCGGGATCTTACGATCTCCGCGCCTCGAACTTCACCCCCCGGGTGATTATCTCACTAATACCAGCTTCTTTGTGTGAACGAATTTTCCGGCGACGAGTCGACAGAAGTACACGCCGCTGCTCACCTGGATGCCACGGTTGTTCGTTCCATTCCAGACCGCTTTGTACACGCCTGCCCTCTTTGTTTCGTCAATCAGGGTCTTCACTTCCTGGCCCATAATGTTGTAAACAACAAGGCGTACGCCGGTATTATCATCAGGAATTTGGAATTGGATTGTCGTCGAAGGATTGAAGGGGTTCGGATAGTTCTGTTCGAGTCTGAACTCCGTCGGCTTTCCGACAACTTCGACGTCACCCGCCGAGGTTAGCTTCGTTAAATCGTTTTCATTTGCCATGAATCTGACGATGCTGATCGAAGAGTGTTGCTTTCCTATGACATCGTCAGACACCCTGAATTGTATGCCTGCGATCGTCCCGCCCTGCGTGAGCGAGGACGAGCCCGCCATCGCTATGTTCAGGATTCCTTTCTCTTTGTCTGCTGCGGACTCTATCGAGAATCCACGGGCTATGTCCCCAGCAATGACCTTTTCGAAGGTGAACATTGAACGATCATAGCTTACGGTCACCTGTACCGATGCCACTCCTTTTACATTTGCAAGATTGACAGGCACGATGACAGAATCCCCCCTTCCGGCTGACACACTCGAGAGCAACATCCTTACTTCTGATACTTTCTGTAGCGCCAGGCACTTCTGCGTCGCAGGACTGAGTTGCTTGGAGTTCATATTCGCTTCCGCGGGGAAGCCGGAGATGAGCCCTACCACATACTGCAAAATTAGGGAGGCATCGTAGGCCGTCACTCCACCTAAGCCGCTGACATCGGCTACCCGCAGCTGTATCTCGTTCAACGAATCGGGACCTACGGGCGCAACCACGTATTTAAGAATCATCGATGCATCGAACGCCTGGACGGCTCCGTTCAAACTGACATCCCCCGCGATGGGATTCGACGCACCGGTCATGAGGAATGAGCTATAGCTTACAGAGTCTGTTATTGCCTGCCCTGTCCCTCCTGGATTGCTCGAGTGAGTCGGACCACTATTGCTCCCCCACCAGTTCCAACGGGCGTCGATGTTGAAAGACTTATTGACATTATTCACGCCGAAACCGGAATTACTATAGATATCTGAATAGTTAACGACTGGGTTCGAGGCGCCATTAGCGCGGATGCCATCGCTATTATTGGTTATGCTGCAGAAGGTTATCGTGGGGCTCGCATTCGTAGTCGTTATTGCCGCACCGGAGTAATACAACCCCGCATATTTGATTATGCAATGACTCAGCTTGCAGAGATTATCCAGTGACTGATCCGCGAAGGAGATACCCGACCAGCCAGGTACCCAGCTTTGAGGAGTTGTGTTTGTGCTGTCAGCGTTGGTATCACCGCCGTAGAAATCATCGCGCAAATCGGTGAACACGATTGTGCTATCGGTGGTAGATCCGCCGACCGCCAAGAGACCTTTGTTTACAGTAATCCCGCAATTAGAGAAGAACTTAACGACCACGCCGGGGGCAACCGTAAGGACCGCATTGCTCGCTACGGTGTAGTTCGAAAACACGTAAGGGATGTTGGTGTTACCGGCAAAATTCCGCTTTGACAACGTAACATCCTGCACCAGCGTCTCGCTTATTACCCCTATAGCCCTGTATGTCGAGCCGGTTATCGAATCGGCAAGCGTACTCCTAGGATAAGAGACCAGTGAAGTTTGAAATGGGGCATAGGTCAGATTTCTGAACAAGCACGAATCAAGCGCCGGGCTCGATACACCGTTAAGATACAACCCCCAATTCGTGTGATCGAATGTACAGTTGTTCACATTCGGCCCTGCCTGTTGCAGATAAACGCCAACATCAGTATATCTGAATATCGCATAGCGCACTATACTCAGACTATCTGTGCTGACATCGTCGAAATAGATTCTGTTGCCGCTCTGAATTGATGGCTGCGTCGCCGAACCGTTGCTGTTCATATCTCCCGGGTTTCCATAGCCATCATCACTAGGATCGGTGAATATGACAGGCTGGCTGGAGGTTCCGGAGACAGCGATTGCCCCTTTTATGTTCCAGCTGCCTCCCTTGAAAACCGTCCCCGGGGGAATCGAGATCAGCGTTCCAGTATTGATGGTGCATGTCGAAAATAGGTAATATGTAATATTGGAATAGCCTGCGAAGTTTCTGATCGGGACCGTATCGTTCACCGAGTATGTCTCGGGCACAATGCCGAGCGCCATGTACCCGACATTCAAGGCGGAATTGTTTATGAAAGTAGGATTGGAGAACATACTCATTGACACAGGTGTCGAGCTCACATTGGTCATTTGCGTGTTCGATACGACAGGACGCCCACTTCCGAATACGCCGAACGCGGAATTCGCGGACTGTCCAATGACGGAGGAGTCCATTACAAGTGCAGCATTGTAATCGCGGACAATGCCATATTCGTAGCTATAAACATTACCACCGCCGTAAGTGAACACACAGTGCTTCATAGAGTTGAGGCTGTCGAGGCTTGATGCGACGAAATCGATGGTGGCCCAGTTTCCCTTTCCTGGCGCGGTGGTGTTGCCGTCGCTGTTGGTGTCGCCTCCGTACGAATCGTCCGATAACGAGGTAAATACTATCGGCTGGGATGCAGTGCCGTCCGCAACCACAGCGCCTTTCACCAGAATGCCAGCGTAATGATTCGAGAACTTGATTACAACACCCGGGTTTATCGTGAAAATCGCGCTTGGGCCAACTGTAAGATTATCGATTATATACGCAATGTTGTTGATGCCGGCGACGTTTCTTTCGGTCAGCGTTGCGTTTGAAGAAAGCGTCCCCTCAAGTATCCTGATCCCCTTACTCCCATTTGCCGCGAACGTAATGTTTGTAAAGGTGGGATTTGACAGAAGCGACATTGCTATCGGGTCGAGACGGCAGTTTTGGAGAACGACGTTATTGATTAACGGTGTCGAGCTGTTCTCACAGCGGACGCCGAAATTATATGAGTCAGAGATGGTCGAGTTGGAGAGTTGGCTCCCGGCATCGGTATAAGTGACTCCACCCCAGCTGCTATTTCCGCCGAACTCAATCAGACAGCTGTCAAGGAGAGAGAATGCGTCGTCGCTCGCCGCCTGGAACCTTATCGTACTCCAGTTACCTCTCGCGGGTGACGAAGCCAAGCCGTCGCCGTTGGTATCGCCAGGATTCCCGTAGTTGTCGTCTTTAAGTGAAGTGAATATCACCTGGCCGCCGGCGACACTCCCTTTAGCTTTGAATCCGCCGTTGACATAGATGCCGGGGCCGTTCGACTTGATGACCACTCCCGCATCGACCACCACGTTCGTGCCCGTGTTAATGGTAAGGTCGCCGAGCAGCACGTAAGTGATATTGCCGTACCCTGCGATCGTCCTTTGCATCACCTCACCGTTCGTGGCCACGTACTCGCCGAGCAGTCCGAGCGCGGTCCATGCTGTGTTGAGGAACCTCAGTCCTGAGAAAACCGGGTTGGCAGAGACCGACATTGCTATCGGAGTGTACTGCGTATTGAAAATTGTGTCGCTGACGACCTTAGGATTTGACGAAAGTGCAGCATAAATACCGTAGACCGCATTTCCGATGTTGCAGTGGGAAATAGTCGGGCTCGCGTTGAACATGGACACTTCGCCCGAGTAGTAATATGTGCCGTTATAGTAGTGAGCGTAAGGAAGGCTTCCATAGTTCAAGCGGCAATAATTCAACAAAGACGACGTGTCGCTTCCCGGCTCGAAAACAATTCCTCCCCAGTCGCCGACACCCGGAGTCGTAGAATTGCCATCTCGGTTTGTGTCGTGCGGATTTCCGTAGTTATCATCTTTTGCCGATGTGAAGACGATCGAGCTGTCCGCAGTTCCATTAGCAACCAATTTCCCCTGGACGGTGATCACGTGATAATTGTTGAAACCCTTAATGACGATCCCTTTGTCGATTGTCAGAGTCCTGCCCGCCGGAACAGTTATCTGGTCGAGGAGAAGGTAAGTTACGTTCGGGATGCTCGTCACGGACCGTATGGGCAGCTCAGAATTGGCAGGGAGTGTTCCGCCGAGAAGTCCGATCGCATCGTAATTATTATCGGAAAACGAAAAAGTGTTGTTGTTGAAGACCGGGTTGGCTGCGAACGACATTGCGATCGGTACCATCTGGCTTGAGCCGATTGTATTGTTTGTAAATCTTGGGCTCGACACACCCTGCATCATGGCGCCGTAGTAGTTCTTGATCATGTTACAACTATCGATGGTGGGGTTTGCGTTGTTCATTGAAATACCGCCGATGCTTCCACTTCCCCCAAAATAGACGTAGCACCTTCTCATCACCGACAGGGAATCCATTGTTGAGCTGTTGAAATACACCCCTCCCCAGTTTCCTGTGGCGGGTGCAGTGGCAGTGCCGTCCGCGTTCGTATCGCCGCCGAGATTATCATCCAGATAGGAGGTGAAGTATATTGCCTGCCCCGATCCGGCGAGAGCGACCAGCGCTCCGCTGACGTACAGACGCCCATAGCTGAATTTCAGAATGTCAGTACTGGCAATGCGAAGCGTAGCCCCACTATTGACGGTGAAATCACCCGCAAAGTAGTAGGGTACCGCAACCGTGTCGAGAACCATATTGTCGGTCGAACCGAAATTCATGTAGATACCGTTGTGCGCATTCCCGGTCAGGCTGTTCGTGCCATTGAAGACGAGCGATGCGGCGCCGTTATACTGGATCGGCCACTGGCAAGAGGAAATACCGGAGGATCCGAAATTGATGCTTGTCCCTCCGGCAAGAATCAGCCCAGCGCTCGTCACGTTGGAGATCGTCGAGTTGTTCAATGTTAAGTTGCCCGCACGCACATAGATGCCATTAGTGCTTGAGGCCGAGATTGAAGATCCTTCAACATCGATGCTGCCGCTGTATGCATATAGTGCTGCGGTACCGTTCGAACCGCTGAACTTTATCTGGCAAGTATCGAATTTCGCGGTAGAGCCGCTGGGGTATCCGACAGTGATCCCGCTCCAGTCACCCTTCTGCGGGGCACCGCCGGTGGTATCTTTGCTGGAGGTGAATATGGCCCACCTGGCCTTAATGTTTCCATTCGCACTCAGGCTCGTACCAGGCTGGAATCTTATGACGGCTCCGGAATCCACCGTCAGCGTCTTGCCTGATTGTATAGTCAGAGTGCCGACGACGACGTACGGACTTTTAGCTAGCGTAAGTGTTGAATCTGTCGCGATTGTGCCAGACAAATTCGTTTGCCCCATGGCGAGCCCTCCGAGAAGGAAGACAGTGACCGCGGTAAAGAAATAGCGCATTGCATGCTCCTTTCTTATGAATGCCCAGCAACGCGGTGCCGAGCTGAAACGACCGGGGATTTGTGGCGCCCGGAAAATATGGAAGAGAAAGAGTCCGGCTTTGAGCCCGGAAATTCAACAGGTAGTTGATTATCTCTTTGTGCTTGGAAGGTCCCTCAATCAGCACACATCTTCGAAATGCAGCATAGCGACAAGACGCCAGCTTCGTGACAAGTTACCACTGCGTTTGCTAGGCGGCTTATGATCCACATCACGTTCGTTTCATAGCTTCAGGCATCATTATTGCAGACCATGCGATCCGGCCGCCGTTGAATACATCCCTAGCACTTCGCCATCGATTACATCATCCAGATCTTCGATTGCCTGTTTCACTGGAAGCACCTCCAAATCAGGCCCAACAGTCCACGGAAGAATCGTGCCCCCCCTTTTCAAGCAGTCAATAACATTTCCCTTATTAGACTGCGGAGTCAGTTTCAATATCATTCGCTCCACCCAGTTTTGAGAATGGATCTGCAAATCTCAAAGCTCTTCCAGCGCGGCGCTCTCAATCGGGTGGGTATTACATTTACTTCCTAAAAGTACGCTTACCACCGAGTCGTGCCCGGCCATAGGTTTACGCCATCATCCGGATAGAGCGCGGTAATTCCTTCGAGATCTTGCGCTGTGGTCAGGGACAAATGTCTCTTGTTTCTATCAATTTTCATGAGCCCGGTAGTTGTGCCTATCCAGAGAGTGCCAGAGTCATCCAATTCGACTGATGTGGCTGTGACTCTGCCGTCGATCGTGGTAAACCGGCCATCCGCAAATATGTAAACTACGAGACCGGTCGCAAGCCAGAGTCTCCCTTCTCCGCCGGCAAGAATTCGATTCACTTTTTCGCGGGAGAGGACTTGGAGTGGGAGTCGACCAGATAACTCCTGAAGCGTCCGTTTCTGAAAGAGCTGATCCCCGCGAAATCAGTCGCAAACCAGATTGCGCCGCTGGAGTCCTCACATATGTCGTTTACAAAATCTGCCGCAAGCCCGTTTGTCGACGTGTCATGCGTGAAAATCTTTCCCCCATAACCATCCACACCGTCAGTCGTGGCAATCCAAAGCCAGCTCCCACTGTCCTGGTAAATTGGACGGACTCCATCGCGGGTGAGACCGTCTTTGACCACGTCATTTCTGAAGGGAAGTTGCTGAAGATGTGCATTTGATTGAAGAACAACGAGCACGGACAAAAGCATCAGCACCGCTCTCAACAGTGAGCGGACGCCTGCCGGGAATAAATCGCGAAGCATCAATGATGCAGCATAGCACGACTAGAGGAGGTTCCCAGAATTTTCCTCAGGCTAAGATGTCGCGCCGACACTTTGTGCTATAACCGTCGAACAGCTACAAATTATCGAGATCTCGGGCTTCTTGGCGGTAGCTTGTCCGCCCTACTGATGCCCCGGCCGTACGGGTGGTGTTTTTCCCTCGGCGATTACATGTTTCCCCGCGGAGCTATCCAAAGGATCAGCGCCCCATCTGGTACGGGTTCCACGCTCACATCCATCCGGACTAGTTTCCCGGCATCGTCACCCCTGCTGACTTGAATTTTGAAGTTGATGCGATCACGAATGCAGACCTCGACTGCCTCCGCGAGATCCGCCCCGCGGAGCTCGGAGTAGACTTCCCTTATCGTCATCCCGAAGTATACATTGGGCGAACGCCCAAGAAGCCTGCCGACAGCGTCATTGCTATAGAGGACTTTCAAATCATAACCAACGATCTGACATCCCTCGACCATACTATCCATTGTCGCCTTGAATCTGGTAAGCGCTTCTCCGAGAGAAAGCCGCAGGCGTTTCTCATCTGTTATGTCGCGGGCAATTTTCGAAGCACCTATTATCACCCCCGAAGGATCTCTTATCGGAGAAATTGTGAGATTCACGTCTATCAAGCCGCCGTCCTTTCGGACCCTCACCGTTTCACGAGGCTCGATCAGCTGTCCATTCGCGATCCGCCCGAGTATTTCGTATTCTTCGTTCCTTCTATCCGAAGGGATCAAAAGCATGATCGATCTTCCGATTATCTCGGCCGCAGCGTAGCCGAAAATCCTTTCAGCGGCCGGGTTCCAAGACGTTATTATCCCCCCCAATGTCTTTGAAATGATTGCATCCTGGGTAGACTCTATGATTGCCGCATAATGCAAGAGCATCGCTTGATTACGGCTAAGATGACCTGAGTCGTGGTCGTCGATAGAATTCATAACCATATGTGTAATCGGTTTACTGTCAAATTCGTGGCTCAACAGCGCCGGAGTTTTTCGGCGCATCCGGGAAACAAATCGTCACGGACATTTCCAATCCACATAACAGCATGGATGTTTCGACGCTCGCTTCTTCTAATAAAAAGGTCAGTCGAGCGAAGTCCGGTCGTGATACACTCCTGCGTTACTCAACAGCTGTGCCAGCACATGGGCTCATGAAATCGCGATAAAATAAAGCTTCTGCAAATGACGCAGCGTCGCCGGGTCTAACGTGTAAACAATTGGCGCACCGAATTGTGATATCTGTTTCGAATAGTAACGGTCTGCATCAAGCTCGGAACCGTACACTTGAATCGAATCAAGGAGGCAATCTATGGCGAGATGCATCCT